>NC_015172.1:2400000-2735579 GCF_000190635.1 Syntrophobotulus glycolicus DSM 8271 | reverse complement strand
TAGAAGGCGGTTGGAATGCACAAGATGGTACTGCCATTCTTATCTTCTTTTAAAAATGCCGGTGAAGTGCAATCCCAGACTGTGTAGCCCCTGGCTTCAAAAGTTGCGCGGATACCGCCGCTGGGGAAAGAAGAGGCGTCAGGTTCCCCCTTGATCAGCTCCTTGCCGGAGAATTCCATGATGACTTTGCCGTCCTCGGTTGGTGAAATAAAGGAGTCGTGTTTTTCCGCGGTCAAACCGGTCATCGGATGGAACCAATGGGTAAAATGGGTAGCCCCTTTTTCAATTGCCCAGTCCTTCATGGCGCTGGCAACGGTTTCAGCAACACTGGCTTCGAGAGCGGTACCTTGGGTAATCGTTTTTTTCAAGGCTTTGTAGGTAGCTTTGGGCAGTCTGGCCCGCATAACGGTATCATTGAAAACATTTGAACCAAAGATCTCCATTTCTAAAATCCTCCTTAAAAATTGCAGATAAAGCATCTAATGTTGAAAACAATCCGGAAAAAAGCAAAAAAAGCAAAAAACACCCACCTAGGCGGTCTAAAAACACCGAGTTAAGCGTCATTGCTTACTTGCTTATTATATTTAAAAACTTAACATACTTTAATATAGGATACAAGTAGTTTTGCAATGTATACAGGATAGTAAAAGATAGAAAAAACATTCTTTGTTTTTGGCGGGAATGGAATACTTTTCACTGGATGATTTAATTTTTTTTGCCGGTTTAATAAATAAAGAAGGAAAAGCATTGGAAAAAAAGAAAATGAATTAATATCTGCCGTGGTTTTTAGAATATCCTTCTTGAAATTACAGGTTTTGTTTTACAAGATGTATTTTGCACGAAAAAAAACGGTTTTGATTTATCGTCTTAATTAGGAGGGATTACGCATGAGTCTTGTTTATGTTGGTTTTGTCCCCCATCCTCCGCTGATTGTTGCCGAGATCGGAAAGGGAGAGGAAAGGGCTTGTCAGGCGACAATAGAGTCTTATCAAAAAATTGCTGAGACCCTGGTTGATTTGAAAGTAGAATCTGTTGTTCTGGTATCTCCCCATGCTCCTTTAAGCCGGCAGGGATTATCTTATCTGGAAGGAGAAACGGTAAAAGGAGACTTTGGGAGCTTTGGCGCGGGAAATGTCAAACTGGAATTTGAAGTGGACGGGATGCTGCTGGCATCGGCGCAGGAAGGAATAAGCAGCCTTCAGCCTGTAAAAGCCGAGCTTGATCATGCCGCCCTTGTTCCCTTGTATTTTCTCAAGAAAGCCGGTTGGCAAGGGAAGGTTATTGTTTTTGGAATGCCCTTGCGGCAAGCAGAGGAATTGGGCAGATTGGCAGGGGAGATTTTCAGCGGCAGTGAAACCAGGTGCGCGATTTTAGCCAGCGGGGATCTGTCCCACCGGCTGAAGGAAGATGGTCCTTACGGTTTTCACCCTGACGGTCCTAAATTTGACAGTATCATTGTGAAAGGGATACAGAAGGATACGGCCATCATCAGAGGTATTCCGCAAGACATGCTGGAAGCGGCCGGGCAGTGCGGGTATCACTCTCTTCTATTTGCTTTGGGCGCCCGGGAAGGTTCTCCCAAGGTCCTGTCTTATGAAGGTCCTTTTGGGGTGGGCTATCTCACGGCTGAAATTTATCGTTCCGCACCTATTGCCGGCTATGCCCGGGAATGTCTGGAGCACCATCTTCACGCGCAGGCTTTTGATAAGCTGCATATTCCGGGTGATCCTTTATTAAAAGAAAAAAAAGCCTGTTTTGTCACGTTGAAAAAGGATGGTGAACTCAGAGGCTGCATAGGAACTGTTCAGCCGGCCCGTGAAAATCTGGCTGCGGAGATCAGGCATAATGCCATAGCGGCAGGGACCCAGGACCCTCGCTTCTGGCCTGTGCAGCCCGATGAACTGAAACTGCTCCGGATATCGGTAGATGTACTGAGTGACCCGCAAAAAATTACAGGGTCGGAAGAGCTTGATCCTCAGCTTTATGGTGTCATCATCCGCTGCGGAGGAAAAGTGGGGCTATTGCTGCCGCGTCTGGAAGGGATCGAAACGGTGGAGGAACAAATCCGTATAGTCAGGCAGAAGGCAGGCATTTGGCCGGAAGAAGAGGTCGAGCTTTGGAGATTTGAAGTGGAAAGGTTTCATGAGTAAAAACAATGTATACTGTATTACAAAAGATAAAAAGCTTGTGTATACAATATTTATTTAGAAAACCACTTTACAGAAACCCAAAGGGGTAATATAGTAATATCACAAGATAAATTCTTAAAACATTGGCAACGGAGCCTCGGAAAGCGCAACGCTTTTCTGAGGCTTTTTTTTGTCATGAGAAAAAAAGGAGGAGAGAAAAATGAATAATGGGGATACCGCTTTTATGCTCATTAGCGCCGCACTTGTTTTTATCATGATTCCCGGATTAGCATTCTTTTACGGAGGACTTGTAAAAAAACGCCATGTTCTGTCCATAATGATGCAAAGTATTGCCGGACTTGGAATTGTAACAATTCTCTGGGTGGTTATCGGTTACACAATAGCTTTTGGTACGGATATAAACGGACTTATCGGTGGACTTGATTACCTGGGACTTAAGGATGTCGGACTGGATCCGAAAGGTGAAATGACAATCCCTCACATTTTATTTGTAGCTTTTCAGTTGATGTTTGCCATTCTGACTCCGGCGCTGGCCACAGGGGCCACTGCTGAAAGACTGCGTTTCCCGGCTTATGTGGGAATTCTCGCCCTGTGGAGCTTAGTGGTTTATGCGCCTGTCGCTCACTGGGTCTGGGGCGGAGGATGGCTGGGAAGCCTGGGTGCCCTTGACTTTGCCGGAGGGACTGTAGTTCATATCAGTTCAGGGATTTCGGGACTTGTGGCGGCAATTGTCATTGGCAAACGCTACAATAAAGCCAACGATCCCACTATCCCCCATAACATTCCTTACGTCGTTCTTGGCGGGGCCCTGCTCTGGATCGGTTGGTTCGGATTCAATGCCGGAAGTGAGCTCGCAGCGGATGGGACTGCAGCATTGGCTTTTGCCAACACCCATATCGCCGCCTGCATGGGACTTCTCGGCTGGATGATCTCGGAAAAGCTGCATCATGGTAAAGCGACAATGCTCGGTGCAATCTCCGGGGCGGTAGCAGGTTTGGTGGGTATTACTCCGGCTTGCGCCTTCATCACACCTCTGGCCTCGATTGTGCTGGGACTGATCGTCGGTGTAGTATGCTACTTCTCGGTTGCTGTCCTCAAGGAAAAGCTTGGCTATGATGACGCACTGGATGTCTTTGGTATTCACGGTATCGGCGGAACCATCGGAGCCTTGATGACAGGGATCTTCTGTACAGCGGCAGTAAATCCGCTGGTTGCCAACGAAGGACTGTTTTACTCCGGAAACTTCGAACAGGTAAAAATTCAGCTCATTGCAACTTTGGCAACCTACGCATACGCAGCAGTCGCAACTTTCATCATCCTCAAAGTGGTTGGAATCTTTACCCCCCTTGCCGCTTCAAATATTGAACAAGAAACAGGTCTTGACAGCACGCAGCATGGAGAAAGCGCTTATTCTGACATCGATGGGCTGAGCACTTCATTCAGCAATCTTTAATCGGCTGCTTGATCATGGAAGAAAAATAAAAACAGATCGTAAAATGAACAAACCGTTCCGAAAATCAACCGGAACGGTTTTTCATGTCTGCTTGGATAACGGCTTATTGTCGGATATCCCAATTTTTGCCGAGATATCTTGCGGGTTGTTTAAATAATTCTTCATAAGTCAGACCGATTTTTTGAATCATTCTGCTTTGCGCTTCATTCTCAGAAACACCTTTTTCAATGATCTCTTCGATTTTTTCTCTGGCCACAGGTTCGGCGAAAAAGAATCCTTGAATATTGTCACAGTTTCCCTTAAGCAGATAATCCACCTGCTCTTTATTCTCCACTCCTTCAGCCAGCATTTCAATATCCAGATGATGAATCAAGTCAATGATGGAATCAGTCAACGCTCCCTGGGAATTGGGATATTCAATATAATTGAGCAATTCTTTGTCCAGTTTGACCATATCTAAGGGCAGTCTCTTCAATTGGCTCAAAGAGAGGTTGCTCAAGCCGAAATCATCAAGTGCGATTCTGATCCCGGCCTTTTTTAATTTTTTTAATACGGAGACCATATAGTCAAAGTTTTCCATAATCACATTTTCTTTTATGTCCAGTTCTAAATTTGACGGTTTTATCCCCGAATGTTTGACGGTTTCCATGATCGTATCGAAAAAATCTTTTTCCTGGAGCTGGACAAGAGAGATATTCACGGAAACAATCAGGTTCAATCCATATTTGTCATTAATCATTTTACAGACTTCACACGCGTTTTTGATCACCCATTTTCCCAGCGGAATGATTTGCTTGGTTTCTTCGGCGATCTTGATAAACTCTACCGGCAGGATCAAGCCAAACGCGGGGTTATTCCACCTGAGCAAGGCCTCAAATCCTCGCAGCCTTCTGGTGGGAATTTCATATTGCGGCTGATAGTATAATAAAAATTCCTGGTTATTCATCGCGCTGATCAGCATCGTCCGCAGCATATTTTGCCGGTTAAGCGCCTCTTTGAATTGATCATTATAGAAATAGTAGCAGTTTTTGCCCATTTTTTTTGCTTTGTCCATTGCGGTATTGGCATTTAAGATGATTTCATTGGCATCAACACCATCATCAGGATAAATTCCGATGCCAATGCTCGCCGTAAGGCTGATGGAGTGCCGGCCAATGGAAAACGGGGTAAAAAGGGCCAGCCTGATTCGTTCAAATACGGTAAACAGCTCATTGACATGGATGAGATGTTGAAACAATACCAGGAACTTATCTTCGCCGAACCGGGCAACGGTATCATAACTGCGCACACAGGAAACCAGCTTTTGGGCTACTTCAAAAAGCAGTTTGTCCCCGTGATCATGACCATAAACAGCATTTAGTTCTTTGAAATTATCCAGGTCAACAAAAGCAACTCCTATTTTGACTTTGTTTCTCTCGGCGATAGAGATCGCTGTTCTTAGTCTGTCTAAAAACAAAGTCTTGTTGGGCAGTTTGGTCAAAGAATCGTGATAGGCCAGGGAAATCATTTTCTGTTCGTTGATTTTCAGACTTGTAATATCATGATTTGAACCGATAAAACCAACGATCTTCTTATTCAAATCAGATATTGGTGATAATGTAGCGTAGTAAAAACGGGAGCTCCCGTCCGGTAAGAAATATTGATATTCCAGATGAGCGGGCTCTCCGGTCAGCATAAGCTCGGCAATTGCCCTGTCCCAAGCAATTGCCGTATTTTCAGGGTTGAAATAATCGGTTATCCTTGTCCCGAGAATCTTTTTTTCGGTTTTCCCTGTTAATTGGCAAAACATTTTGTTGACCATGGTAATCATCCCCCGCAGATTGCAGGTGTAAATGATGTCCCCCAGGTTGTTCACAAGAGTTTTGTAACGCTTTTCACTCAGTTCAATTTCTTTTTTCTCTTTTTTCAATTGAATCAGCTCATGATTTTTTTGAGTTATTTTCGATTCATTTCTTTTGGTCTGAGTGATATCAAGGAAATAAACCAGCCGTTGCTTTGAGGTGAAGGGAATGATGATGACAGAATAGTACGTTTCATTTAGATTGGAGAAATATTCAAAAGACAGGAGCTGATGATGTAAGACAGTATTTTTTAATACTTCAGCCCAGTCCGGATGATCAGAGCGGGAGTCCGGAAAGAGCTCTTTAAGGTCTTTATGGAGAAGCTCCTCTCTCTGATATCCGGCAATCTTTTCAAATGACGCACTGATTTCCACTATCGTTAAATCAATGGTCCGGTCTTCTCTTCCAATCGTTTGGAACAGAATATAAGCATCATTTGTATTTTCCACCAGAAATTTAAGACTGTCCTGTGTGTTTATGATCATAAATGTTCACCATTTATCAAAAAAATTTTTTCCTGCTATAATAAAAAATAAATCCGATAATAATTTATCGTAATTTATCAGGGGAATATTTATCTTTTGGATGAATAAATCATCGTTTTTGCGGGCAAAGAAAAATGAAAAGTCCCCCAAAGAGCAAAGGGAGCAGCTATGACTGAATGTAGAAGATGGGACAAGAAAAGATATCATGGGTTTAATCACCACCTGCGTCAGGTCTTTGGTGAAAAGGTCATCAAGGTAGCCTTCGACGGAGGATTTACCTGTCCGAACAGGGATGGGAGCCTGAGCACACATGGCTGTATATTCTGCAGTACCAAAGGTTCGGGCGATTTTGCCGGAGACAGGGCATTGACGCTTGCCGAACAGTTCGGTGAAGTCAGAGAGAGGACCAAAAAAAAATGGCCGAAAGCAAAATATATAGCCTACTTTCAGTCATTTACAGGCACATATGCCGACCCCGATGATTTGCAAAAGCTTTATGACGAGGCTTTGGCGCTAAAGGATGTTGTAGGGTTAGCGGTCTCCACAAGACCGGACTGCATCAATGAAGAAGTACTCCATGTTCTTGAAAAAATCAACCGGAAAACTTATTTATGGATAGAACTGGGCCTGCAGTCGATACATGATTCCACCTTGGCCTGGCTTAACCGGGGACATGACTATGCCTGTTTTCTGGAAGCTTTCCACAAGCTGAGAGCACGGGGCATCAGGGTTTGTGTGCATGTGATTTTAGGGCTTCCCTGTGAGGACCGCAGCCAGATGCTGGCAACGGCAAGAGAAATGAGCAAATTGGATATTCAGGGAATAAAGCTCCATTCCTTGCACGTATTAAAAGGGACGGCTCTTGCCGGGCTCTTTGAACGAAAAGAATTCAAATTAATGACCTTAGAGGAGTATATTGAGCTGATCGCTGATATTGTGGAAATCCTCCCTCCGGCCGTTATCATACACCGATTAATGGGAGATGGCCCACTGGGACAGGTCATTGCACCTCAGTGGACCAGGAAAAAATGGGAGGTCATTAATGCGATCGAAAAAGAACTTGAAAATCGGGACAGCTGGCAAGGCAAAAATTATGGAGTCTCATAATGCACGACATTGCCTTCCCAGGAACGGAAAACCGCTTTATTTTCATTGAGGGACAGGAGATACTGGGGCAGAAGGGGTATCTTCCCTCCGCCTTTGGGAGCATTGATAATATAAGTAGGAACGGCTAATCCTGAAGTATAGCCGCGGAGATGCTCCATCACGGCAAGCCCCTCCTGAATAGAGGGAATGAAATGCTTTGTTCCTTTAATATTTTTGGCATGAAAAATGTAATAGGGACGGACCCTTATTTTCAAAAGCTCCTGATTGAGCTTTTTCATGATATTGGGATGGTTGTTGATTCCTTTGAGGAGAACAGCCTGATTACCCAGAATGACTCCCGCCGAGATCAACCGGTCAACGGCTTGTTTAGCCTCCAAAGTTACCTCTATTGGATGGTTGAACTGAGTATTCAGATATAAGGGTGGATACTTTGCCAGTATGTTGACCAAGTGGTCTGTGATTCTCGCCGGCAGGGTTACGGGGACTCTGGTGCCAAGCCGTTTGATTTCAACATGAGGAATTTGATGCAATTCGTTTAACAGCCAGTCCAGGGTTTCGTCGCTTAGCAATAGGGCGTCCCCACCGGTAATCAAGACATCCCTGATTTCGGGGTTCTCCCGGACATAAGCGAGAGCGGCGCTGAGGTCCTGTCTGTTTTTATGGGAATCGATTTCGCCGATGTTACGCCGGCGCTGACAGTGCCGGCAATACATCCCGCACATATTGGTCACATTAATGATCAGGCGGTCGGGGTATCTTCTTGTGATACAGGGAGCGGGAGATGTCAGGGCCTCTGCCATAGGGTCTTCCTCTCCCTTGTCATCTTCTAATTCCATTCCTGTCGGCAGCCCTTGCATCAGAACGGGGTCAAGCGGATTGGAGAAATCGGCCAGGCTGAGATAATAAGGAGAAATAGCCCAGCGATAGACCCGGCCGACCTTGGAGATTTCTTTTTTTTGAACGGCGGAAAGACCGACGATACCATCCAGAGTTTCCACATCAGTGATCCGGTGCTTCAGCTGCCAGTGCCAGTCATTCCACTTTTCGGGCTCTGCTTTAAAATAGGCTAGGATATTGTTCTTATTGATCTGAAACAATTCTTCCGACTTGAGGCCGGCAGGGATTGTTTCCAGAGATTTCAGATAGGGTTCAATCTTTTTTTTGAGTTCTTCCGTGCGTAGGATGGAGTAGCGGTTGCTTAATTCTTCATATATCTGTTTATCTTCCAATGCCATGTTCATCTTCCTTTCTCAAAAAAAAAGATCACTCAATATATGATATGAAGACAGGATTAATGACAAATAACGAACTGACAACTACATATTAAAGTATAAGTTGTCTGATGTCAATAGACATATTTTAGGAAATAATGTCTAATTGTCGGATCTTTTCTCTTGGCAGGAGGAAAGAACGTCTGTTGTTATTCGTTTGTATCTGAAGTAAAATGTATGGAAAAGTATTTTGATCTATTCAATATCTTTAAGGTCATATCAATAATTGGAAGGACAGGGATTAACTTGGAACCAGCGAAGTATCAGGAGATAGCAAACGAAATTGCCCATTCGGTTGTTCTCGGGGAATACCGGGAAGGGGAAAAAATTCATGGACGTTCAACATTGGCCGGACGGTTCAATGTTTCCCCGGAAACCATACGCAGAGCTATTGCGATATTGCAGAACGAAGATGTTGTTGATGTCAGACAGGGAGTCGGAATCATTGTCAGGTCAAAGCTTCAGGCAGAGAAATTTTTAAGATCCTATAATCAAAAAAACGAAATTCAGACTTTTTTAGGAGAACTGAGAAAACTGATCGATAACAGAAGAGCGATTGACCGGGAAATCGATATCTTGCTCAATAAGGTTCAAACCTATGCGGACAGGTTTATTTCCAGATGGAATGATGTCGAAGAAATTGAGATAGAAAAGAACTCTGAGGCGATCGGTAAATCATTGCGGGAACTTAAGGTCAGGGAGCTGACCGGGGCAACCGTCGTGGGGATTGTCCGCAATGGAATCGAAAATTTTTCGCCCGGTCCGGGGTTTGTTCTGACAGAAGGAGATATTCTTCTGGTTGTCAGTTCAGTTCAGGAACAGATAAAAGTAAGGGATTTAATATAGAACGTACTGGACAAAGTAAACGAAAATGGACGACAGGCCGGATTTGGACAGGAACAGCTTTCTTAAAAAGAGGAGGAATCGAGTTGTATCCGGGTATAGATATCATCGAAATACAAAGGTTTGCCGATTCTTGCCGGAGACATCCTCGTATTCTGGAAAGACTATTTTCGGCAAGGGAGCTGGAGGCTTTAAAAGGACGGAACATCTCCTCATTCGCAGTCAGGTTTGCGGGGAAAGAGGCTGTTTTAAAAGCATTGGGGACGGGAATAAGAGGGATTTCCTGGCATGATATAGAAATAATCAGCAGTGAAAATGGTGAACCAGAGGTAATTTTAAGTGAAAAGGCCCGGACCATAGCGATCAACAGGGGATGCACAAAAGCCCGTGTAAGCCTTACCCACAATCAGACGCAAGCTGCGGCGACAGCGATGATCTTTTAATCACGAAGGAGGAAAAGGAGATGCGTTTAGTCACTGCCGGCCAGATGAGGAATATCGATGCCAATACCATCAATAAATTTGGCATACCCGGGATAGTCCTGATGGAAAATGCCGCCCTGGCTGTAGTCCGTCAGGTCAGAAAAATATTACATGGGGAAAGACAACCCAAAATACCGGGGAAAAAGGCGGTCATCTTAATCGGTAAAGGAAATAATGGCGGAGACGGCTTTGCGGTTGCCCGTCATCTTTCTGTATCCGGGATGGAAGTTACCGTTTTTTTCTTTGCCGGGGGAGGAGAACTGGGCGGGGATGCCCGTTTGAATTATGAGCTTTATTTAAAAATGGGCGGTAAGATCGTTCAGGTCGAAGATGAAATGCAGATTCGCCTTTTCAGACTGGCTCTGATCCAGGCCGATATTGTCATTGACGCTCTCTATGGGACGGGATTTAAAGGAAGCTTGCCTGACCTTACGCAAAAGTATGTCGCGGAAATGAACAAATGCAGTGCTCCGGTATTGGCGGTAGATATTGCAAGCGGTTTGGAAGCGGATAGTGGTAAAGTATCAAGCACAGCGGTCAAGGCTGACTATACCGTAACCTTTGGACTGGCCAAGCTTGGGCATTTTCTCGGGGAAGGGCCGGTCTATACCGGTGAACTGCTGATTGATCAAATTTCTATCCCGGAGAATATCATATATGAAGAAAAAATTACGACCTATTTATTAACAGCTGAGATTATTCAGCCCCTTATTCCGGTCAGGAACCGGCAGGGACATAAGGGAACACATGGTACAGGCGTCTTTATCGGGGGATCGGTAGGGATGAGCGGAGCGGTAGTTCTGGGGGGGCGCGGTGCTTTGCGCAGCGGGATTGGGCTGCTGCAAATGGTTGTCCCGGAGGGAATTGTGGAAACGGTTGACCGGGGTGTGATTGAAGGAACAGTCTGGCCTGCGCCTGATTACGAAATGCTGGGGCAGGGCGCCTGGAATGCTGTATTGGAAAGACTGACCGAAGCTGATGCCTGTGCGGTTGGTCCCGGGTTAAAGCCAAACAGCGGTTTTCTTCCCGTGATCAAGAGTATCCTGGCGGATACTTCAGTTCCGGTCATTCTTGATGCCGACGCCTTAAATCTGGTCGCCGGACAGCCCGAGCTGCTTTCCCTGCGAAAAGGGCAGGGATCTCTGGTCGTGACTCCCCATCCGGGAGAAATGGCCCGGCTTTGTCAATGCACTGTTTTGGAGGTTCAGGAGAGCAGAGTGGAACTGGCTTTGGCTAAGGCCATAGAATGGGGTGCTATCGTTGTCTTAAAAGGAGCGGTAACGGTCATTGCTTCCCCGGATGGCCGGGTATTCCTTAATCCGACCGGCAACCCCGGGCTCGGTACCGGAGGGACAGGTGATGTGCTGACAGGATGCATCATGGCTTATGCCGCTCAGGGAGTCCCTTTGCTCGGGGCAGCCTGTCTGGGGACATTTCTGCATGGCCGGGCAGCCGATGAATTAAGCGGGATTTATGGGTCTGCCGGGTTTACGGCTGCGGAAGTCGCCGATATGCTTCCTAAGGTCAGGAAGACCCTGGAAGTTGAAGAATAATCCGAATTCGGTAGGATTGGAGGAGGGAATAATGCACGGAATGCGTCCTGCTTGGGCTTGTATAGATCTTGGAGCCTTACGCAGAAATTACCGGCGAATCTGTCGGCAGACCAACAGTGAAGTGATGGCCATTGTCAAAGCGAATGCTTACGGACATGGAGCGCTTGAGATTGTCCGCACACTCAAAGAAGAAGGGGTCAGGCGCTTTGGAGTGGCGATTTTAGAAGAAGCCTTGCAAATCCGGGAAAAATTCCCGGAAGTAACAGTGATGCTCATTGGCCCGACGATGCCTGACCAGGCGGAGAGAATCGTTGCCGAAGGAATCATTCCGGAGGTTTTCCGGTTGGAACAGGCGGAAGCATTTTCATTGGAGGCAGAAAAGAAGGGGATTCCCGCAATTTTGCACATTAAGGTTGATACGGGGATGGGCAGGATTGGCTTTCAGGAAGATGCTTTGGAGAATATTTTGAAAATAGCGCAGCTTCCCGGTATCGAGATCGAAGGAATCTATACTCATCTGGCGACAGCCGATGAAATTGACCTTGGCTTTGCTTTTACGCAGTTAAAAAGATTTGACGGTCTTTATGAAAGCTTAAAAACAGCCGGATTAAATATTCCCATGAGGCATGTCGCCAACAGTGCCGCGATCCTGCAGCTTAGGGATCAAGAATATGAATTATGCCGCCCGGGACTCATGCTTTACGGGCAGCTGCCCATGAATCATTGGGAAGGGGAAAACGGGTTTGAACCGCTGATGTCCTTAAAGGCCAGGATTGTTCATCTGAAAAAAATCGCGGCGGGAGACAGTGTGAGCTATGGCAGGACCTTTATTGCGCAAGCTCCGACCTTGGTGGCGACTCTGCCTTTAGGCTATGCGGACGGACTGAGAAGATCATTGTCCAATAATTGGAATGTCATCGTCAAAGGCCGGTATGCGCCGGTTATCGGGCGAATTTGTATGGATCAGACAATGATTGATGTTACCGGTATCGAAGGGGTCGAAATAGGTGATGAAGTAACCATTTTAGGTTCTGAAGGAAAAAGCAGTCTCACTGCCGCTCAAATGGCTGAATGCGCGGGGACCATCAGTTATGAAATCCTCTGCGGCATTTCACAGAGAGTGCCCCGGGTCTATATCGATACAAGTCAGATTCCGAAATAATCTACTGAGAAATTGCTTCAATCTGCGTGGACGACAAAGAGGGCCCAAAATCAGTTGTCTCATTTAATTGAGACATTTTTTGATGTTATTTTATCCCTGTTTCCGGTTCGAATAAAAAAGTAGAAAAATATATAATTAATGTGTTAACATACATAGGGGATTCATTAAGATGATGATGACGATCTTTATCTGGGAAATCCTAAATGAATACAAAATATTTTGACGAAAATAGTTATTTTATAGATGAATTTTTGATAGAATCTAAAACAGCATAATGTGTAAACTCCAATAAAGGGTGTGTATTATGGAAAATTATGGATTACCAAAAAAACAGGGTCTTTACGATCCGGCATTTGAGCATGATGCGTGTGGGATGGGGTTTGTCGTAAACATTAAGGGTGAGAAATCACATGACATTGTTGAGGAAGCTTTAACTGTCCTGGAAAACCTGTCTCACAGGGGCGCGAGCGGAGCTGATGAAAAAACCGGTGACGGAGCGGGTATTCTGGTTCAGATCCCTCACGATTTCTTCACAAGAGAATGTGAGGTGCTTGGCTTTGATTTGCCTGAAAAGGGAAGCTATGGGGTAGGGATGATCTTTGCCCACCGCTACGATGATTTCCGCAGGACGCAGATGGAAACCTTTGAGAAGATTGTGGAAGAAGAAGGCCAGAAAATTCTGGGGTGGCGCGAAGTTCCTATTAATATGTTGGAAATCGGCGAAAGCGCCAAAGCGGTCATGCCGCGTTTTATTCAGGTCTTTATTGAAAAAAGTCCCGGAATTACCGATGAAATGGCTTTTGAGAGAAAGCTTTATGTGATAAGAAAAAGAGCGGAAAAAGCGATCGTTCCAATGTGTGAAGAAAAAGGCGGAACATTCTATGTTGCCAGTCTCTCGGCAAAGACGATCGTCTATAAAGGGATGCTTACGGCGGAACAGCTCAGAAATTTCTATCTGGACCTTTCCGATTTGGACTTTATATCGGCATTGGCGATGGTTCATTCCAGGTTCAGCACCAACACTTTCCCCAGCTGGGAGAGAGCGCATCCCAACAGATATCTTGTGCACAATGGTGAAATCAACACCATACGAGGCAATGTAAACTGGATGAGGGCGAGACAGAAATGTATTGATTCCTCCTTGTTTGACGATATTTCCAAAGTTTATCCCATTGTTGACGAGTCGGGCAGTGACTCGGCCATGTTTGACAACAGCCTGGAGTTTATCCACCTGGCCGGAAGGTCTCTTCCGCATGCCGTGATGATGATGATTCCTGAACCCTGGGAAAAGAATGAGTTGATGTCCAAAGAAAAAACCGATTTTTACGAATTCCATAATTTTGTGATGGAACCCTGGGACGGACCCGCTGCCATGGGTTTCACCGACGGTACGGTGATTGGCGGGGTATTGGACAGGAACGGACTCAGGCCTTCCAGGTATTATGTCACCAAAGACGATAAGGTCATCCTGGCTTCCGAAGTAGGGGTTTTGGATATTAAACCGGAAAACGTAGAATACAAAGGCAGGCTGGAACCAGGTAAAATGCTGCTGATCGATACCGCGGCCAAAAGAATTATTTCCGATGAGGAAATAAAAAAGAGTGTCGCCGTGTCTTATCCTTATGAAGAATGGATTAATCAGCATATTGTAAAATTAAGTGATGTCCCGGTGGAGAAGGCTGAAGAAAAGGAAGCCGGGGAGGAGCTTATTCAGCAGCAGAAAGCATTTGGTTATACTTCTGAAGATATTGAGAAAATGATCTATCCGATGGCTGTCGACGCTCTCGACCCTGTCGGGGCGATGGGCGCGGATTCTCCGCTGGCTGTATTATCTGAGAAACCGCAGATGCTGTACCTTTATTTCAAACAGCTTTTTGCCCAAGTCACCAACCCGCCGATTGACGGAATCAGGGAAGAAATCATTACCTCAAGCAGTATGCTGCTCGGAAATGCCGGAAATCTGCTGGACCCGCACCGGGAAAACACAGCCAGTATTTTTCTGGAGTCTCCGATCCTGACCAATGAACAGTTAAAGGCGATTCAATGTTTGCGCCACGAGCAGTTTAAAATAACAACAATATCGATTTTATATAAAGCAGCTGATGGGGCTAAAGCTATGGAAAAGGCTTTAAACAGAATTTTCCGGGAAGCGGACAAGGCCATCAGTGAAGGGGTTAATATTGTGATCCTTTCAGACAGGGGCGTCAATAAAGAATACGCCGCAATCCCCGCCCTTTTAGCCTCTGCCGGTCTGCATCACCACCTGATCAGAAGAGAAAACAGAACCAATGTCGGTATTGTTCTGGAATCCGGAGAAGCAAGGGAAGTTCATCATTTCTGCACGTTAATCGGTTATGGCGTGACCGCGATCAACCCTTATCTTGCCTATGAAACCATCAGGGACCTTGCGGAAAAAGGCCAGACAAACGGACGAAGCTACGCGGAAGCGAAAAAGAATTATATCAAGGCGGCGGTCAAGGGCATTCTGAAAGTCCTGACAAAAATGGGCATATCAACGATGCGCAGCTACCATGGGGCCCAGATCTTTGAAGCGGTCGGGCTGAAAAAGGACTTGATTGACAAATACTTTACGTTTACCTCATCCAGAATTGAGGGGATCGGCCTGGAAGAAATCGCTCTGGAAAATCAAATGAGACACCAGAGTGCTTTTGAGGAAAATATCCTTTATGCCGAAACCTTGGAAACAGGCGGGTTTTTCCAATGTAAGGACGACGGAGAAATCCACATGTATAATCCGGAAACCATCTATATGCTGCAGAGGGCCTGCCGGGAGGGCAATTATGGTCTTTACAAGGAATATTCCAAAAAGATCAATAATGAGGAAATCTATACCTTGAGGAATCTGCTTGCATTTAACATCTCTGCCGGGGACACGATCCCGATTGAAGAAGTGGAGTCTGTTGAGGCTATTGTGAAGAGGTTTAAGACAGGGGCCATGTCTTACGGTTCGATCAGCAGGGAGGCCCATGAATGTCTGGCCACGGCCATGAACAGGCTGGGAGGGAAAAGCAACAGCGGTGAAGGCGGAGAAGACCCGGACAGGTTTGAACCGTTGGTTAATGGAGATTCTATCTGCAGCGCGATTAAGCAGGTTGCTTCGGGGCGTTTTGGGGTGACCAGCAACTATTTGTCTAATGCTGTGGAAATTCAAATCAAAATGGCCCAAGGAGCAAAACCGGGTGAGGGCGGACAGCTTCCCGGGCGCAAGGTCTACCCGGCCATTGCCAAGGTCAGGCATTCCACACCTGGTGTCGATCTGATTTCACCTCCGCCCCACCATGACATTTATTCGATTGAAGATTTGGCCGAACTCATTCACGATCTGAAAAATGCCAACAGAGAAGCAAACATTAATGTCAAGCTTGTTTCCGAAGTGGGTGTGGGGACAATTGCGGCAGGGGTAGCCAAGGGCAAAGCAGATGTCATCCTGATCAGCGGTTATGACGGCGGAACAGGGGCTTCACCCAGAACCAGCATCAAGAATACAGGACTTCCATGGGAACTTGGTCTGGCCGAGACCCATCAGACTCTGGTCCTGAACAAGCTGAGGGACAGGGTGGTTTTGGAAACAGACGGCAAGCTGCTCTCGGGAAGAGACGTTGTTATTGCGGCGATGCTGGGGGCCGAAGAGTACGGATTCTCCACAACACCGCTGATTGCTATGGGTTGTGTCATGATGAGGGTATGTAATCTCAACACTTGTCCGGTGGGCATTGCCACCCAGGATGAGAAGTTAAGAAAATATTTTGCAGGTAAACCGGAGCATGTGGAAAATTTCATGAGGTTTGTTGCTCAGGAAATGCGTGAAATCATGGCTAAGCTTGGATTTAGAACGGTCAATGAAATGGTTGGCCGTACGGATAAGCTGAAGAATAAGGAAAATATAAAAAATTGGAAGGCTTCGCAGCTGGATCTATCCAAGATTCTTTATCAGCCTTATGCCGGTTCGGATATCGGCAGATACAAAACACAGCCTCAGAATCATATGATCGAAGAATCTCTGGATATGAAAAAGCTTCTCAGAATGTGCAAGCCTGCTTTGGAATCCAAAAAATCCATTCGGGCTAAATTGAAAATTAATAATGTGGACAGAGTGGTCGGAACCATCATAGGGAATGAAATATCCAAAAGATACGGGGAAGAAGGACTTCCTGAGGATACCATCAAGCTGACTTTTGTAGGTTCAGCCGGTCAGAGCTTCGGAGCATTTGTTCCCAAGGGAATGTCTCTTGAATTAGAAGGGGATTCCAATGATTATATCGGGAAAGGGCTTTCCGGTGGTAAGATTGTCGTCTATCCTCCCAAAAATTCCGATTTTGTACCTGAAGAAAATATCTTAATCGGTAATGTCGCTTTCTACGGCGCCACTTCAGGTGAAGCATATATCAATGGTATCGCAGGGGAAAGATTCTGTGTCCGCAACAGCGGGGTCAAGGCCGTTGTTGAAGGAGTAGGTGATCACGGCTGCGAATATATGACCGGGGGCAAAGTGGTGATCCTGGGTAAGACCGGCAGAAATTTTGCGGCAGGGATGTCCGGCGGTGTCGCTTATGTCTTAAACTTTGATGAAATAAACTGTAATCAATCTATAGTATTGCTGGAAAGCGTCAGTTCCGAAGAGGAGCTAAAGGAAATTCAAGCAATGATTCAGAAACATGCGGAATACACCGGCAGCCCTCTGGGCAGGAAAATTCTTGAGGACTGGAAAACCTATGGGCGGAAATTTACCAAGGTAATACCTAAAGACTACAAACGTATGCTTGAAAATATTGATAGGGCCCACAAGGCTGGGTTAAAAGGCGAGGAAGCACTGATGGCTGCATTTAAGGGCGAGTGTTAAGAGGTTTCAAGTACTACAGGAATTAAGGTGGGACTGATCATGGGAAAAACGACTGGATTTTTAGAATATCAAAGAATAGACCCGAAAAAGAGGCCTCCCAAAGAGAGGATCAAAGATTGGAATGAGATACGGTTGCCCCAGGACCCTGAGACCTTAAAAACCCAAGGGGCTAGATGTATGGACTGTGGCGTCCCTTTCTGCCATGGGGGAGTGATCTTAAACGGAGCTGCTTCAGGATGTCCCGTGCATAACCTTATTCCTGAGTGGAACGGTTTGGTCTATAAGGGACAATGGAAAGAAGCATACAGAAGACTAATCAGAACGACCCCTTTTCCGGAGTTTACCTCCAGAGTATGTCCGGCGCCATGTGAAGGAGCCTGTACAGAGGGCTACATTATGGACCCGGTGACCATCAACAGTATTGAATATGAGATCATTGAAAAAGCGTTTGCCGAAGGGTGGGTCAAACCCAATCAAGCCAAGGAAACCGGAAAGAGGGTTGCTGTTGTCGGTTCTGGTCCGGCGGGATTGTCAGCCGCTTACTATCTGAATGCCGTAGGTCATGATGTTACGGTATATGAGAGGGATGACCGGGCCGGGGGCTTAATGATGTATGGAATACCGAACATGAAGCTGGAGAAGCGGTTTATTGAAAGACGGCTGGAGTCCATGAAAGCCTCTGGAATAAAATTTGTCTTCAACACGGAAATCGGCAGAGACATCAAAGCCCAGGAGCTGGTGGACCAATACGATGCCGTAGTCTTATGCGCGGGAGCAACGAAACCCCGAGGACTGAATGTGGAAGGAAAAGATCTCAAGGGAGTTTACTATGCAGTGGATTTCCTGAAAGCAACCACCAAAAGTCTTTTGGATTCCAGTCTTAAGGATGGCAAATACATCAGTGCCAAAGGGAAGAATGTCATTATTAT
Organism: Syntrophobotulus glycolicus DSM 8271; assembly: GCF_000190635.1. Taxonomy (NCBI): domain Bacteria; kingdom Bacillati; phylum Bacillota; class Clostridia; order Eubacteriales; family Desulfitobacteriaceae; genus Syntrophobotulus; species Syntrophobotulus glycolicus. The sequence continues at coordinate 2,717,442 of NC_015172.1, read as the reverse complement.
CGGGGGCGGCGATACAGGGACTGACTGTGTGGCGACCTCGATCAGGCATGGCTGTGCAAGCGTTTTCCAGTTTGAGATTATGCCTGAACCCCCCGCAAAGAGAATAGAGCAATCCAATCCCTGGCCTGAATGGCCGAAGAAACTCAAAGTGGATTACGGCCAGGAAGAGGCGATCAGCCTGTATGGAAAAGATCCCAGAAATTATCTTTTATCGACCAAAAAAATTGTGGGGAATGAACGGGGAGAGGTCAAAGAAGTCCATACGGTAAACGTAACCTGGGAAAAAGATGCTTTGGGGAGATTTGTTCCGCAGGAGGTTCCGGGCAGCGAAAAAGTGTGGAAGGCGGATCTTGTGCTTCTTGCTATGGGATTTTTAGGTCCGGAAGATGCGATTCCGGAAGAGCTTCAATTGGAACGTGACCCCAGGAGCAATGTCAATGCGGAATACGAGGTTTTTGAAACCAGTGTGGAAAAAGTATTTGCCGCAGGGGATATGCGCAGGGGACAGAGCCTGGTTGTCTGGGCTTTTCAAGAGGGAAAGCTGGCTGCCCGGGAAGTAGATAAATACCTTATGGGGAAAAGCCTGATCAAATAGTTCTTGTCTCCGGAACCGGAGAACAGGGTCTGTTTTTGACGAAAATTGATGATTAATCCATTATTCATATATCCGTCGCCGAGCGCCGTGGAAGGGTCTTTAATCTTGAGATCAAACGGCTGCTTGAGCGGCGGTTTTTTTCTTAAATGCGCCAGCATTTGGAGGACGGTTATGCAGTTTTCTGTTGACACCCAAAAATAAAACTGGTAAACTAATACACATGGTATTGATAATGATTTTCAATATCAAATAATCGGTGATCGGGGCTATTGAGGATAGGAAAGGATGGGTAGTGATGAGTATTGTAGTGATCGGGGGACATGACGGAATGCATAAAGAGTACAAAGAAATCATTGGCAGAAGGGGTCATCAGGCCAAAGTATATACACAAATGCCGCCGCGGTTTGAAAAAGCTATCGGCAAACCGGATGGGGTGATACTGTTTACCGGAACAGTGTCCCACAAAATGATCGTTACTGCTGTCAAAGAAGCAAAAAAGAATAATATAAAGATTATCCGCAGTCATAGCTGTAGTACAAGTTCCCTGGAAGGGCTGATCCAACAGATGGAAACAACATTCAGCAGTAAGCCGTCCACTATGTAACGGGTAATAATGTTTTTTATCGAAAAAGATGCATTGCATGATGCCATAGAATGCCTTACTACAGCTTTAGAAGTAAGTGATTCCTATACAAGCGGACATTCGACACGTGTTGCAGATATGACACAGGATATAGCAAGGAACCTTGGAATGAGAGGCATCAGACTAAAGAATATTCATTTGGCGGCACATTTACATGATATTGGTAAGCTGGGTATTCCCGAACATATCCTGAATAAAGAAGAAAAACTGCTCCCCTATGAATGGGAACAGATAAAAAGACATCCGGAGATCGGCTATAATATCCTGAATAAATCGAAAAGACTGCACCAGATTGCGGAGATTGTACTTTACCATCATGAGCGCTGGGATGGAAGGGGCTATCCGGAAGGAATAAAGCAGGAGCGGATTCCGGTCGGGTCAAGAATTATTGCGGTCGCTGATTCCATTGATGCCATGACTTCCCAACGGCCATACCGGGAGGCGATGTCCTGGGAAGAGTGCAGAAAAGAACTCATGGTGAACCAGGGGATACAATTTGATCCCATAATCGTAGAAGAGGGCATTAAGCTGATGAATAGGTGGCAGATTCAGTTCCAGACACAAAAGCAAATCAAAACGATTAAAGAAATATCATAGAAGTGATTGGTCTGCCATGATCATAAAGGAAATTTGTTTTGTAACCACTTTTACATGAAGTTCAAGTGGTTTTTTTATTTGTAAAAATAAGAATGATGCGGACAAAGAGCAATATTTGGGATAGCACTCATGATGATATGCTATAATGATACTGTTTAAACAGTGATTAGGGGAAAGTTCAATGTCACTTCTTACTGCTTCCTTTGTATTCCTGTCCCTTTTCCATGTAGCGGAGTGCCGATTCCTGAATGGACTCAATTTCCTGAGCGCTTAATTCCCGTACTACCTTGGCCGGGGAACCCATGATAAGGGAACGGGGAGGAAAGACTTTTCTTTCGGTAACCAGGGCACCTGCGGCGACCATGGAATATTCCCCGATCTCCGCATCGTTGAGAATCAAGGCTCCCATGCCGATCAGGCAGCCTTTGCGAATGGTGCAGCCATGCAGGATGCTGGAGTGACCAATCGTGACATCATCTTCAATCAGGGTCGGCTGACCGCCGTTTTCGTGGATTACGGTCATATCCTGGATATTAACCCGCCGGCCGATTGTTACAGAATCGACATCGCCCCTGATCACACTGTTGAACCAGACACTGGAATAGTCGCCAATTGTGACATTGCCTACGACCTTAGCCCCATCGGCAATAAAAACGTTTTCGCCAAGGGAGGGGACTTTATCTTGATAAGGGATAATCATGGGATACTTCCTTTCTTATGCATACCGGCTGTTTGACATACCTTATGATTTAAACAGGTATATCCGGTAAATTTTCTTGAATGATATCCAAAAACATTATATATATTAAGTAATTCAATGTCCAGATCAGTATTTCCGCCTGGCAAAGAGTTTTGCTTCCAGGGTTTTGTTACGTGGGGCTGCCTGGGAGAAGGCTGTTTGGTGATTAATGCTCTGCAGATGTTTAAGCAGAAGGAAGTTTTGTTGATAATACTTTTAATGACAATAAGAAGTAATAGGAGATACCGTTGTGAAAGGGATTCGATTTTGGCTGGCTCTTTGGATCGGAAAAACAGTGGGAATATTAATGAAAATGACAGGCAGAAAAGGGACGACTTTTCCGGGCCTGCTGGCAAGCAAGTTAAATCCGTATGTCGTTAACCAACTTGGGATGTCCTTTGCCAGGGGAACAGTCATCATTACCGGGACCAATGGCAAGACGACCTCTAATAACTTATTGGCGGCAATTTTACGCTCGGCCGGAATCAGAGTGGCGTTCAACAGAGAAGGAGCCAATATGATCACGGGGATTGCCGGAGCCCTCCTTCAAAATACAAGCTTCGGAGGGAAACCTCTGGCGGATATTCTCCTGCTGGAGGTCGATGAAGCAACCGTTCCGGTGCTATGCAGAGATATCCGGCCCCGAATGGCGGTGGTCACCAATTTTTTCCGTGATCAACTGGACAGATACGGAGAACTGGATACGACGGTGCGGCTGGTAAAAGAAGCTTTGCCCGAACAAACCGAGTTGATCTTAAATGCCGATGATCCTTTGGTGACCAGGATGGGGATTGGCAGAGAGCATGTTTACTATTATGGCGTAAAAAGTCTTCCGGGCAGTGCGCAAACCAGTGATGAAACCAGGGAAGGAAAATACTGCGCGCTTTGCGGAGAAGAACTTTCCTATGAGCTTTTCCACTATGGGCAGCTTGGATTATATTATTGCCGGGGCTGTGGCTTCAGACGCCCTGAGCCGGATCTTACGGCCGATGATATCAATACACGGACCGATGGAATACAATTTTCCGTTCTGGCCAAGGATTTGCGGGATAATGAGCAGGAATTCTTCTTGCCTCTTCAGGGCTATTATAATCTTTATAACGGCTTGGCCGCTTTTTGTTCGGCGATGAGGCTGGGGATTGACCCGGGAGATATTCGCAAGGGTCTGGCAGGCTTTGTATCTGATGCGGGCAGAATGGAGAACTTTGTTTTGAACGGCAAAAGGGCTACTCTGACTCTGGTCAAAAATCCGATGGGGTTCAATCAGGTCATTCAGACCCTGATCCATCTGAATCAGGATCTCAGGCTGCTGATTGCGATTAATGACTTGGCCGCCGACGGGAGGGACATCTCCTGGCTATGGGATGTTGATTTCGAGGCTTTTGGGAACACTCAAAAGATCAGGCAGATCATCTGTTCTGGTCTTAGAGCGGAGGATATGGCGTTGAGGTTGAAATACGCGGGTTTGCCTGAGAGCATGATTGAGATAGAGCATGCTGCGGAGCTCGCTGTAAGAAAACTGGAGATGCGGACAGAACCTGACGAAGCGTTGTTCATCCTGCCGACATATACTATGCTCTTTCCGCTGCGGGATATCCTGGCAAGGGATCAGGCTTCCGCCGGGACCAGGAAGGAGGCCGCTGCGGGATGAAGCTTCATATTTATCACTTATACCCCGATCTTTTGGATCTCTACGGTGACAGGGGCAATATTCTCGCTTTGACGGCCAGAAGTAAATGGAGGGGCGTGGAGACTGAGGTCCATAAAATATCCTTAGGAGATCCTCTGAGGATAGAAAAAGCGGATATCCTGTTTATGGGGGGAGGGTCGGACCGTGAGCAGAATATCCTTGTCGAGGATCTTGGTAAGCGCCGGGAGGAGATCAAAGAGGCTGTTGAAGACGGCCTGGTAGTTTTGGCCATCTGCGGCGGGTACCAAATGCTGGGACAATACTATCAAACTGGTGAGGACATCAGAATTCCCGGTCTTTCTATCCTTGATTTATACACGGTCGCCGGTCAAAAGCGTCTGATTGGCAATGTGATCGCTGAGTCTGATTTGCCGTCCTCCTTGAAAACCATCGTCGGGTTTGAAAACCATTCCGGCAAGACCTACTTGGGAAGTGAAGTGCAGCCATTGGCCAGGATTTTAAGAGGGTATGGCAATAATGGAGAGGATGGGACGGAGGGGGTGCGGTATAAAAATGTTTTCGGTACATACCTGCACGGGCCTTTGCTGCCCAAAAATCCTCATCTGGCCGATCTCCTTTTAAGACTCGCTTTAGAAAGAAAAGGGGTTGACAGCGAATTGAGGCAGTTGGATGATTCCTGGGAAATCGCGGCACATCAGGCTGTAGTAAACAGGTTTCTTAAAAATGGCTGAGAAATCAGGCCATTACCATAATTTACATGGCGTTCAGGAGGACTTTTTCTTCCGAATCACCCATCTGAAGGCGTGAGATCGTTGACACTTTTCCTAGTAAATAGCTATAATAAAATATAGTGTGTCTAATTGTCAGGAGGTGCTTGGCGTGGCGGAACATAAACGCATTATCGTGTCTTTACCGCAAAGCCTTATTGAGGAAGTGGATATTTTAGTCTCAACAGAAAAAAAAGATAGAAACGATTTTATTATAGAGGCGATATACAGTGTGCTGCTGGAGAGACGAAGGGCGGGAATACGAGAGCAAATGCGTTTAGGATATCAGGAGATGGCAAATATTAATTTGAGAATAGCAAAGGATTTGTGCATTGCAGAAGAAGAAGCCACAATATGCTATGAAAGGAAAATGGCATGGAGCGTGGGATATGAGTATTAAACGCGGGGAAATATACTATGCTGAATTAAACCCCGTCATTGGCTCGGAACAGGGGGGAACCAGACCTGTGTTGGTTATCCAAAACAATATTGGGAATCAATACAGTCCGACGACCATTATTGCGGCAATCACGTCCCAAATTTCCAAGGCCAAGCTGCCGACACATGTGGAAGTGAAATCAAAGCGCAGCGGATTAGAAAAGGATTCCGTAATTCTTACTGAGCAAATCAGGACGATCGATAAAAGCAGGTTAAAAGAAAAAGTTGCGGTTTTAGACCCGGAGGTTATGCTCAGGGTTGATGAAGCGATCGAAGTCAGTCTGGGTTTGACTGAGATTTGAAATAGGTGAACACGGCTGTTCAGTGCTTGGGACTTAAGGACCTGACGCTGGACTTATTTTTTTCCGGGAAAAGGTCTGAATGATAAAAAATAAAAAGAAAATCTAAAGGAAAAAGAGAAAATCTGAAAGATGATCAGGCAAAGATAGAGAGGTAATGAGCAAAAGATGAAAGCAAACAGTATCCTTCTGACAAACGGCAAAATCGTTCCAATGACCGGAGAAACTGAATTTACCGGAAGCATCTTGATTGAAAACGGTAAAATCAAAAAAATCATCAGGCATACGCTTTGGAAAGAATCTGAAAAGGAATCGGAAACCAAGGCAGTGCTGGGCCGGAACGGGGAGAACGTCCGTGTTATTGACGCCGGGGGAAATTATATTCTTCCCGGTTTTATCGATGCCCATTGTCATGTCGGAATAGGGGAAGAGATTTATCAGTCTGAAGGGGATGACGTGAATGAAATGACCGATCCTGTGACACCTGAGCTCAGGGCCATAGACGGTGTTAATCCCGAGGACCTTGGTTTTCATGATGCCCGGATGGGAGGAGTCACCGCGGTGTTCACCTGCCCCGGAAGTGCCAATGTTATTGGCGGGACGGGGGTGGTGCTGAAAACAGCAGGACGGATTATTGAGGAAATGATTTTAAGGGAGCCGGCGGGCTTGAAGGTGGCTTTCGGAGAGAACCCCAAAGTTGTTTACGGCGAACAGAAAAAGATGCCGATGACCAGGATGGGCACAGCGGCGCTTCTTCGTCAGACTCTTGTTGACGCCCAGACGTATAAGGGAAAAATGACAGAGGGCAAAAAGGATCCCGATAAATTGCCGGAGAGAGATCTGGGCATGGAGGTCATCGGCTTGGTGCTCGATAAAAAAATCCCTCTGAGGGCTCATGCGCACAGGGCGGATGATATTATGACCGCTGTGCGGATTGCCAGGGAATTTAATGTTGATCTGGTTCTTGAGCATTGTACCGAAGGGCATAAAATTGCCGATATTCTCGCGGAGACGGGATATCCCGCTATAGTGGGCCCGTCCTTTGTGAACCGGGCTAAGGTAGAGCTGAAGGATAAAACCTTTAGAACCCCGGGGATTTTAGCTCAAGCAGGAATTAAGGTGGCGATTATGACCGATCATTCGGTGACCCCTATTGAACAGCTGCCCTTATGTGCCGCTTTAGCCGTGAAAAATGGAATGAAAGAGGAAGATGCCCTCAAGGCTCTCACGATTTGGCCCGCGGAAATATTGGGGGTGGATGGGCGGATCGGTTCCCTGGCCGAAGGCAAAGATGCGGATCTTGTGGTTTGGAATGGCAGGCCTTTGGATTTAAACTCTGATCCTGTTATCGTCGTCATCAATGGTCAACTGATTAAGTCAGGGCAGGATGAGATCAAAAAACAGGATGTGGAATAAAAAGCATGGAAATGACACTGCAATCAAAAACCCCGGAACAAACTTTTGCTTTCGGAAGTAAGCTGGGTTCTCTTTTTAGCGGGGGAGAGGTTCTCTGTTTGAACGGAGAACTGGGGGCCGGAAAAACGGTCTTGGCCAAGGGGCTGGCAAAGGCTCTGGCAGTCAAAGAGCAGGTGACAAGTCCGACATTCACCATGATTCAGGAATACCAGGGCCAAATCAAGGGTCAGCCTGTCCGCCTGGTCCATATGGACCTCTACAGACTTCGAAATGCTGAAGAAGCTGAAATCATCGGGGTACCGGATTATTTCCGGGAGGATTGTATCTGTCTTTTGGAGTGGCCGGAAGTGATTGAAGACATCCTGCCTGAGGAAAAGATCGATATCTCTATCTTGGGCAGCGGGGAAGAAGAAAGAGAGATTCTGATCAGAGCGGACGAGCAGATTTGCCGGGCGCTCAAGACTTGAGATTTAAGCGGGGCGGAATTGTCTTTGGCAAACCATTCCGAGTGAAGTTCAATAAGGACGGAAAAATGAAGTACTTAACGATCGATACCACAACAAAAGTTACCGCTTTAGCACTGGGCGAAAATAGCAAGCTTGTCGAGGAAGTTTTTCTTGATACGGGAAAGACCCATTCGGAGCGGCTGGTGCCCATGCTTCACCAACTGCTGGAAGCAGCGGAGTGGAGTCTGGCGGAGCTTGATTTTATCGGAGTTGTCCGCGGCCCGGGGTCTTTTACAGGAATCAGGATCGGAATCGCGACTGCCCAGGGATTAGCTCAGGTCTTAAATATTCCTTTGCTGGGAGTGCTTTCTCTGGACGTCATTTCCTGGGCAGGCTATGCCCATGGTGAGGATATCGCAGTCATCCTTGACGCTCGCAAAAATGAATGGTATACAGCTGTTTACAGCTGGCGGGGGGATAGCCGCAGACAAATCACCGGTCCCTGCGCCAAAGCTCCCGAAAGACTGCTAGCCGAGCTGCAGGAAAGAGGGCGTAAGGTTCTTTTTGCCGGAGACGCGGCCCAGGCTGCGGAAACAAAAATTTTGGACATCATGGACGGTCAGGGAGTTGTCCTTCCCCGGTATCAGGCCTTGCCCCGCGGAGCATATGCCGTACAGGAAGTATGGAGTGAATATCAACAGTTTCAGATAGAGGGGATAGAATTGCCTGCAGCTGTTGAACCTTGCTATATACGTTTTTCTGAAGCCGAAGTAAATTATCACAAAAAAATGGAGCAGATGGCCGGTTCAGAACATATTTTAACAAAACAAAGATTATAGGTGGGAACGATATGGATCAAACTGAACTGGGCAGCATCCCCGCAGAAGGGAAACGACTCCATGGAATGATCAGGCCTCTGACGCTGGAAGACATCTCTAAAGTGGTTGAGATTGAAGAAGCTTCTTTCCCAACCCCCTGGAAAGCGGAATCCTTCCGGTCGGAGCTGGTGGATAATTATCTGGCAAGATATTTCGGATTGGAACTGGATGGTTTAATGATCGGATATATGGGGTTATGGAATGTAATGGGAGAAGGTCATATTACCAACATTGCCGTCAGTCCTGCTTATCGAGGTCAGGGCTGGGGAGAATATCTCTTAAAGACAGTTATGGAAACCCTGAAAAGGACGGAGCACATGAGCCGGGTTACCCTTGAGGTAAGAGTATCAAACTACACCGCCCAGAAACTATATACCAAACTTGGTTTTCGCCCGGCGGGATTCCGCCGTAAATACTATACTGATAACCGTGAAGATGCCTTGATTATGTGGGCTTCACTTTAATTTACCGGGGCCGGAAAAGGAGAAAAGGCTTTGAAAGCAACTAAAGATGTTGTGATTCTCGGAATTGAGACAAGCTGTGATGAAACATCGGCAGCTGTTTTATTTAATGGAACGGATTTGAAGAGCCATGTGATTTCTTCACAAGTCAAAACCCACCAAAAATATGGAGGGGTTGTGCCTGAAATTGCTTCAAGGGAACATTGTCTTCATTTGGGAGAGGTTGTCGGACAGGCATTGAGGGAAGCCGGAATTGGATTTTCCGATCTTTCCGCTATTGCCGTTACTTATGGACCGGGACTTGTGGGTTCCTTACTGGTGGGAGTTGCCGGAGCAAAAGCAATGGCTTATGCGGCAGGGATACCCTTAATCGCAGTCAATCATTTGGAGGGGCATATTTATGCCAATTTTATAGAACGGCAGGAGATTGTTTTTCCGATGATGGCCCTTTTGGTTTCGGGAGGGCATACCAATCTTATTCTTTTTCGGGGTCATTTGGATTATGAAGTCCTTGGGGGGACCAGGGACGATGCCGCCGGTGAAGCGCTGGACAAGATTGCCCGGGCTCTGGGGTTTGGATATCCCGGAGGGCCGTTAATCGAGAAAGCGGCCTTGCAGGGGGACCCTTGTGCTTATGAATTGCCAAGGGCGATGCTTGAACCGGGCAGCCTTGATTTCAGTTTCAGTGGAATGAAGTCTGCCGCCCTCAATATTCTCAACAAAGCCAAAATGAAAAAAGAACCTGTGGATGTTAATCATCTTGCGGCTTCTTTTCAGCAAGCGGCAATAGATGTACTGGTCCGAAAATCCATCCGGGCCTTGGACAGGTATGAAGTGAGGACCTTTGCCCTGGCCGGGGGGGTAGCGGCCAATTCTCTGCTGAGAAAAAGCATGGGGAGTGAATTGTCGGCAAGAAATATTCCCTTGATTTTCCCTTCGCCGGTTTTCTGCACGGATAATGGAGCCATGATTGCCATGGCGGGCTATTTTCACTTTTTGGCCGGAGATTATGCAAATTGGAAATTAAATGCTGTTCCGGGTTTAAATTTATAGGAAAATTGTAATATTTCTGTAGAAATGACTCGCTGAACTTTAATCTTTTTTGAATAATGATGGAATTATTTTTTCGTTGGACAGTTATTTTTTAAATTTTAAGAGCCTTATTCAAGATAAAGGAAAGAATAACTTATCCACAGGACTTGTGGATAATGTGGATAAGAGTGATCAATCGCCCTGCTTTTCCAGACTTGATCTGGGGATAACGCTTAAAGTTTAAAAAATAAATAAAAATAATCCATCATTTACTTGAAAATAAAAAATATATGTCGAATTGAACAAAAAGCTTACAAGTGATCACTGATTCGGGGATTGATGATTAAGGAGAAAAAGATGGCTGCTGAAGAAAAAGATAACCTGCGCCAAAAAATCGGGCGATACCGGGCCAACCTGACTCCTGAAGAACGCAGGACAAAAAGTCGTCGGATTATGGAGTGTGTTCTGACCCTGCCTCAGTTCTGCCAGGCACAATCTGTCATGTTATACTTGGAGATCCGGGATGAAGTTGAAACGACCTCTTTGGCCAGAAAAACAATTGGGATGGGGAAAAGATTAGTGGTTCCTCTTTGTAAGGAGAACAGGATTATTCCCTGTGAGATAGCTTCCCTGGAAGATGATCTGGCGGCCGGCTACATGGGTATCCGGGAACCTAAGGAAACTTGCGCCAGACCGGTTCAACCGGAAGAGATTGAGGCCGTCCTTGTGCCCGGGCTGGTTTTTGATCAGGAAGGCCGCAGGATAGGCTATGGCGGGGGGTATTATGACCGGTTTCTGCCCCTGCTTCCCGCAGGGACCCCAATCATCGGCCTGGCGTTTGAGTGCCAGGTTTTAGGTAAGATCAGCACGGAGGAGCATGATCAGAGAATGTCTTTACTCGTTACTGAAAATGGTGTAATCTATCAAAGATAGAATTGCTGATAATATGCCGTATTTGAAGAGAAAGAAGGGGAACGGCGTGTGTAAGGAAAAGACATTGGAGCAGCCTGACCGGAAAAAGGACGAGCTTCTTGGAATGATTGCGGAAAATAAGAAAGAACCGGGCAATTTGATCACTGTTCTTCAGAAAGCCCAAGAGATATATGGCCATTTATCGGAAGAGATCATGCGTGTGATCTCTGAAAAATTAGAGATTCCGGCAGCAGAAGTGTTCGGGGTGGCTACATTCTATTCTCAATTCAGATTTACCCCCATGGGGCGTAATGTCATCAGGGTCTGTATGGGGACGGCCTGTCATGTCAGAGGTGCCTTGAACGTGTTAAGAACGATTGAACGGGGGCTGGGCATTAAGGCGGGAGAAACGACGCAGGACGGCCGTTTTACGTTGGAAACCGTCGCCTGTATCGGTGCCTGTGGTTTGGCTCCTGTTATTTCCATCAATAACATGGTTTATGGAAATATGACTCCCCAGGCCGTAATGCAAACGTTGGACAAATACGAGTAGGAGTGAAGCAAAATGGAAGCCTTATCGCATCATTGCTGTGAGAAATGTGGTCATTCTGTGCAAGCTCCCTGCAATCAATATGTGAGATGCAGAACCGAAGGGCCTTTATGTCATGATGATGAGATCTGTCGCAGCGAAAGAGCCCGGTTGCTGGCTAAAATGACCAATCCCCGCGGTGGCGGCATGAGACAGGTCCTGATCTGTACCGGTACAGGCTGCGCGTCCTCAGGTTCTAACCGTTTAATCGATCTGATCCGAGAGGAACTTGCCGCGCAGGGTTTAGATGAGCATATTCAGGTCCGTTCAACAGGATGCCATGGTTTTTGTGAGCAGGGACCTATCCTGATTATTGAACCGGATAAAACCTTCTATACAAAAGTTAAGCCGTCGGATATCCCGGAGATTGTAGCCAGGGATATTGTCGGCGGAGAGAAAATCGAAAGACTGTTATTTAAAGATCCGCTTTCAGGAGAAACGGCCTCTACCTACGAATCGGTGAATTTTTATGCCAAACAGAACAGAGTAATTCTCAAGAAGTGCGGTTTAATTGATCCGGAGAGGGTAAGTCAGTATTTTGCGCATCAGGGATACCGGGCGCTGGAAAAGGTCCTGCAAAAAATGAAGCCCGAGGAAGTCATTGAAGAGGTGAAACAGTCCGGTTTGCGCGGCCGGGGCGGAGCGGGGTTCCCGACAGGACTGAAATGGAGCTTTTGCCGTGCTGCCGAAGGGGATAAAAAATATTTGATCTGCAATGCGGATGAAGGGGACCCCGGAGCGTTTATGGACCGCAGTGTCCTGGAAGGGGACCCGCATGCGGTGATCGAGGGTATGCTGATTGGCGCTTACGCGATCGGGGCCGCTGAAGGCTATATTTATTGCCGCGCCGAATATCCCCTGGCTGTCGAGCGCCTGAAAACAGCGATTGGACAGGCGGAAAAATACGGCTTGCTGGGGAAGAATATTCTCAATTCCGGTTTTCATTTTAAGCTGAGAATCAAAGAAGGAGCAGGGGCATTTGTCTGTGGTGAAGAGACAGCCCTGATCGCTTCGATCGAGGGACAGCGGGGTATGCCGAGAGTACGGCCTCCTTACCCTGCGGTCAAGGGGCTTTGGGGCAAACCGACGAATATCAATAATGTCGAGACTTGGGCCAATGTTCCGCATATTATCCTGAACGGTGCCGGTTGGTATAGCCAGTTCGGCACGGAGAAGAGCAAGGGAACCAAAATTTTTGCCATGACGGGAAAAGTAAACAATACCGGACTTGTGGAAGTTCCGATGGGGATCACCCTGCGCGAAATCATTTTTGATATCGGCGGGGGCATAAAAGGCGGCAAGAAATTCAAGGCCGCCCAGATCGGCGGCCCGTCCGGAGGCTGCCTTCCTGAAAGCATGCTGGACATCCCGGTTGATTTTGACAGTCTGGGCGCTGTCGGGGCCATGGTTGGTTCCGGGGGGCTGACCATTTTGGATGAAACAACCTGTATGGTGGATATGGCCAGGTATTTCCTGAATTTTACCCAGAATGAGTCCTGTGGCAAATGTACGCCTTGTCGCGAGGGAACCAAGAGAATGCTGGAAATATTAGTGAGGATCACAAAAGGAGAAGGCAAAGAAGGAGATCTGGAGAATCTGGAGAGGCTGGCCGGTGTGATCAGGAAGACTTCCTTGTGCGGGTTGGGCCAGACTGCCCCCAATCCTGTTTCGGCCACAATAAAATACTTCAGGCCGGAATATGAAGCCCACATTAAAGAAAAACGCTGCCCAGCCCATGTTTGTACTACTCTTCTGAAATACTCCATTGATCATGAAAAATGCAAGCGCTGCGGGTTATGTGCCAAACATTGTCCGGCCGGCTGCATTTTCGGAGATAAAAATACTCCTTATGAGATTGAAACGGAAAATTGTATTCAATGCCAAACATGTCTTGAGCGATGTAAATTTGGGGCTGTTACGGTATCCTGACCGGATCAGAAAGGGGTGAGCACATGGAATGGATCACAATTACAGTTGATGAAAAAAAGAGGCAGGTTCCGGCAAATCTCTCCATCCTTGAAGCCTGCCGAGAAAGCCATATCCAGATCCCGACACTCTGTCATGATCCGGAGCTCACGGATTCAGGGGCGTGCCGATTATGTATGGTTGAAGTTGAGGGCGCGCGCGGACTGGTTGCTTCCTGTTCGACCAAGGTCCAGAAGGGTATGGTGATCAGGACCAATACCCCTGAGGTCAGGGAAGCCCGGCGGACAATACTGGAATTGATGATTGCCAATCATGATATTGACTGTCTGACCTGCGAAAAAATGGGGAATTGTGAGCTCGCTCAATACGCTTATGAGTACGGGGTAAAGAAAGATGTCTTTCAAGGGCAAAAAAGAGAAGATGAGATTGATGACAGTAATCCTTTTATTTTACGGGATCTGAATAAGTGTATCCTCTGCGGTAAATGTGTGCGGGCCTGTTCGGAAATTCAGGTCAATAATGTGCTCGGTTATGTTAACCGGGGTTTTGAATCCAGAGTCGGTCCCGCTTTTAATCTTCCATACGGCAAATCAGAGTGTGTATTCTGCGGGACATGCCTGGCTGTTTGTCCTGTCGGTGCTCTGACGGAGAAGAAAATGATTGCCGGGGGGAGACCCTGGGAGCTGAAAAAGGTCAGAACAACCTGTCCGTTTTGTGGAACGGGATGTGGTTTTGACCTCAATGTGCGGGACGGTAAGATCGTCGGGGTTACGACTGATGCCAGCGCTCCCGTCAATGGAAGGTTTCTCTGTGTCAAGGGACGTTTCGGAATTGATCTGGTGCATAGCCCTGAACGCCTGACCACACCGCTAATTAGAAAAAACAATGAATTGGTGGAAGCGGAATGGGATGAGGCTTTAGAGCTGATCGCCTCTAAATTCAAGGAAATCAAGAACAAATACGGAGCCGATTCCCTGGGGGCATTAAGCTCAGCCCGCTGTACCAATGAAGATAATTATGTGATGCAGAAATTTATGCGGGTCGTAATCGGAACAAATAATGTAGACCACTGTGCCCGGGTCTGCCATGCTCCGAGTGTGGCCGGATTGGCGACCTCCTTTGGATCAGGCGCGATGACCAATTCAATCAAAGAAATCCCTGATTCCAAGGTGATTTTTGCAATCGGGACCAATGCTACGGAAGCTCACCCAATCATCGGGACCAAGATCAAACAGGCTGTACGCAATGGCTGCCGTCTAATTGTTGTTGATCCCCGCAGGATCGAATTGGTTAACCATGCCGAGCTTTGGCTGAGGCTGAAGCCGGGAACGGATATTGCATTAATCAATGGGATCATGCAGATCATTTTGGCTCATGGCTGGGAAGACAAAGCATTTATTGAAGAACGGACCACAGGGTTTGAAAATCTGAGGGAACTGCTGAGAGAGTACACTCCGGATAAGGTCAGCAAAATTACGGGCGTCCCCGAGGAACAGCTCTACCGGGCGGCAGAGATCTATGCTTGTGCGGAGAGGGCCCAGATTTTCTATACATTGGGGATTACTGAGCATACCCATGGCACGGATAATGTCATGAGCTTGGCTAACCTCGCCATGCTGACAGGGAATGTCGGCAAGGAGAACTCCGGTGTAAACCCTCTGCGCGGTCAAAATAATGTTCAGGGCGGCTGTGATATGGGAGCACTGCCCAATGTCTATCCGGGATATCAACAGGTGACTGACCCTGGTGTCCGGAGAAAATTTGAAGGGGCCTGGGGTGTGACACTGAGCGCTCAAAAGGGATACATGATCCCTGATATGTTTGAGGCTTCTTTAGCCGGTCAGCTTAAAGCCATGTATATTATGGGTGAAGATCCGGCGACAACTGATGCTGATTCCAACCATGTGCGCCGCGGACTGCAAGCTTTGGATTTTCTTGTTGTTCAGGATATTTTTCTGACTGAAACAGCGAAACTGGCCGATGTGGTCTTGCCGGGAGCAAGTTTTGCGGAAAAAACGGGAACATTCACCAACACTGAACGCCGGGTGCAAATGGTCAATCAGGCTATTGACCCTGTCGGCAATGCCAAAGCGGATTGGAAGATTATTTGTGATCTGGCGGCGATTATGGGCCATCACTTTGACTACGAAGCCCCGGCGGAAATCATGAAGGAGATTTCTTCTCTTACTCCTCAGTATGCCGGAATCAGACACGAAAGGCTGGGAATCAAAGGGATGCAATGGCCTGTCTTTGGAGAAGACCATGAGGGGACACCATATCTGCATAAGGATAAATTCACCCGTGGCAAGGGTCTCTTTATGCCGATTGAAGCCGCTTATGCCAAAGAAATGCCTGATGAGGAGTATCCGCTGCTGTTAAGTACGGGCCGTAAGCTCCAGCATTATAATGTCTCTACCCTCTATTCGGCATCCTTGTTTGAGCATGCTCCTGAGGAGCTGGCGGAGGTCAACCCTCTGGATGCGGAGAAACTGGGGATAAAAGATGGGGAGATTGTTGCGGTGGCTTCGCGGCGCGGAGAAATCAGGTCCAGAATAGTGGTTACGGACAAGGTTTTGCCCGGGATGGTCTTCATGACCTTCCATTATAAGGACGCTCCGGCCAATTTTATCACGAGCGGGGCCTGTGACAAGGTTTCCGGGACGTATGAATACAAGGTCTGCGCAGTTAAGATCAAGAAGATAGAGGAATGACCATATAATCTATTCATTTCAGGGCTCGGGTTTTCAAGGATGTCTCAGAGGCGTTAAGGCTTGAGGCATCCTTTTTGGTCGCTTGTCACTTCTTGTCCTTCCATGCATATAGTAGAACATAGGGATGGAAGGAGGTTATATTCTTTGAAGGCAGTAGCTTTTATTGATTATGAAAATATCTGGACAGGGTTAGCTGAAAAAGGTTGCCGAATCATGCCGGAAGTATTTATTGAAGCTCTTCATAAGTATGCGCAAAGCATCGATGTGGAATTATCAGTGATTTTTCTCTACGCAAATTTTGACAAAGAAGAATTTTGGCGCATGCAGACTGTTTTTGAAAAAAAATCGATCATTACCCGCCATGTTTACGGGAAAAATAGTTTTGCCCAGACTGAATTAAGACCGAATGCGGCAGACCACGAGTTAATGCTGGAAGCCCAGGAGATCCTTCTGACAAGACCGGACTCCTTTGATATCTTCCTTCTTTTTACCGGAGACGGTGATTTTATGTCTCTAGTAAGAAAAATCCGAGCTTGGGGCAAGAAAGTAAAAATTATCGGTGTCAAGGGCAAAATCCATCATGATTTAGAACCTTTCTGTGAAAGTATGGATGTTTTTCTGGAATTAACGAAAAGCTGTATGACAGAAAGTTATGAGCCGGAAAAAGATATTCTACTTAGCTTGAAAATTATTATTGATATGCAGATCAAACTTCCCTATTTGGCTTCCACCAAGGTGAGGAATGAATTGAGCAGGGGATTATCACGCAACATGACTGAAGTAAAAGAGCTTGTCCAATATATGCTGGATAAAGGGATCATTTTAGAAAAAGAGCATGTCGATCCCAACCTTAAGATAAGAAAGACCAAGGCTTATTTGCTGAATTGCGATAATTCTCTGGTCAAAGAAGCTTTGGGAGATGATCTTGAATTAATTTTGAAACGGAGCGCATTGTTGGAACAAGAGTAAGGACTGAAATTGAGGAAAATCATCAAAAATTTCGCATCATTAAAGATGCGTTTTTTTGTGGCTGGAAAATTGACATTGTTTCTAATACTATTTATAGTAGGATTAGTTATTTTGATATTCAAAATATATTGGCGGGTGCAGAAGATGAGCAGTGTCTATGGGACCCTCAATGAAATATTGGTCAAACTGTTTAATCAGATCCCTAATATCGAGGAAAAATCGTTAAGATGTGAGAAATTCAAAAACTTGTCCATCACTGAAATACATATTATCGAAGTTATTGGAATAGGTGAACCCCGGAATATGTCTTCGGCAGCTAAAGATTTGGACATTACGATAGGGACATTGACCATTGCGGTCAATAATCTTGTGCGCAAAGGCTATGTTCAGAGAGCGAAGAGTGAGGAAGACCGCAGGATCGTCTTGCTTTCTCTGACTGAAAAAGGCTTAGCCGTATACCAGCGGCATGCGGATTTTCACAAGGATATGATTAATACAACAATGAATAAACTGTCAGAGGAAGAAATGAACGTTTTGATTTTAGCCCTGGAAAATATTAATGAATATTTCAGGGAGAAATATGAGCTGACAAAAATAAAAAATAATGATTAGAGGCCAGAACCAGTGAAGAATGTCCAATAAAAAATCAGGAGATGTTCGGAGGTAAAAATGGGAGTAAAAATTTTGACGGACAGCACTTGTGATCTGCCGAAAGACTTAGCCCGGGAATTAGGAATCACAATCGTTCCTTTGAGAGTCTTATTTGGAGAAGAGTCTTTTCTGGACGGGGAAGAGATCACATCAGAAGAGTTTTTCACGAAGATGGCTCAGGCGGAAAAACTGCCGACGACAGCTCAGGTGAATCCCAGTCAGTTTATTGAAGAGTTCACCAAAATGATTGATCAGGGTGATGAGGTCATTGGAATATTTATTGCGGCCGCTCTGAGCGGTACTTATAACTCGTCTTTAATTGCCCGGGACACCATAGGCAGGGGAAAAATCGAGTTGATTGATTCCCATACGGCGAGTTTCGGCTTGGGATTGCTGGTTATTGAAGCGGCCAGAATGGCGCAGAAAGGCAAATCCTTTGAGGAAATTGCGGCCCGGCTGGAAACGGCCAGGGACAAAGTGAACTTTTACGCGATTTTGGACACCCTGGAAAACTTGGTCAAGGGTGGCAGGCTGACAGCGACTATGGCTGCAAATCTGCTTGGCGTCAAACCGATTGTTTCAGTAGCGGACAGTACGGTTTCCATGGTCGGCAAAGCAAGGGGACAGAAAAAAGCTTTTGCCTGGGTAATCGAGGACCTCAAAAATAAGGGAATCGATCTTGAGGGTCGGACGGTTGCCCTGGCCCATGGCGTAAATAAAGAGAGTCTGATGGATTTTCAGGAAGTTCTTTTTAAAGAATACAAGATCGGAGAAGTGATTATTTTTGAACTAGGTGCTGTGATTGGGACTCATTTAGGAGCAGGTTGTGTAGGATTAGGTGTAATCATGTGATGATCTTTTGGTATAATATCATTCAGGGATAATCTTATTCAGGTGTCCTCCTGAAACCTCAAGAGATTCTGGCAATGAAAGGCAGGGACAGTCATGGAAAAGCTGATAATGTACACACTTCCTTTATGTCCGATTTGTTTTCAGGCTAAGCAATTCTTGAAAAATAAGGGTGTTGCTTTTGAGGAGAAAAAGGTGATTCATTCCTCTGTTTTCAAAGAAATGAGGAAAATAACAAATTCCCTCAGGGTACCGGTGATGAAAGTGGGGGATGAAGTCCTTTCAGGATTTAACCGGAAAAAATACCAGCAGGCTTTTTCTTCGTATGACATTAATCATCCGGAGAAAGAATGAACAGGATTGAAGATGATTGGGATAAGTCTGAAACTAAGCTGCAGATGACGGGACTGCTTCTTGTGGGAGGAAACAGCTCAAGGATGGGGAGGGACAAGGCTTTTCTGGAAATCAGGGGAATACCGGTGCTCAAGAAAAGCTTGAAGGTATTATCCGGTGTCTTTGCCGAAGTATTAATCAGTGCCCGGGATGGTGAAATGTATGAAGAGTTTGGGTTTAAGGTCGTTAAGGACCTGTTTCCCGGAAAAGGACCTTTATCCGGGATATACTCTGGTTTGCAGGCGTCAAATTACAATTATGTTTTTGCAGCGGCCTGTGATATGCCATTTCTGAGCCCTGAGGCGATCATCAAACTGGCTGGGGAGACCGAGGACTATGACCTTGTCATGCCGTATGCTTCCGGAAGGCTGCATCCGCTGCATGCTTTTTATCATCAGAGACTGCAGGGAACAGCGTTTAAGCATCTCAGGGAAGGCAGACTGAGCCTGAGCGCACTGGCCGGCGAATCCAACACGAAGATATTCCGGTTTGAGGAGTATGCCGGTTCATTAACCAATGTGAATACCCCGGAGGAATGGAATGAAATCAGAAATCATATGGAGAGGATGAAGGAAGATGAAGAAAATTGAAGCGGTGATCAGACCAAATAAACTGGAGGAGGTTGAAAAGGCTCTTGCAGAAATGGGCGTAAGCGGAATCACAATTTCTCAAGTTTTGGGCTGGGGGAGACAAAAAGGGAGCACGACGGAAATTTATCGAGGCAAAGAGTTCAAAACCCGTTTATTAAATAAAATCAAGCTTGAAACTGTTGTTCCGGAAGAAGACAGCCAAAAAGTCAAGGAATTGATTATGAAGATTGCCGGAACAGGGAATGTCGGGGACGGGGTAATCTGGATTTCACCTGTTGAGGAGCTTACCCGTATTCGTACCGGTGAACAGGAGAAATAAGCTGCCGAGAGCAAGAAGGAGGGGAAGGTATGCTGACTAAGGCCTATTCCCCTGAGCAGGCGGGCTTCGGTAAGCTGGAAGACGGGCGGGATGTCGTGATCCTCTATGTGAAGGAATTTGCCGAACAGATTGCCGGTGTCAAAAACTCAGGGCTATCAAAATATACCTATAACTGGTTTTCGACTGAAAATGGAGACTCCTATGTCGTCCAGTTCAAGTGGGACAATGGAGTCGATATGGCCGTCAGGTTTAATTCCCAGCATTTTAAGCTGATCGCTCATTTCATGGAACCCCGGGACATGATCATTACGGCTAAACCAATTTCCGACCTGGTGTCGGCGGCTCAAGAAAAGAATACTGATTTTCTGGAATTTGATGAGGTTTTAACCTTCAGCGGAGTAACGTTTTCTTTAGCCGGAGCGAATAAATTTCCTCATTAAAGGCAATTAATATAGAAGTACGGAAAATTAAGGTTTTGATACCGATTATTATTAGGTATAGTAATCTTAAGGAAAATGAAGAAATATTAAGTAATCGTGGTATATTCTTAAATAATAGTGCTTGGGTAGATTTGCATAAGATCATATCCTTGCATATTATTATACCTAGGTGTTAGCACTCGATCAAGATGAGTGCTAACAATATCAAAACATGATAATATTTAAGGAGGGAAATCTCAATATGAAACTTAGACCACTGGCCGACAGGGTCATCATCAAAGCTGTTCCATCAGAGGAAAGAACAAAGAGCGGTATTATTATGCCCGATACTGCCAAAGAAAAGCCCCAGGAAGGGGAAATCATTGCAGTAGGTCCGGGGAGAATTGAAAAGGGTGAAAGAATCGCTGTTGATGTTCAAGTCGGAGACAAAGTCATTTATTCCAAATACGCAGGAACCGAAGTCAAATTTGACGGGGAAGAATATCTGATTCTGCGTGAATCAGACATTCAGGCTGTCATCGGCTAAATGGAACTGTTTAAGTGAAGAAGATGAGCCTGGTTCAGGCTATTTATCATTAGGAGGTTAATTATTGTGGCTAAGCAAATTAGTTTTAATGAAGAAGCCCGCCATTCTCTTGAGCGCGGTGTAAATAAGCTGGCGGAAGCAGTCCGTGTAACCCTTGGTCCCAAGGGACGCAATGTAGTATTGGACAAAAAATTCGGATCACCGCTGATCACAAACGATGGGGTGACGATTGCCCGTGACATCGAATTGGAAGATCCATTTGAAAATATGGGTGCTCAATTATTGAAAGAAGTCGCAACCAAGACCAATGATGTGGCAGGCGACGGAACGACGACCGCGACAGTGCTTGCTCAGGCGATCATTCGTGAAGGCCTGAAAAATGTTGCTGCCGGTGCTAATCCTATGGAAATCAAACGGGGTATTGAAAAAGCTGTTGAGGTGGTTGTGGCCGATATCAAATCCAATGCCAAAACAGTGGAAAGCAAAGATGCGATTGCCCAGGTTGCTTCGATTTCCGCTGGGGATTCGACGATTGGTGAGCTGATTGCCCAAGCTATGGAAAAAGTAGGCAAAGATGGTGTCATTACGGTTGAAGAAGCCAAAGGGATGACGACTGAGCTGGAAGTTGTAGAGGGAATGCAGTTTGATCGTGGTTATACCTCTGCTTATATGATCACCGATACTGATAAAATGGAAGCTGTACTCAATGATCCTTACATTTTGATCACCGACAAAAAGATCAGTGCGATTCAGGACATCCTCCCTGTACTGGAAAAGGTTGTCCAGTCGGGGAAAGCCCTTCTGGTCATTGCTGAGGATGTTGAAGGGGAGGCCCTTGCCACACTGGTTGTCAATAAGCTTCGCGGCACCTTTACCGCGGTTGCGGTTAAAGCTCCCGGTTTCGGCGACCGTCGTAAAGCTATGCTCGAAGATATCGCCACATTGACCGGAGGTCAGGTCATTACCGAAGACCTGGGCCTGAAACTTGAGAATACGACTTTGGATATGCTGGGACGCTGCCGTCAGGTCCGTGTCAACAAAGAAGAAACCACTATTGTTGACGGAGCGGGCGAGAACGCGGCGATTACAGGCAGAGTTGAAGTCATCAAGAAACAGATTGAGGAAACAACTTCTGATTTTGACCGTGAAAAGCTGCAGGAACGCCTGGCTAAGCTTTCAGGCGGTGTTGCCGTAATTCAGGTCGGCGCAGCGACTGAAACTGAAATGAAAGAAAAGAAACTGCGCATTGAAGACGCTTTGGCGGCAACTCGCGCAGCTGTAGAAGAAGGTATTGTTTCCGGCGGAGGCACAACTTATGCTGATGCGATTCCCGCACTGGACGAAATTGAACTGACCGGCGACCAAGGCACCGGTGTTCTGATTGTACGCCGTGCTCTGGAAGAACCGGTTCGTCAGATTGCCAATAACGCCGGCTTGGAAGGATCAGTTGTGATTGAAAAAGTCACGACCGCGGCCAGAGGCGTTGGCTTTAACGCAATGACGGAAAAATATGAAGATATGATCGCTGCCGGAATTGTTGATCCTGCCAAAGTTACTCGTTCTGCTCTGCAGAATGCCGCTTCAATTTCCGCTATGGTGCTTACAACCGAATGCCTGGTTGCAGACCTCCCGGAAAAAGAAGGCGCTGCTGCTCCAGGAATGGGCGGTATGGGCGGTATGGGTGGCATGGGCATGGGCGGCATGATGTAAGGAACCGCTGGAAAAGTCCCAAGCCTTTTTAGGTAATGAAAAACCCTGCGGGGTAACGCGGGGGTAGCGACAGAAATTTTGTAAAGATTGATAAGAGGTCGTTCATGAGGTTGCTGAACCTTTGAGCGGCTTCTTTTTTTCGTGCAAAGGTACTCCGGCCTCGGCACATAATGAAGCGTGAGTGTGCCTTAAGCTATGTGGCGTTGGGCCCTCGTCTAATCCTGCGAACTTCAGAATTCTGGACATTCGGTAATCCACGTGCTTCACATATATTGGGTAGCCGATGTCTTTCTCCAGAAAAATAAAAACGAAGCCTTTCCTATTTGGGTGCTCACGCACCCAAATAGCTTGTTGGGGTTCCCCCAAACCCCTTCTGGAGGCTTTGCCCCCATACCCCCCAAAAGGTTACTGAAAAAAGATATGAAGCTTTCCTCATTGGAGCGGAAATATCAATCAGTTGCAAAAAGATAAAGAAACTTTACTGTAAAAAAAACGGTAATGTATAATACTTAATAACAACACCTTGCTTTAGCATGAGAATGGCAGGCGTAATCGAAAGAAGGTATCCGTCTATGAACGCTAATGAAACCATAGATCAAGTTTTTAACGAAATTCATCAGGGAAAGGATTTTTACATTGTTCTAGGGAATTTCTTGGATGAATTTTACCGGCAAGATTCAGAAAATCAGCAAAAGATGATTGAGGAAGAACCGAGTAATTACGATTTGCCGGTATATCAAAAAGCTTTCATGGCTGCTGCTGTTCATAAACTGGCAAATGATTATAATTTGAATGTACCATCTTGGGTATTCAAGAAAGACTATTATTCAAGTGAACCTTATTTTGACTGTAACGCTAAGGGGAATCTCAAACTGCTCTTCATGTATATTTCACCGGCAGAGTTTAAACATAGAAATCTTTTTGTAGATGAGAATATTTTAAAGAGGGTGTAAAGAAGAATGTTAGCTAAAGATCAAATTATAGAAAATTTAAGGTAATGATCAAGAAATTAAAAAGTTTGAACGTGAGCCATGGAAATACTGTAATGCATTGGAACTAAGGGGTAGCCAAGGGGTAGCGGAATCAGGATTATAACGATAAATTAAACGATAAGATTTATGCGGTAGAGGAAATCAGCAGTATCATAGCTCCCATTCTAAAGAGCTATGGTGTGAGCAGAGCTTATCTATTTGGCTCTTATGCACGCGGGGAAGCTTTTCAGGACAGCGATATAGATTTACGTATCGATGGAGGCAAGATGACAGAAGTTGAAGAGGACTGAGAAAGATAGATAACAAGTAATAGAGACAGCAACGGCAGCGGTGCCATCCAGCAGGATCATGGACAGGCTGGGCATCCATAAAATATGCTCCCTTCATAGAAACAGTTTCATTAATTTAACTGTCTACTACGAAGGGAGCATATCAATCGATGGGCAGGGGCGGTTTATTTCCTTTTAGGAAACGAAAGTATTCTCGCATACAGATGCCGTGTCTTCTCGCACAGAATTTTAACTGTACATGGACTCCTGTAAAGCCTTAACGTTTTCATTATCCAAGTATTCGTCATATTCCATTTGCCTGTCAATCAATCCTTGAGGAGTGATCTCAATAATCCTGTTCGCTATCGTTTGGACGAATTGATGATCCTGAGAAACAAAGAGTACAGTTCCGCTGAAATTGATTAAACCGTTATTTAGCGCGGTGATCGATTCTAAATCCAGATGATTGGTCGGTTCATCCAGGATCAAAACATTGGCGCCGCTCAGCATCATTCTTGAAAGCATACAGCGGACTTTCTCCCCCCCTGATATGACATTGGCAGATTTGAGGGATTCATCACCTGAAAAAAGCATTCTGCCCAGAAAACCCCGTACAAAAGTCTCATCAGGGTCTCTGGAGAACTGGCGGAGCCAATCAACCAAACTGAGGTTTTTCTGGAAATATTCCGTATTATCTTTGGGGAAATAGGCCTGGGTTGTGGTAATTCCCCACTTATATTCTCCCTGATCAGGAGCGAGCTCACCCATCAGAGTCCTAAACAGAGTAGTCTTCGCATGGCTGTCAGGGCCGACAAAAGCAATCTTATCTCCTTTATTGACCATAAAGCTGAGATCATTCAGAATTTTTTCATCGCCAATCGTTTTACTGATATTCTGTACAGTTAAGAGATCATTGCCCGCCTCCCTGTCGGAGGAAAAAGCAATATAGGGATACTTACGTGAAGAGGGCTTGATATCGTCAAGGGTCAGCTTCTCCAGTTGTTTTTTCCGGGAAGTTGCTTGCTTGGCTTTAGAAGCGTTAGAACTAAAACGCTCAATGAACCTTTGTAATTCAGCAATCTTATCCTCTTTCTTCTTATTTGATTCCCGCATAAGTTTTTGTGCCAGTTGACTGGACTCATACCAGAAATCATAATTTCCTACATAGAGCTGGATCTTTCCAAAGTCGATATCGGCGATATGGGTACATACTTTGTTCAGAAAGTGACGGTCATGGGAGACGACAATAACTGTGCTTTCAAAGTTATAAAGAAATTTTTCCAGCCAGACAATGGATTGCAGGTCAAGATGGTTGGTCGGCTCGTCCAATAACAGGATATTGGGGTTTCCGAACAGGGCCTGGGCCAAGAGTACACGAACCTTCTCATTGCCGTTGAGGGAATGCATTGTTTTATCATGGAGGTCTTTGGGAATTCCCAAGCCCATTAATAATTCCGCAGCTTCCGATTCAGCCTGCCAGCCATTTAATTCGGCAAATTCTCCTTCAAGCTCGGAGGCTTTCAGGCCATCTTCTTCGGAAAAATCCGGTTTTGCGTATAAGGAGTCTTTTTCCACCATAATCTCGTATAATCTGGCATGCCCCATGATAACGGTATGAAGGACAGTATATTCATCAAATTCAAAGTGGTCTTGTTTCAAGACGGCAATTCTTTCACCTGGGGTGATGACAACTTCACCATTGGTTGGTTCAATCTCCCCGGAAAGTATTTTTAAAAAGGTGGATTTCCCCGCGCCATTTGCACCGATCAACCCGTAACAGTTTCCGGGTGTGAATTTCACATTGACATCTTCAAAAAGGGCTCGTTTGCCAAACCTTAAGGTAACGCCATTGGTACTGATCATGTTTATCTTTCCTTCAAAAAAATATTTTGCAACACTAAATTATAACACTAAAATCAGATGAAGAACAGATGCGATCAATGAAACAAGAACAGGTGATCGGTACAGCAGATCCGAGAATGGAATTAATCTAAATAATACCATAAATCAATACAAATAAGGATAATGATTAATGCGTTAAAACAGATAAGTCACGATGCATAGTAATAGTTTCGGCTGTCTGAGAATATGATTAAGCAAGAACTCAGCCGGGAGGGCAGAAAATGAAAAAAAAGGTATTCATCCTATCCATGATCATTCTGAGCTTGATCGCGGCAGGCGCAATATATATACAGACCCGTCAGCCCAATCCGAATAATCTGCTTTCGGTCAGTCTGCAAAACATGAATGAAGCCGATTCTTTTGCTTATACCATAAGTCAGCAGCAATGGGTTGACGGCAACAACCGTCAATTGACGACAATTCTTGGTGAAAAGGGCGGGGAAAATATTCGGATTTATGGACAACTGGCCGGAACCAATATCGAGATGATCAAAATCCAGGATGTTCTTTACCATAAGGATCCCTTTAGCAAGGAATGGGTAAAATATTCGGATATTTCTGTTTTGCAGGAAGCTTTTTTGCTAGAGCTTAACCCATTATCTGTCTTACAGTTAAAAGAAGCCGGCGGGGTGGTCCTTAAGGGACAGGAGGTCTTGAATAAGAGGAATTGCTGGGTAGTTAGTCTTCAGCCAAGTATTCAGAACCAGATACTGGAGCGGTTTTGGACCGGTTTTGATTACACTCTGTATATAGATAAAAGGAGCAAGACAGTAAACAAAGCGGTGATTCAGGCAAAAAACAAAGAAAGCGGCGAGCCGATGACCATAGAAATAGAATTCAGCGAAATGGGCAAGAAATTTCTGATCCAGGCTCCTGAAGGCGCAAAATAAAAGAGATAAGACATGAGCTTACATCTTATCTTACTTAGATCAGGAGGCTTAGATCACGAAAGGAGATCATTGCGGCAAAGAATCTTATCCATACTCAAATGTGGGTATTTATGCTATAATGCGTGATAGATTCTTTATTAGGGAGCTGAAAAAATGGAGGAATATCTGGACCGGATTTTACTTTCCGAAGATCAAATAAAAAAACGGGTTGCTCAGTTAGGAGCGCAGATTACAGAGGAGTATCAAGGTAAAGATTTATTGGTGATTGGAATATTAAAGGGAGCTGTTCCCTTTCTGGCGGATTTAATCAGGGAGATAAAGCTTCCTTTAAGATATGATTTTATGGCAGTATCAAGTTATGGGGCCTCAGCCAAGTCCTCAGGTGAGGTCAGGATTCTGAAAGATCTCGATTCCAGTATTGAAGACAGGCATATTATTATTGTTGAGGACATTGTAGATACCGGATTGACACTAAAATACCTTCAGGAAAATCTGGGCAGGAGAAAGCCTTTGAGCATGAAGATCGCTGCCTTGCTGGACAAGCCGGGGCGCAGGAGAACAGAAGTATATCCCAATTACAATTGCTTCGTCATTCCCGACGAATTTGTGGTTGGCTATGGACTGGATTACAATGAAGCTTATCGGAACCTTCCTTACATAGGGGCACTTAAGCCGGAGGTATATACTGAGCAGGATTAGGCGGATGTTGAATAACGATAAAATGCCCGAAATACTGTAAATCGATCTGATCAGAGAAAGGTGATTGAATATGGAAAGGGAACTAGTCTTGGTGCTCGATTTTGGCGGGCAGTATAACCAGCTTATTGCGCGCAGAGTGAGGGAAGCCAATGTATACTCGGAAATGATCTCCTATAAAACCCCGATCGAAAAGATTAAAGAGATGAACCCTAAAGGGATCATCTTTTCAGGTGGTGGGGCAAGTGTCAACCAGGAAAATGCTCCGAGGATCGATAAGGAAATATATGAACTGGGGATACCGATTCTTGGAATCTGTTACGGCATGCAGCTGATGACCATTCAGTTTGGGGGGGAAGTAGAAAGGCCTCAAGCCCATGAATATGGAATGACCGAGGTGACGATTGATGTCAATGAAGGGATATGGGAAGGGCTGATCGGAAAACGTCAATGTCTGATGAGTCATGGAGATGCGGTAAAGGTCATCCCCGAAGGGTTTGAAAGGGCCGCCCATACTGGAAATACACCAGTGGCAGCCATGTTCAACAAAGAAAAGAAACTCTACGCCGTGCAGTATCATCCTGAAGTAAAGCATACTCCGGACGGACAGGCTATGCTGGAGAATTTTCTTTATCGTATTTGCGGGTGCAGGGGTAATTGGACAATGGAATCTTTTATCCAAACTCAAATCAGTGAAATCCGGCAAAGAGTAGGAGGAAAAAAGGTTCTTTGCGCCTTGAGCGGCGGTGTGGATTCTTCGGTAGCGGCAGTACTTGTCCATAAGGCCATCGGGGACCAGTTGACCTGCATTTATGTTGATCACGGGTTTATGCGGAAAGATGAATCCGTGCAGGTAAAAAAGACTTTTACCGAACAATTTCATTTAAACCTTGACTTCGTCGAAGCCGATGAACGTTTTATGGCTAAGGTAAGCGGAGTATCCGAGCCTGAGGAAAAAAGAAAGCTTATCGGCAACGAATTTATCAGGCTCTTTGAAGATGAGGCCCGCAAGCTTGGCCAGGTTGATTTCCTCGTGCAGGGAACATTGTATCCGGATATTGTTGAAAGCGGGACAGAAACAGCTGAAACGATTAAAACTCATCATAATGTCGGCGGACTTCCAGAGGACATGAAGTTCGAACTGATCGAGCCTTTGCGGATGCTGTTTAAAGATGAAGTCCGCAAAGTGGGGATTGAGCTCGGCCTGCCTGAAGAAATCGTCTGGCGCCAGCCGTTCCCGGGACCGGGTCTTGCCATCAGAATCATAGGAGAGATCACCCGGGAAAAACTCGACCTTTTGCGGGAAGCAGATGCCGTCGTCAGGGAAGAAATCAGAAAAGCCAACCTGCATCGGGATATTTGGCAGTACTTCGCGGTTCTGCCCAGCATCCGCAGTGTAGGGGTCATGGGGGACGGCCGGACTTACGGTTATCCCGTCATTCTCAGGGCGGTAACCAGTGATGATGCCATGACTGCAGATTGGGCGAAACTCCCGTATGAGCTCCTGGAGGTCATCTCCAACCGGATTGTGAACGAGATTCCGGGAATCAACAGGGTTGTTTATGACATTACCAGTAAGCCTCCCGGGACGATTGAGTGGGAATAAGAAGAAAAAAGCCGGAGACCAGCATGAATACTGGATTTCCGGCTTTGTTTTTTGTCTCGTGGCTCTACTTTGGCTCTATAAATTTAAACGACCTTTAAATCATGAAAAATACGCTCGGCCTCCAATTGAGACTACCCGGACGCTATTTTCGGTCTTGGGATCATCGAAGATGTCTTCGCCGTCTTTGCGCTTGAATGTTTCAGTGATGTCAAAGGATTGGATAGAATCAAGTACCTTTTTGGGGCTTAAAGCAAGGCATTCACCCTCCCGGATGCCGGTCCAGTAGAGCGTCATAAAGGCGGCATGATACCCCGGATGCTCTTCGCACTCGATGACCTCGTTGAACTGATCCAACGTCCAAAACTTCATTTCATCGGCCCGTTTCTTACCGATGGACTTTACCCGATTACAGGGGTTCTTGGGAAGGTCGTAGTATTCCACAGCGAAGTTTAATATGGCACTCAGCTGGCTGTTGATAGACCGTAGGTAGGTAGGCTTATATGGATTCCCATTCCGGGGATTTTTCTTTTTTAGCATGAGGTTTTGCCAGCGCCGAATATCAGCGTTTGAAATCTCAGAGATAATCTTTGCTTTAAAAGGTCGGCAGGACGTGCGTGTCGATCATACTTTTTTGGTGTCCTGGGTGGAGCCCCTGACCCGGTGCTCGAAGTCTTCATAATAAAGTTCGACCAGGGACTGAAAGGCCATGTTCAGACTGCCGCTGACTTTAAGCAAAAATTGCCTTTCAAACTCCTTAGCATCTCTTTCTAATTTAAAGCCTCTCTTTTTCTTCTGCTTGTACTCACCCTTCCAGTTTGGATAATAAAATTTGACATACCAGGTTTTGCGCGTTTCGTCTTTATATGCCGGCAAAGGCATATTCTCCCTTCAGCAGCCAGTTCAGTCTATCAATAATTTGAGCGTAGCGTCGATCGAGGTCTTCCCACTGCAGCATAGACCGGCTGTGTCTTTTCAGATGTTCAACATTTTTGCCGGCACTCTGCCGGGAGAGCTTCCTGCAGGTGATGTCGTATCTCTGATCCATTGGGTAAAGAAAATGAACCTGGACGAATCGGCTATCCTCGCCGATCATATATTTATCGTTTACGGCCGGCTGTTTTTCCTTCTTATATTGAATGACGTAGGGTTTCGAGGCGAGCGTAGAGTCAAAGTATTCAATATAAGAATTCCAGCGGTTTAGGTAGTCCAGTAGGACCAGGTTCATGGTTATAAGCTTACGGTCATAGATTTCCAATTCCAGCGCCGGGATCCGACCGACATTAGCGTCCAGAATCTTGCGGGCAAACCTGATAAACTCCAGGCCCGTCTCATATTCGCGGCTTCGGAGATAATATTCGGCCGTCCAGTTGCACAGGGGATAGGAAAGCAGGAGCCTTAACACGAGAAATGGATACTTGTATTGCCAGATGTGTGTTACGAGGTGCCCTGTCATTTCGTTATCTTCGGTTCTCCGGCCCGGCCGATTCTTTTAGCGATAGCGACATCATAAGGATCGCCGTTGTCGACCAGCTTTTTATCTGAGAAAAACCAGACCGTGACGTCCGTATATTTCTTATTGTCCAGCTTATTGAACAACCAAAGCAGCTGGTCATCGGATGCATCGGCGGCCACGACGACCCGGAACGAATGATTTTTCAGGTCCGTGCCGTAGTCCTGGTCGTTTATAACTTCATATTTGATACTGTAGTTTGCCTCCGGCTGGGTAACTCCCGGATCAGCCGCCGGTGGATTCTCTTTTGAGCAGCCGCTCAAGGCCATGAAAGTGAAAATTAAAACAACCAAGGCTATTAACAATCTTGATTTCATCGTTATTCTCCCGGTCAGTATTTTATTTTATATTCCAGTAATTGTTCGGATACTTCCAGAGCTGAGGCTAATTGGCTTAATGTAAGGTATTCATCAAATAGATTGGGCTCAATGTCATTATCCGTTAATCTTTCATAATCGGCCTGCTTTACATTACGGTCGCTTTCGTAAGGTTTCCACTCCTGCTCACGGTCGAGGCGCTGGAGAAGCTGCTCGCTCTTGCTGCTTCGTTGACATTTTGTGTTCCCTACGGTATATTTTGTTTTATTAAAATATTCTTTTGCTTTATATTATGTTTCATATTACAGCATCAAGCAAGGGATGTCAATACTTTTTTGAGAGAATATAAAAAAATATTTTGATATAGTAAAACATATGTGGTAGGATAAGCGTGGAGGTGATTATATGGCTTTATCGTATGATCCGCTATGGAAGAAGCTCATTGATAAAAAAATGAACAAGCTGGAATTGGCGAAAGCCGCAGGATTTTCTACCGCTACCCTTGCAAAGCTCAGCAAGAACGAATATGTGGCACTGGCGGTATTAGAAAAGATATGCATTGCTCTCGATTGCAACATTGAAGATGTCGTAGAAATAAAAAAGAACTAATTGGTTCCAATCATTGACAAAAAGAACGAATTAGTTATATAGTGTAGAAGGTGGGGAACACTAAGGATGTTCATCGTAATAATTTACGAGGACAAAAGCGGCAAATCGCCGGTTACTGAATATATTGATGATTTGGATTTGAAGGCCCTAACGAGCAAAGACAGTCGTATTCGGCTCAAAAAAATATACCAATATTTTGAGTTGCTGAAAATGTATGGTTCTCGGGCTGGTCTGCCGGCATCAAAGCACATTGAAGATGATATTTGGGAGCTGCGGCCTACCAATGATCGGTTTTTTTATGCATACTGGAAAGAGGATACATTTGTTATCCTTCACCATTACATAAAGA
This sequence comes from Syntrophobotulus glycolicus DSM 8271, assembly GCF_000190635.1. Taxonomy (NCBI): domain Bacteria; kingdom Bacillati; phylum Bacillota; class Clostridia; order Eubacteriales; family Desulfitobacteriaceae; genus Syntrophobotulus; species Syntrophobotulus glycolicus. The sequence continues at coordinate 2,685,755 of NC_015172.1, read as the reverse complement.
AAACCCAAAAAGCGCCGCGGCAAGAGATTGAGCAAGCAAAACGAAATCTGAAAGATTTTTTGGAAAGGAGCAGGTGATATGGCTATCGGTAGAAATTGGGATGATGTAAAAAACGGTTTGACCTCCTTGTCGCAAGATGAAAAGGATGAAATTGACTTCCAAGTGAAGCTTGTGGGTGAGATTCTGTCTGCCCGAAAAGAAAAGGGAATGACCCAAGCCGAGCTTGATGCACTCTGTGGAATCAATCAGACTCATATCGCGCGGATTGAAAATAACAAAGCGGATCCGCAGCTTTCAACTATTTTCAAAATTCTGCGTCCACTTGGGAAAACTCTGGCAGTGGTAGATGTTCCTCCAGCAGTATCAACTCCCACCGGAGCACAAGAAGTAAGGTAATTGAGTGATACTATTATGATACTGAAAATTTCATAGAATAAAAATAATAGGTAGAAAATAAGGGTGTTACAGGGATGAAAAAGGCTGAAAAACATTAGAAACTAAAGGAAAACACCTTTCTATTATTGAATGGGAGTAAGCACGATAAAGCCGGAAACCAGCATGAACACTGGATTTCCGGCTTTGTTTTTTGTCTCGTGGCATTAATTTGGCACTAATATCTTAAACTACCTTTAAATCATGAAAAACATGCTCAGCTTCCAAACTTTCGGCGACCTCTTTCTCGTTATACACCTCGCCGTCGTCATCCAGGGGTGCAGCGTCCCGGACAATACCGTTTTGATGTCTACTGAGTTCCCGGGCGATGTCCTGGCCCTTGTTTGGATAAAGATGAGCATAGGTACGGTCTACCTCTTCCGGGGTATCGCCGATCCGTTTGGCGATGGCATGGGTCCGGTACCCGAGCTCGATCAGCAAGGCAACAGGGGAGTGTCTTAAGTCATGTACCCGGATACGTTCGATACCGGCTTTCTCCGCCAGACGATCCAGCTCTTTATTTAATGCCGTTTTCGTGAAGAAGAAAATCCGGTCATCCTTTTTCAGGCCATAGAGAGCTTGCATATAATACTTCAGCTCCTGGTATAGGAAGTCCGGCATTGAGACTACCCGGACGCTATTTTCGGTCTTGGGATCATCGAAGATGTCTTCGCCGTCTTTGCGCTTGAATGTTTCAGTGATGTCAAAGGATTGGATAGAATCAAGTACCTTTTTGGGGCTTAAAGCAAGGCATTCACCCTCCCGGATGCCGGTCCAGTAGAGCGTCATAAAGGCGGCATGATACCCCGGATGCTCTTCGCACTCGATGACCTCGTTGAACTGATCTAATGTCCAAAACTTCATTTCATCGGCCCGTTTCTTACCGATGGACTTCACCCGGTTACAGGGGTTCTTGGGAAGGTCGTAGTATTCCACAGCGAAGTTTAATATGGCCCGGAAGCCCTCCGATAACGGGATTATCAGTGCCGATAACCACTTATTATGGGTTTTTCGGTCCGGAGAATCTCTATAGGAGGGTACCGTGTCCGGTGCTGCGTCTCGTAGGAATGATTTCATATTCATCAATTAGGCTGTACCCGCCCGAGAATATGTATATCGGGGCCCCTTTACCTTTTGTGAGCGGTTGGACATTGGCGATATATTCGTCGTATCCCGCGCGTGAATTTTAGGAGCCAGCCGAAGTACTTTACATGCGTATAATTTAGGCGTATAATATTAATTGTAGGGAGGGGAGCATAGATGACCGTCATAGAATTATTAAGAATCTTGCATAATGATGGATGGAAAGAAGTTGAAGCAAGAACAGAAGGTTCTCATATTCAACTGAAACATCCAACAAAGCCAGGTAAGGTCACAGTCCCAAGTCATAAAGAGATATTGCTCCTGGAACTCTAAACAACATATATAAGCAGGCAGGGCTCAAATAAGCCCTGGCCTGAACAATAGAAAGGAGATATTAACTATGCGTAAACTCACTTATTTAGCGGTATTTGAACCGACAGAATCAGGTTATAGTGTTTACTTTCCAGACCTTCCCGGGTGTGTAAGTTTTGGAGAGGATTTTGAAAAGGCACAAAAGCAAGCTGTAGATGCTTTAGGGTTGCATATATACGGTATGGAAAAGGATGGAGATGAAGTGCCTGCTCCATCTAAATCCCCACAAGTGGATCCTGACACAGCGGCCAATTATATGGTGTCCCCTATTACTGTCTTTCCGGACATTGTAAGAAATGAACTTGATAATAGGGCCGTAAAAACAAACCTGACAATACCTGCGTGGCTGAAGGAACTGGCAGAGGCTCAAGGAGTCAACTATTCAAAAGTGTTTCAAACAGCCCTGATGGATTATCTTGGATTAAATCAGATGTCTACTCAGGAGCAGAAATAGTGACGAACGTTGTCTTGCAACCGGTGTTTTTGGTCTTGAAATTCTAATCAATTTGGCCAACAACCTATGATTGAGTATTTAAAAGATTTGCAAAGCAAGTCCGTGACCAGTAAAAAAGAGCGGGTTCGCCATAAGAAAATCATTGAGTACTTTGATGTGTTGGCTGAGTATGGAACCCGGGCCAGAAAGCCCTATGTAAAGCACATTGAGGATGATATATGGGAGCTTCGGCCAAAGAATTACAGATTCTTCTTCGCCTATTGGAAGGATAATATATTTATGATGCTGCGTCACTGTATTAAGAAGACGCAAAAGACTTCCTCCCCGTGAGATTGAGCAAGCAAAACGCAATCTTGCATATTGGCTTGAAAGGAGCAAGGAAGAATTATGAAATGGGATGAATTAAGAAAAGACCTGGTGTCTAACCTTACTGAAGACGAGCAGGACGAAATAGCTTTGAAAGTAAAAATAGTAGGAGAAATATTGCAGGCCAGACAAGAGCAACAGATTACTCAAATGGCATTGGAAGAGTTAAGCGGTGTTCGGCAGCCTGTAATTGCTCGTCTTGAAAATGGAGATACGGATCCCCACACCTGACCACAATCCTAAAAATTCTCCGACCGCTGGGAAAAACACTTGCCGTGGTACCTTTAAATAGTGATACTACGCCTTAGAAAAGAAGATATTAAACAAAAAAGCGAGTTGATGAATGAAAATTGGGAATTGACTTTATTATCCCCTCATGGTAAATTAAGTCTAATTGTTGATGAAAGGTGGTGAGAGGTATGAACACTACGTTATTCGCAAGCCGAGAAAACGTGTTTGCAAATTATTGCGAGTGCATTAAAGGTTATGCATTCAAAAATGCGGCGGTAGGGGAGAATTGTGCCCTTTTGCCGGTTATTTGTGCCGGGATTGGGCTTTCACAGGATAATTACGCCCAATTTGGCCGTTTTGAATGCCTCTTGCCTCATCATAGTTTTGCCTGATTAGTCAGGTTTGCTGCTGTGTGAGTTGCCCGGGTATTCAAACGGATATCCGGGCATTTTTGCGTCCAAAATTACGCACAAGGAGCAACTCTATATGACGAAATATTTGAAAACCGCGCAGTTATCTGCGCTTGAAAAGACAAACGGTGGCATCATTTATCTGCTGCCGGACATCATCATCAGGATATCCACACTCATTCCTCTGGTCTTTTTATGGAAGGTGGTCATGTCGTCAGGTGCAAAAGTTGATATGACCCTTGAGCAAATGCTCACATATACCGTCGCCAGTGCGCTTCTGGCAGATATGCTGGTTGTTAAAACACCTGCGTCCGGATGGCTTTCCGAAGGAGTGTTGCTGAAGCTCTACGGCAGACCGCTTCCGGTGCTCGGCCAGCTCGCAGCTCTGACGGCAGGAGGCTGGATGCCGATGCTGCTGTTGTTTTCTCTGCCGATGGCGTTTTTCTCGCCGTTATTGGGCGTCAATCTGATGCCGGCATCGCCATACTTTCTATTCAGCCTCTTGCTTTGTATCTCCCTTGGATTTGCTGTGGATTTTCTGTTCGCGTGTTTATCCATTAAGCTGAGAAATATGAACTGGCTGATTTACCGAATACGCATGGCGATTGTTTCCATTCTTTCAGGAACAGTTATTCCGATTAGCCTATTGCCGTTCGGACTTGCGGAGGCCATGAGGTACCAGCCTTTTGCATCACTCGGTGGGGCGCCGCTATCCATATTTGCAGGGGCGGCGAACGCAGGTGAAACAATGACCTTACAGATTATCTGGAATTTAATTCTTTGGCCGCTGGCCCTACTTGCGTTTCGAAAATCTCAGGAAGGAATGGTCAGTTATGGCGGATAAAATTACGTTCGTACGCATGATAAAACTGCTTGGCATATCGGCAAAAATGGATTTGGCATGGCTCCTGCGCGACACCAAATATGCCTTGGCCATCATTAGCGCAGATATGATTTCCAATCTCTCTATTGTGTCCGGTGTATTTCTAATCTCAGTCCGGTTTGGTGGCATCGGTGGGATGAGCGCTGATGAAGTGTTGTTTATGATGGCCTATTCCACGTTGACAACCGGCATCTTCATGATGTTCGGCTCGGCGAACAACATTCATATCTCAAGGATTATCGGGAGAGGACAGCTTGAGCACCTGTTTACCCAACCCTTGCCGATAAAAGTACAATTGGCCACATGCGGCTTTACTCCATTTACGGGCGGCAGCAATTTTGTTGTCGGCGTGATTTTGATGATTATCGCGGTCAGCAGATTGGGATTGCAGGTTTCGTTCGGCTGGATATTATCTCTGGCCGCATATCTGCTGATGACGATGGCAGTTATTGTGGCGCGGGCCTATCTCGTATCAAGCATGGCGTTTTATGCGCCCGTAGCCGCTGAAGAAATCTCCTATACGGCGATAGAAGGAACATGGTTCATGAGCACATTCCCATTGTCTGGGATGCCCCTGTTTGTTCAAATCCCACTATTAACGATTCTCCCCGAAGGATTGATGGCATGGTTCCCGTCGTTATGCCTCTTGGGCAAGCCCCCTCTGGGGTTAAGCGCCTACTATCCCATGCTGTATGCGATCATTCTATCTTTTATTGCAAGTTATATTTTCAAGAGAGGACTGAACGACTATGTCAGAAAAGGCTCTAACAGATACGTTCCCTACGGCTTCCGCCGTTAGCTTATTCAATGTAACAAAAAACTTTACACAATGGCAAAGGGACAATTCGGGCAAAGGCATTTTGAGAAACCTTATTAAGCCCGAGAAGAAAGTCATAGCGGCGCTTTCGGATGTTGCATTTGACATTGGAAAAGGAGAATTTGTCGCTTATGCCGGGCCGAATGGCGCGGGAAAAAGCACGACCATGAAACTATTGTCAGGGATGTTGCTGCCCACTTCCGGCGAAATCTCTGTGCTGTCCATGTCTCCCCAAAAGCAGCGCAGGGAGTTGATGTCAAAGCTGGGAGTGTTGTTTGGCAATCGCACCGAACTTTGGTGGGATCATCCGGTCATCCAAAGTTTTGAGTGGAAAAAGGTGGTGTGGAACATTCCAGAGCCGCTGTACCGTAAAAATCTTGCCATGATGACGGAACTTCTGGATATCGGCGGGCTGCTCAAAACATTTGCCAGAGAGCTCAGTCTCGGACAACGCATGCGGGCCGATCTTGCCATGATGCTATTGCATTCGCCTGAAATCATCTTGCTTGATGAGCCAACACTTGGACTTGACGTTGTCGCAAAACGTCAGATGATTGACTTCCTCAAAAAGATCAATCGTGAGGACGGAGTTACCATCATCGTTACAAGCCATGACATGGATGACCTTGAGGAAATGGCGCAACGTATTCTAATGATTGCAGATGGCAAGATCGCCTATGATGGCGACTTTGATGGATTAAGAAAAATCACCGGAAATCTGACTCGTGTTGTTGTGACTACGGAAAATGGATTTAGGCCGGCGCTTCAAAACGCGGCGCTATTGTCATCGGAAAATGGTGTTCATGAGTTTGAGATTGACCTTGCCCAAACTCCGATTAAAACTCTTATGCGGCTCCTATCTGAATTTGACGGGGTTTGTGATGTCGAAATAAAAAAAGCTCCGATTGAGCAGGTGATTGCCAGCGTGTATTCCAGTTGGAAATAGTACGAAGATGGTGTACCCGAGCTGTACGGATGGACAGCTCGGGCATCAACTCAAAATTTTATCTTATAGTCAATCAGCCCGACCTTTATCAAGGTCTTTATCAAGATCAGAGTGAGAGGGAACAGGATCACCCCGACAATTCCCAATGTTTTCAGGCCGACCCAAATGCAGATTAAGGTAGTCAGGGCGCTCAGGCCCAGTTGCTCACTGAGGACCTTCGGTTCGATAATTTTTCTGATGACAATTGCCAGGACCAGCAAGACCAGCAGGCCGGTTCCAAGAAATATTTCCCCCTGAATGAAGGAGAGCAGAGCCCAAATAAAATAGATCGTGCTGATTCCGATGATCGGAATAAAGTCAAAGATAAAAATGATGAAGCCAAGGGAAACCTTAAATTTGATTCCCAGCAGGGTCAGTCCGATAAAGCTGACGAGAAGGGTTACAGCGCTTAAAATAAAGTGGGCGATAATAAAGCCTAATAATGCCCGGCGCAGGTCGCTCAGCACAACAATAATTTTCTTCTTGGAAGAGTATCGGAATAAACCAAAAAGCCAACTGTGCATGGAGGTCAAGGTTTGGCAAAACAAGAATACCGAGATAAAATAGATCAGGCTGTCAAAGAAAAAATTAGGGATTTTGAGAGAAAAGGCTGAGGTATAAGCAACAATATTTGCGGCGATATTTAAACTAGCCAAGCTGTTGACAAACTGGCTGACCCCTTCATTGATTCTGATGATCACTTCTGCCGGCAGCAATGAATAGGTGTTACCTACATAACCTTTCCAGGTGAGAAGAAACTGATTGCTTAGGGTCTGGATGGAATGCTCCTGAAAATAACTGATGACATTCAATATTTCAAGATATATTTTATGCGTAATGAAATAAGCCAATACAGCGAGAATCCCGACAAAGATCAAATAAATCAGGGTTACGGCAAGACTTCTTTGGAAAGACCATTTATTGACCATAAAAGCAATAGCCGGTTCCAGAAACAAAGCTGTGACATAAGCGAGAATAAACGGCAGAAAAAAGGGAAAAGTTTTCATCAGTACATAAGGGATCGCAACTGTGGCCAAAAGTATGCCGACAGTAATCAGGACTTTTTTCGCAAATAAAATAAGATCTCTTTTTTGATCAAAGGTATCAGGATCTTTCATAGGTTTTTCGCTTTCTCTAATAATATTCGATTGATCTGAGTTGATCAGACAAATTATATCATAGGATATCATCAGGAAGATACAATAGCCGCACTTCTTTTTGAAAGTGCGGCTTTATTGGTTAACGAAAACACCCCCAGAGCAGGTGGTCATGATTTGGAGTGGCGGTCATCCGGTTTTCTCTTTCTTTTGATAGAAAAAAGAAGCGATAGGCTTCAATCCGAGCAGATTGTAGCCGAATAGATGCTCCGTGCTGCCGGTAAACAGGATACCTCCGGGATTCAAAGAAGCAATAAATTTTTTATATAGAATTTCTTTGGCTTCATCAGTAAAATAGATCACCACATTGCGGCAGGCGATGAAGTCAAACCCTGAATCAAAGCGGTCGGTCAAGAGATTTTGTTCGACAAAGCGGACATTTTTTTTGATGATCTCTTTAATTTGATATTTGCCATTTGATTGAGTAAAATATTTCTCCAAAAACTCCGGGGGGGTGCTGATAAAATCCCTTTCTTCATACAAACCGTTTTGAGCATGTTTGAGCACATTGACATCAATGTCACTCGCCAGGATATTGTATTTCACCTGGGGAAAGGACGATTGCATCATTATCCCGAGACTATAAGCTTCCTGGCCGCTTGAACACCCGGCGCTCCAGAGCCTGACAGAAGGCCGGTTGTTTACGATCAGGGGCAAAATCGTTGTTCTCAAAATATCCCACAGCCTTTGATCACGAAAAAATTGAGAAACATTAATTGTCAGGTGCTTAAAAAAAGAGTCAAAGAGGAGCGGATCTCTTTTTAGGGCAAGGGTAAAATCATGATAGTTTTCCTGGAAATTATTGTTATTCATAAAGGCATTGATCCGTCTTCTCATTTGGTTCTCTTTATAATAGTTTAAGTCAAGCCCGCTCAAATGAAGGAAGGCTTTGATAAATTGTTCATAAGTCAGGATAGGCGAGTTGTGCAAAGCTGTAACCTCCAATAATGGTGATGAAATATTGAGAATATCATATCAGTGATCAGGCAAACAAATCAACAATTAAACCTCTGATCTCACCTATTTTCTCCAGAACTCTCAAAGGTTCCGCCTGGGATGAAAGAATTTGCCGGCCTAAATCTTCCAGGGCTTGATTGATTTTGGTCACTCTGGCCATGACCTTCGGCTGGCCGCGAAAATCCCAATAGGATTCTTCCTGCATGGTGCGGCTTTGACCAAAAGTAGATTGGAGAAACTTTTTCACCATATTTTTAAAATCGTGCAAATCTGTTACAGAAAGGGATTCGGAAAGTTTTTTGCCCTGCAGGTCCAGCTTGAGTAAAAAATCCTCAAGCTCCTTGCTGTTCAACTTGGTGGTTTGAGATAAAATATGGCTAAACTCAGCCCTGTTTTTTTCCGATGTAGAATGTGTATCAATATTTTCCGAAATTGCCGATTGTTTGGAGCTGTCGATCCGAATAGCCATATAAAATCCTCCCTGAAAGGTAGAAATAATCATGCCGACACGCAGAACGTTTTTGAAAATGCTTTTTGGTTTTGGGGCCCTCATGCTGCCTTGGACAGCTTTTCCGGGCAGAATAGCGGGAGCGGTCGAAAACTGGCTGGGAGATCCGAAAACTGCTTTGCAAATGCCGCCATTGGAAGAAAATGGCGCAGAACAAAAAATACAAGCATTTGGGCGGAAAGCAATAGATGATATCAAGAATCTTTCCGGTTCAAAAATGGAAGGCCGCAGGGCCGGAACATCAGGCGAAACAAAAGCCTTGATTTATTTAGAAAACGAACTTCGCCAGATCGGTCTACATCCGATGGGAAACGATCAATACTTGCAGCTGTTTTCTTTTCCGCCGATGGAAGAACGGCTGATTAATGGAAGGGCGCTTTTCCGGCCGAAAGAAGCGGGCGGTCTGTATTTGCCTTCAGCCAATGTTCTGGGAGGGCTTCCCGGAAGGGAGCAAGGCCAATATATTCTCTTATCCGCTCATTATGATCATCTCGGGTATTTTCAGGGAAAACTCTGTGCGGGAGCCAATGATAATGCCTCAGGCTGCGGATGTGTTTTGGAAATCATGCGGTATTTTACCAAAGAAGCTTATAACGGGCGTAGTCCCGCCAAAACAATCATTGCGGCTTTTTGGAGTGCTGAAGAAATGGGTTACATCGGATCGGATTTTTTCGTTCATCATCCGACAGTTCCCCTAAAAGCGATTGAGGCCGTCGTGAATTTAGACACGGTAGGCAACGGCGACCAGAATGATTATATCATGTGGGCTTCCGGGAAAAACCCCCTCACAGAAAAGGTCCGCGAAGCTGTTCAAAAAAACGGGGCCGGTATCCAGTTGGTTTCGGGAAACGGGCATCATAGTGATGAGATCAGTTTCAATAACATGGGTGTTCCTGCCGTGACAATGTTAAGCAGGAATTGGCTGGACAAGAACCATACCCCCGAAGACAACATGTCCATGATCAATCCCGGCAAAGTGGACAAGACCGTAAGAATCGGCTGTGAGCTGATTAAGGCCTTGGCTTACTGAGCGGCGGCCGTGGCTAAGCCCGGCTCAACCGCGTCATATTTTGAACGCAGGATGATTAAGTCCACTCTTCTATTCTTGATTCGTCCTTCATCCGTATCATTACTTGCTATGGGACGGAATTCACCGTAACCTGTCGCCGAAAGACGTTTGGAATTGATTTGCCCGCTTTCGGCAAGAATATGGACGACATTGGTTGCCCGAATAACGGAAAGCTCCCAATTGCTCCGGTATTGGGAAGTATGGATCGGCAGGGTGCAGGTGTGGCCCTCGACCTTAATATAGTTTTGGGACGCAGCTAAAACCGAACTGATTTTCTGGAGGATATCAAGGGCATTAGGGGAAATTTCAGCAGACCCCGGCTGAAACAGCAAGGTATCCTGGATGCTGACCACCAGTCCTCGTTCTTCGGTACTGGAGATCAGCTTGCTTTCTATTCCGTTTGCCTTGGAAAACTGGTCGAGCTTGGCTTTAATGTCCAGGATGGTCATGGTTTCCATATCCACATTGCCGCTGTTATTTTTTTGCAGTTGACCGGAGCTTTCAGGATCGGTGCTTGCGGACTGAGGGTTGTTTTGCGGTCCTCCGGTTTCAATCAAAGAGTCGCCGCCTGAAGTCTGAGCAATACTGATTCGACCCGGGCTGCCGCCCAGGGTCATGTTTAACGCGTCAGCCATTGCTCGGAACTTGTCGTTATCGACCTTGCTCATAGAATACATCACGACAAAAAAGATCATCAGCAGGGTGATCAGGTCGGAGTATGTAATTAGCCATCTTTCATGGTTTTCTGGTGCTTCGGAGTGCTTTTTTCTGGCCATATTTTATCTCCATCTATTCCGGGATTTCTTGAGTATTGTTATTTTCAGGCAAATACCCCAAATGGGTTTTTAGTTTTTCTTTCAGGATAGCGGGATTTTCTCCGGATTGAATAGAGATAATTCCATCCATGATCATTTCCATTGTCTCAACTTCACTTTTATTTTTGCTTTTCAGTTTATTGGCGATCGGCAGAAACATGATGTTTGCCGAAGCCACGCCGTAAAGAGTGGCAGTGAAGGCCGCCGCAATAGAGGCGGAGAGACTGTCAGGATCAGTCAGATTCCCAAGAACCTGGATCAGACCCATCACAGTACCGATAATCCCCATTGTAGGAGCAAAACCGCCTGCCGCTTCAAAGAAGCTGGTCCCCACTTTATGCCTGTTCTCCAGAACGGAGATATTGGATTCCAAAATACTCCGGGTGATTTCCGGGTCGGTCCCGTCAATAATCAGCTGCATTCCCTGTTTGGTGAATTTATCGTCAACGGTTTCCAGCTCCTGCTCAAGACTGAGCAGTCCCTCCTGACGGGCTTTTTCAGCAAAATGGACCAAAGTATGATAAGCCTTTTCCGTACCAAAGGACTGATTGGTGAAAGCAATTTGAAACCACTTGGGCAATTTTTTCAGTTCCTCAAGCGGGATACCGATACAAGTCGCTCCCAGGGTTCCCCCAAATACAATCATAAAGGCTGATACGGAAAGAAGAGAACCAAGTGTTCCTCCTTCATGAATAAAGCCGCCTAACAACGCGATAATGCCAAGAAGCAGGCCAACAATAGTGGTAATATCCATATGTACAATTTCTCCCCTGTAAATTTTTGTAATTCTATTTTGGCTTACACTTTATTAATACGTAAATTCCCACACAAAGCTTTAGCTATTGTGACAAATTTCTTGATGAGAGAAAGAAGAAAAATGGTGGAAAATGATTAACAGATTCTATTATGGGGGATGACGCTTCTTTTTTGCTTGCATGAATTTGAAAAAACTGGCGATGTGGAAGAGGAAACTGGGATTATTGCCACCTGTTAGCCCTTTTTATCTGATTTTTGTTGGTTCGCTTCACCAGAATTTATTCGCCACAGAAAAACCATTTCCAAGCCTTTCTGCTTAAAAACGGTTTTGTCGACAGTCTGGATCATTTTATTAATAAAATGATTAATATTTTTTTCATCCCATTGTTTTACTGTTTCATCGGCGTCAAGTACAATTATCCAGTCATTTTGAGCAGACTGAATTGAAAAATTCCGGGCTGAGGAAAAGTCATCATTCCATTTAAAATGCAAGATCCTATCCGCGTATTTTCTGGCCAGATTCACCGTATTATCGGTAGAACCGGTATCCACCATCAGTATTTCATCCACATAATTTCTTGCATTTTTGAGACATTGTTCAATACAGGATTCCTCATTCTTTACAATGAGGCAGGCACTTATTTTATGGTTCATTTTCTCGTCCTCCACAGATTTTATTTTACTCCAACTTATTCCACTTTCCCATCCCTTAATAGAAGAATAAACCCTTCTAAAAATAAAGCTCAAATAGCAAGCCAAATAGCAAGAAAACCGTTAAAAATTGAATGTGAAAATAGCTATAACAAATCTAATAATACACATAATTTAATCTTCTAAATATTTTATCTCCGATTTCGACAGACTAACCGCCATTTCCGAAATACAATGTCGACCCTACGATCTGTATTATTAATTATTGTTGAATTTTACGAATTCGTGTTGTATTATGGTAATACTCGTAATTTATGTCATTAATGCTTTAACAGGATGTTCCGATAAAGAAAGGATACACATTGCGATGTTCGAAGTAATCCAGTTTGACGTGTCCGGTATTTGCAACGCAAGGTGTTCTTGGTGCGTAAGCGGAAGAAGAAACCGGAACAAGCAAAGTTCGGGTAAGTTTATCAATGTGGAAGAATTTAAACGTACAATATACCATTTGCTTGAAAACGGTTTTATCGAACAAGGACGAACTTGGCTGGCTCTTTATATGTGGGGCGACCCTTTTTTACATCCAAGAATTAAGGAAATCATCAAATTTCTTAATCAGGAAAATGTTCTAACGGGCATCAGCACCAACGCCTCCAAACCGGTATTCTTTGAGGAAGAGGGCGTATTGTCAAACATACGGCATATATGGTTTTCCATGCCGGGCTTCAGCCAGAGTTCATATGACAAATCACACGGATTTAATTTTGAAAAAATACTGTTAAACATAAAGGCAATGGCTGCTAACTACTACAAAATGGGTTGCTCTCCAGGTAAGGTTATTATAATATTCCATATGTATCAATACAATTTACTGGAGCTGGGCTTAGCAAATGAGTTTGCCAGGCAAAACAAACTTGGGTTTTGGCCCTATGCCGCCGGCATTAATGATTACGAATTAATGAAGAAATATATGAAGTCTGAAATGGATTATGAATTGTTGAAAAAAGCGTCAACAGAGCTGTTCCTCTACAATCTTACAGAGGAATTTCTAGCGAAAAAGCCGGAAGGATTTGTCTGCCCCCAGTTTAGCCAGATCACCCTCAATGAGGACTGCCGAGCACTGCAATGTTGTGGCAGATACGATGTTGACCTCGGAAGCATATTCGATTTGAAGCCGCAGGATATCAACAATTTAAGAGAACAAACGGGCGCCTGCACGGAGTGCAGGAAACTGAATATTGATTTTCACCGAGTGTTGCAGATAAATGAGATATTGCCATTAAGTTAGTTTAACATGAGGTAAATCTGATGGATATTATTGCTGTCGCAAGAAACATACTGGAGTTGGAAGGCACAATTGATACCGGAGTGGATTATATCCGGGAACAGGTTGCTGACGAGGCCAAGTCAGATGTCATTAATGGGATTATGAGTGTTATGGTGGACGCCTTGGAGGCTATCCTTTTGGAAATAAAAGACATAGAAGAAGAATTCCCCGGCAACAACGTAAACGAATTCCACACTGGTTTCGTTTACGCGCTGAGCGCGGTGAAAAACGTTTGTTCAACAGGCGGCATTCCTGATGAACAGCTTTTGAATGTTTTTAGGGACAGCTTTGTCTGTTATGACAGCGAACTTAAAAGATGTCTTGAACCATATGTTCTCTGCTAGTTTTATACAGGCACTGATTTTATTTTTCATTGGTTCATTCAGTCCTTGTCTGGCGCATATTTACTTATAAACGAATCTGCTTTCAAACTTATCAAAGGATATTAAGCCAGAATCTTTTGGCGAAATAATTGGGCTCTCAATATCCCACAAAACTCCGGCAGAATCCCATTTTATACCACTATCAAGTTGGGGCATGAACACGTTCGACATTCTATAACATACTATCGTATTTTCTGAATATACCGCATAGCCATGGGCCATACCTTCGGGTACATATAGAGAATAGTTGTTTTCGTTGTCCAGTATAAAACCTTCCCATTCCCCATAAGTTGGCGAACCCTTGCGAATGTCTACCACTACATCAAGAATCCGGCCCATTACACAAGAGACAACCTTTATCTGTGGAAATGGAGGATTCTGAAAATGCAAACCGCGTATGACGTTCTTATGCGAGGTCACAACAAGTTCCTCGTTATATTCACTATGAAGTCCTAGCGCCTTATAGCTATCGCTATGGTAGGGCTTTATCAGAGTCCCCCGTTCGTCGCCAAAGGTTTTAGGTTTTAATAAAAAACAACCTGAAATTTTTGATTGCTTAATAATTTCCATCTTTTTCAGTATCACTCCTATCCTATACCTTCTATCTGCAGCATCTTTTGTAACCCTTCATAGATTCCATACGTATCCGCCTTGGCAAGGATATTTTCGTCTGTGCAGCAAATTTTCATGACTTCTCGTTTCTTATACTCCCTCTCCCCGAAAATAATCTGTAGCTTTCTTCCTATAATCTCTTCATAGATTCTAACTAAATCTTTCAAGGTGACTATTTCTTTTGATGAAGCGATAAACGTTTTCTCGGTGTGTGAAGGTGACTTATAAGCATATTCTGACGCCATTAAAAAGGCTTTGATCACATCATCAATATATAGCAGACCCATTTCTTGTTCTCCGCCTGACATTCCAAGCTTCTCACCGCTTTGAGCCGCTTTTTTTAATATAGAAATCACTTTGGGACGCGGATCAAACGGGCCATATGTATCTATTAATTTTAGAGTTATAAATCTAAGGTCAAATGCTGAAATATAATATCGCGCTATATCTTCAAACGCCTTTTTTGTTGCCGCATATAAATCAGAAGGATAATATTGCTCGCTTGTATAATGCTGCCAATGTGTCCCGGTATTAATAAAATATTTAACATTATTTTTTGTTGTTGCCTCTAAAAGCTGCGTCCCAAACAGAATATTACTTTCAATAAGCTGCTTTATGTCTTCTGTTTTATGTTCCGCAATAAAAAGCGCGGCTAAGTGAAAAACAACTTCTGGAGCGGCCAATCGAACGATGTCAATTAATTCTGTGATAGTGCCGCCAAATGTATGTATGTATAAGCTGTCCTTAATATCGCTAATTAGAGTAAGATTTGAGGATGGACGAACGATAATATGTACATCAATCTCATTTTTTATGAAGTAACGTACTAGATTTGAACCGATAAATCCGGTTGCTCCAGTAATCAATACCCTATTCATACTCACACTCCAATAGAATCAATTTCTTGACTTAAGCCCCTTGACTTAACGCAGTGCAAAATCTGCTTTTAGTCTTAATTTTATAACTTTTAATACCTGGCTTTTTCTTTAACATTAAGCTAAATATGTTTAATTTATTATTTGCTGACAGCATAAAGCACTGTTTCAAATCCGTTTGATGAATAGGTTCTTAAATAAAACCTATAGCCTAAATTCCAGCTATCCAGTAACAAAGGAATTTCCCAAATATCATCAGCAAAATGATATACACATATGGCAAGATCCGGTTTGTATTTGCAAATGGTTTTTTGTGCACCCAAAAGGGCGTCGGCCTCTGAACCTTCAATATCCATTTTAATAAATGTCGGCGCAAAATCATATAGCGCATTGTCTATTGCGACACATTGTATACACTCTGTGCCGTCATCCGATATGCCAGACGAGGTTTTATTGGAATTAAACCTAAAACTTGCGTTTTTAGAATAAACACCACAAGGAAAGACTGTTATTTCGTCGGCAATAAATTCACTTTCATCAGCAAGCCAATTATTAAGCTCCGTCAGATTTTCTGTTGACGGTTCAAATAACGCTAGTCTTTTAATTTTCCCTTTCTCAGCCCATAGTTGTCTTGTTGTATCACCGGTATAGGCCCCACAATCAATAAATCTAAAATATCCTTTTGAAAATGCTATATTTCGAGGAAAATATTGTTTGCCACCTGACTGCGCCGCATAATCATCAAACTTTCTCGATCTAAATTGTACTCAGACAAGATAATTGACAAAACGGGATAAGACGGGATGTGTCGGGAGACACCGAGAAAAGACAGTATTTATGCGGGTTTGTGAGGGATATGGAAGGAAATCCGTGACAGAAATATTGAGAACGGCATCGAGTGAATTGATGTCGTCTTTTTTATGCCTTGAGGGGGCGTGGTGGTCGTGGAGTTGTCGGGCATCGCGTCAATTATCAACTAATCAACGAGGCCGGAAAACCGCATAAAATAAGCATTTTTACAAAGTGTGAGCCACTCAGATAGTCCCGGAAGCCCCAGCAGCAAGGGGGATAAAGGACATCATCGCGGCTCATATTTGCATTATAACATCAAAGGACAATGAAGTCGAGACGGTCGGCGTGCTAACGGAGCGTTAGTGAGTGTTAAATGCAGCGGCGGGGCGTGCGAAGAAGTGCGAAAATACGGCATTTCTCAGGTGTCAGCGCGTTACTTTCCCCGTGCGCGCCCGTGCGGATAACCCTCAAAAAGAGGCAAAAAGGCGGCTCATTCAAAGTGACAAAGCTATGTAATCGCAAAAAAGCTGTCACATTGCCGTAATATCAAGGGTTTTCGGCACTTACATCGGCGCGTCAAAGGCGATTTTCAATGTGACAAAAACAGATAGATAAATCTATCAAAGAAGCACAAAAATTAAACAGCTTCACTTGCGGCTGCCTCTTCCCCTGTTCCTCCACTCATCGAGCCGGATAACGTTCCCTTTTTAACTGCTTTACTGTAAAGCATCTCAATAGTGCTATTAACATACTCCTTGTCGCGGTCGTCCAGCGCGCGAAACATAGCAATAAGGTCGGCCTCCTTTTTGGTTAGTTCCATTAAGCCCGCCCTCTCATTTGTTGTATTAACCCTCCCTTGTTTGTTCTCACCTGTTAGAATCCATTCCATCGAAACACCCAAAGAAGAAGCAATTTTATAAAGCGAGAGCGTGTCAGGCGTGCGCTTTCCTGTGACGTACTGACTGATAGCGTTGTTAGACATTCCAGTTGCTCGGCAAAGGTCGGCCTGTATTTGATTGAGCTCTGCGAGACGGGCCGCTATCCTTTCCCCTACCTTTTCAATTTCTATCATCGTTTATCCTCCCTTCTTACAACAAGTGAGAGATTTATGCTTGACTTCCTCTCAGTTGTTGTATAAAATAAGACTGATAGAGAAATATATCAAGGAAATCATACCACACCTGAGAGGAAGATTAAAGAAAATTGAACAGGAAGGAGGTAAAATTTTGAAACACGGAAAGCGTCCGACACGGGCTCAGAAGATACGCCTTAAAGAGGCCGGACTGAATTATGAGAACTGGCTCGTCGTGAAGGCGACGACCGAAGGGCTCGAAGTGGTACACAAATACTCGGGTAAGACAAGAACAATCCCCGCAACGCTCGGAAAACAGAGCGGCGGCGAAAGGAGGAAACGGAATGAAAACAATCCTTCAGTACCTCAAAGAACAGAAAGATATGGCATGGCATAACCGCCTTTGTTATTCCAAGACCTATGGCATGGATACCCCGAAGGAAGGCTATGAGAAGGAGTTCGCCGAGGCGGTCAGAGACTGCGAGATTGTCGAGGAGCTCATCGCATTGGTGCAAGTAAAAGAGACGCCTTCGGAACAGACGTCTCCTTGCGATTGCCCTTTCGAAAAAGACGGCGCGAAGTTGTTGAAGTTTCTCAAAGAGATTGAGAATTATGTTTTGGGTGACTCTCCCGCTCATGTTTCTCAATCGCCAGAGATGCGATAAGCGAAATTGCGCCGACCATTTGAGGAATTAACTCATTTTCTTCCTTGAAGTATTCAGGGTACATCTTTTTGAAGTCGGCAACCAATTCACGAGCAAAAGCTTTAGCATCCATTATTACCACCCCCTCTCTATGATATGGCCGCAATCTCATTATAGAGCCAAAAGGTGGAAGTAACTACTCGAAACACTTCACAAACTTTGAAACGGAAGTAATTCTAAGAGCGCAGGAAGGAGGATGCTTGATGCAGCGCAACAAGAGACAACTGACCGCCTTCGGCGTGTTGGTTAAGAAAACGCTCATAGAAAAAGGCATGACACAGGTGCAGCTCGCACAAGAGGTCGGAACAAGCAACAAGTACCTCAATCTCATCCTATACGGAGACAGGTCGGGGGATAAGTACCTCCAAGGTATCGCGAGGGTGCTTGATTTAGACCCGGAATCGTTTAAAAAAATAGCATGAAGGAGGAATAACTTTGAAGAATGTCAATGAATTTCTTTTTGAGCTGGAAAGTCTCAAGGCCGGGATGGGGATGAGCGGTAAGACGCTCACCGATGAGACCAAGCTCATCATTCTGGAAAGGAAGCAGAACGAGCTCAAGCGGCAAGCCGAGCAGGTTCAAAAGGAAATCCAGAAGGATATTGAGGACTTGTTCGATTGCATCAGCTTAAAACAGGCAAACATCGAAACCTTGAGCGACATAAACACCTATCTTCATGAGGAGCTCAGGAAGGTTGAGGAGCACATCGGCAAAATCAAGTCGGCAAAGGTGACAAAAAGTGCGTGACCGGGGGGATGGCATCATGAGGAATCAGGTCAAAAGGAAAGAGAGCCATACCGACACCACTCGAACAGGCTCTCTTACCAGAAGACTCACGAAAAATCTTCTCCTGCCATTATACCACGGCAGCGGACACGGTTCAATGTGAAAGGAGGGAGAGGGGTTTGCCGGAAACATTCGTCACACTGGAAACAGCGGCAGAGCTTGAAGGAATCAAGTACAACACATTAGTCCAAAGAATCAAGCGCAATCCAAAAGCGTTCAAGACATTAACGGAGCCGGGAGAGAACGGCGGCAAAGACCGGGTAACGGTCGCCCTGTCCTCCCTCTCCACCAAAGCAAGGAAGGCCCACAAGGCAGCAAAAAAAGTAGACGGGAGGGATGTTGTTATCGAACAGAAGGCACAAGAGGCCCCGTGGTATCTCGATATCGACCTCAATTGGTACATAGAGAGTCACAAGCGGGAATATTATGAGGCGGTCGAGCTCTCAAAGCAGATTCAGGAGTTCGTCGCTTATGGAGAAGGTGAGCGCACGGCTTTCGCCGAGGAGTTCGCCGCAAGGCTTGGAGTCAGTCAGCGGACGCTCTACCGCTACGCCGAGGGATACCTCGAAGCGAGCGCGTGGGCTCTGAAGCTTGAAAAGGAAGAGGGCCGGAATTTCGACTTCTTCAAGGTGCTCACCCTATGCCGGAAACCGAAGCAGTCGTACACCTTTCCAAGCTTGACGGACAAGCAGAAGGCTATTATTGAGAACATTTGGTTTAATAAGGACTTCGCACAGAATCAGGGCACGATTGAGATGCTTTACACGAAATTCGAGGAGGTCGCCAAGGAGAGCGGATGGGAAGGCTATCCCTCCATCAAGACAGTGGCCCGGTATATCAAGTACATCATGGACGAGCTCCGGGGACGCAACGCCCACTATCTCGCCGCCAACGGAATGAGAGAGTTCAAAAATGCCCGGATGCTCAAGGGTAAGCGTGACGCTTCGGCCCTCGCGGTCATGGAGTTCGTACAGGGCGACGGCCACACCTTCGACTGCTGGGTGCAGTACACAAGCCCGAACGGGAAAATCAAGGCAATCCGACCGAAGCTTGTTGCATGGGTTGACACACGGAGCCGCTGCATCATGGGCGATGTGATGTGTGTCGACGCCAACTCGCAGATACTCAAGGAAAGCCTCGTCAAGATGCTCTACTCCAATCCGGGCGGCGTGCCGAAACACCTGCACATTGACAACGGCAAGGACTACACAGCGGAGACCAACACAGGGCAAAACCGCAAGGAGCGCAAGATGCAGGAACTTGACTTCGACAGCGAAACAAAAGGCTTCTACCGCTCCATAGGGATTGAAGACTGGTCAAGGTCTCTCCCTTATGAGCCGTGGGGCAAGGCGCAAATGGAGCGTTTCTTCGGGACGGTGTGCAGTATGTTCACAAAATGGATGGCCTCCTATGTCGGCACACTCACCGGGTCGAAAACTTCGGGTAAGCGGAAGAAGGACATCCCCGGAATGCTTGAGCGCGGTGAGCTCCTCACAATGGAAGAGTTTTACGCACTCTGGACAAAGTGGAAGAACGAGAAGTACCACGTCCGGGAACACCGGGGCCTTAAAGATGCTCGCGAGAAATGGGTCACTCCGATTGAGCTCTTTGAGAACGCCGAGCGGTACGTCAAAGCAGCTCCTCTGAGGGAATATGCAGCGATGCTCCTAATGAAGGCCGACACCGCCCTCGTCCGCAATCAAGGGATTATCAAGTTCGGCACGCTCTACACGGATTATGAGCTCTGCCACTACATCGGGCAGACCGTCAACATCAAATGGGACATCGATGACGTCACCAAGCTCTATGTCTTTGACAAGAACGGCAAGAAGATTTGCGAGGCTGTCTCGGCTGAACTACTACAGTTCGCGCCCCGCATGTCACAGGCCACGCTCGAAGAGCACCTCAAGAAGCAAAAGCGGCAGATTCGCGAGACGAAAGAAGACCTTGAGTGGTATCAAACACCATACGAGCTCCGGGTGCAGGACGGACAAGGCACTCCCGCCGTGGTCGGCGGTTTAGACCTCGCGGTCAGGGCTAAGAGGAACGACAACCTTATCCAGCTCCCGGACGATAAGGAGTTCCGTGAGGAGCTCAAGGCCGGAAGTGTTTCTAAGAAGCAAAAGCAGCACAAGGACTCCGATGACGAGTTCTTCAATCAAAAGGCTCAATCAGTCCTTGAGAGACTGAGAGCACTCGGATAATGAAAGGGGATAACAAAATGGAAGCAACGGCAGCAAAAGCCTACACAGGCGAAATTAAAACTCTTGCAGACAAGGTCAACGAGTACATTAAACGCGAAGGCAAGACCATCACAGACCTCGCGAGCACCATCAACTATTCACGGACGACGGTCTCCCGGTATCTTTCCGGGAAATACGACAGCGACGCGACGGAGCTTGAAGCGAAGCTCACCGCCTTCCTCGCGGAGGTAACGGGTGAGGAGCTCGTTGCCGCAACTGCCGAAAGAGCGAAGGTCGTCAATTTCACAAAGCGGAAGAGCTTCTTTGAGAGCCGGGACGCGCAGAACATCATCGGCGTATGCAATTCCTGTCAGGAGTACATCGGGCTCGGCATCGTGGTCGGAAAGTCTGGCTTCGGCAAGACCCACGCCCTCAAGTATTACTCCAAGATGCCCCGGGTCGCCTATATCGAATGCGACGACACCATGAGCTCAAGAGACCTCGTGGAGTCCATCGAAAGGGCTCTCGGCATCCCTACCACCTACGGGACGATATGGAAGCGCGTTAACGGAATCAGGGAGTTCTTCAACGTCAATCGCGGTTATCTGCTTATTATCGACGAGGCGGACAAGCTCATCTCCAAGTACACACAAAAGAAGATGGAAATTCTCCGGGCCATATTCGACCAGTCCGATGTCGGCATGGTCATCGCGGGCGAGCCGAAGCTCGAAGCGCAGATAAAGTCCTACCTCACCCGCTTCGCGAATCGCGTCGACTTTTACGCAAGCCTCAAGGGGCTCTCCGGCAAGGAGGTCGATAACTTCCTCGAAGGTTACGAAGTCGAGGAGGACGCCCTTGCGGAGCTGAAGTCCCGGGCGTGCAACCATCAAACAGGCTGCTTCCGACTCCTCGACCGCACGCTCAACAACGTTTTCCGCATCATGAAGGAGCGCGGGGAGTCCAGAATCACGCTGACCATCATCAATCAAGCATCTAACATGATGATGCTTTAAGGACGGAAGGAGGATAAACAATGAGAAGCACAGCGGCATTAAAAATCGACGAGGCCGTAACGGTCGGCCTCACCTGCCTCGAACAAGGGCTCGACAGCAAGGCGACGGTCAAGCAGAACATTCTCACAGCGGTCTCGATGAACTGCCTCCCCATCAGGGAGGCTCAGTCCGTTGAGGAGCTCCCGGTCGAAGTCTTTGAACTGTTTCACAGGCAGCTCGGCCTCGGGTTCGAGGTTCGGGCCGGGAAGGTCGTCGGGGTGAGCTTCACTACCCCGGAAGGCAAACTCGCAACCGTCA
This sequence comes from Syntrophobotulus glycolicus DSM 8271, assembly GCF_000190635.1. Classification (NCBI taxonomy): domain Bacteria; kingdom Bacillati; phylum Bacillota; class Clostridia; order Eubacteriales; family Desulfitobacteriaceae; genus Syntrophobotulus; species Syntrophobotulus glycolicus. The sequence goes on along the minus strand of NC_015172.1, from coordinate 2,663,765 downwards.
CACTATCAGACATCGAAAGAGGTGAAAAGTAATGGCAAGGACAAGAATCAAGGAGGCCCCGGTCTATAAGACATGGGAAGAGGTCGACGCCGCCCTCAAGGAAATCGCCGAGGCTGAGCTTGACCTCGTGGACATAGAGGGCGAAATGAACAAGCAGATTCAAGGCATTAAGCTCACGGCGGCGCAGGAGGCGAAACCTATTCAAGACCGCATCGCCGCTATCGGCAAGGACATCAAGGCGTTTGTTGAGGAGCACCGGGGAGAGCTCGACGGCAAGACAAAGACGCTGAACTTCGGAAAGACGGGCTTCCGCATGAGCACGAAGGTTATACTCCCGAAGGCGAAGGAAAAGCTCGCGGCAATCATCAAGAGCCTCAAGTCCCGCAAGATGAACGACTGCATCGTTGTTACCGAGACCATCAACAAGGACATACTCAAGAAGTACACCGAGGACGAAATCCTCCGGGTCGGAGCGTCGCTGAAAAAAGAAGACACCTTTTGGTATGAGACCGACCGGGAGAAGCTGCAAGCTTTACAGCGTTAGGAGGCGGTGTTATGGCAGGGAAAGCATATGGGGGGCGCAATCGCCCCCGCTATTCTATCCGCACCATTTGGGGGCTCGCGAAGTCCCCGGAGCTCTCCCTTGACGATGAAGACCTGTACGGCATCATCGGGCGGGAGACGGGCAAGGACAGCATGAGGAAGCTGACGCAGGGCGAAGTCGACAAGGTGTGCCGGGTACTCTCCAACATGAAGGACGATGTCAACCGGGCTGAGCGCGGCAAGCGGACGGACGAGGGCGGCAATCCTCAGACCGAGAAGCTCCGCCGCAAGATTTACGCCCTCACCGGGGAGCTCGGATGGAACAACAACAATGACCGAATCAACGGCTTTGTCAAAAAGATGTTCAAGGTCGACCGCATCGAATGGCTGACAGTTCCGCAGAGCCACAAGCTCATTGAGGCCCTCAAGAAGATGGTCGACAGGAAGGAGGAAGGCGATGCCGGGGAAAACAAAGAAACCTAAGAAAATGACCGCACGCGAGAAGGCGGCCCGGGCTGAGGCTAAAAAGAGACTTCAGGAAAAGGGCGTCATCCCTCCCGACAAGCCAAAGCTCAACCGCAAGAAGTTTGCAAAGGAAATCCTCACAGAGTGGGAGGCCGCCGAAGAAAAAGCAGACCTCGCATTCTACCTTTACCAGGCCGTCTTCAACATGGTCGGCAAGGACATGCGAGAGGTCACGCCGGAGCAGGTCGGAGTCCTCAAGGCCCTCAAGATTGCGCTTGAGACAAGGAAGTTCACGGAGGCCCTCAAAGCGGAGGGTCGCGCACAATACACCATCGGAGAGTATGTCGATAAGGTATTTGCTCCAATTATGAGATTATAAGGAGGAATCGGTATGAAAAAAGTAACCATCGACCCCGGCCACGCTCCGGGGAATGTGAATAAAGGCCCTACCGGGTATTATGAATATGCCGGGATGTGGAAGCTCTCAAACTTCCTCAGAAACGCCCTCATCAGGTGCGGGATTGATGCCAGTCTGACAAGGTCGGAAAACGAAGACCCGAGTCTTGATGAGCGCGGCAAGCGTGCCAAAGGGAGCGACGTCTTCATCAGCGAACACTCCAACGCCGCCAATGGTCAAGCCCGTGGAGTAGAGTGCTTCTATTCAGTCCGCATCGCCCAAGACAAGGCTTGGGCCGGAAAACTTTCGGCAGCGGTCTCAAAGGTCATGGGGAATAATGACCGGGGAGCCAAGACAAGAGAATCGGAGACAACCAAAGGATATGATTATTACGGAGTTATCCGTTCCGCCGTGGCTGCTGGCGTGCCGCACGTATTCCTGATTGAAAACGGGTTCCACGACAACGCAGTGGACGAGGCGTTCCTGAAGGTGGACGCTAACCTTGAAAGCATGGCTGAGGCTCAAGTAAAGGTCATTTGCGAGCTCCTCGGCGTGACGTACATTGAAAAGGGCGCAGTTCCCGCAGAGCAGCTCTACAGGGTGCGGAAAACTTGGGAGGATGCAAAGTCTCAGGTTGGAGCGTACAGAATCCTTGAGAATGCAAAGGTGGAATGCGACAAGAATCCGGGGTACAGCGTGTTTGATGAGAAGGGCCAAAAGGTTTATCCTCTTTCCTCCTCTGTACCGCAGCCGCCGAAGGAAGAGCCAAAGGAACAGGGGACGCTCATCATGGGCAAGACGGAGGCGACGGCGGCGCAGATGGCAGCCTACGCGCTGAAGGTAAATCCAAAACCTCTCCTTCCCTCCTGCACTATTGAGGAGCTGGCGAAGATATTCGTCGAGGAGGCAGAAGTTGAAGGTGTGAGGGCGGATGTTGCTTGGGCTCAGTCCCTCAAGGAGACAGGGTGCTTCAAATATGGCGGCATCGTCCTTCCTGAGCAAAACAATTACGCAGGTATCGGAGCCTTAAACGGAAACAGCCAAGGACAGGCCGCAAGCTTTGAGAGCCCGAGACTCGGAGCCAGGGCACAAATACAACACCTGAAGGCGTATGCCAGCACAGAAGCGTTAAAACAGGCGTGCGTCGACCCTCGCTTCGGTTTAGTCAAGAGAGGCTCCGCAATATATATTGAGTGGCTGGGAGCCGGAGACAATCCCAACGGGGCCGGATGGGCGTATCCGGGCAACGGCTACGGAGCCGACATCATCAAGATACTCAATGCCATATTGAAGGAGCCCGTTGTCCTCCCTCCTCCCCAAGAAACGCCGCAGGAGGAGTCAAGCGTTCCCCGGTGGCAGCGCGACGGCTTTGACAAGCTGGTCGCGGCGGGCGTCATCAGTAGCCCGGAATACTGGTCGGCCAAGCTCGGGGACACAATCACAATCGGGGAGGTCTTCGGGATACTCGGCAAAATGTGTAAATAAGATTCAGGAGGTCGCGGTATGGACGCATTAGCAAAAGAGCTCACGCTCGAACAGATTCCCGAGGGCCTTTACAGGGAAATAGCGGAAGCAATCGGCGTCGAGAATCTCGTCAAGCTCACACAGCTCGTCGGCGGTTCAACGATATACCTGCCGAAGACTGAAAGTGTCGTCCGCCCGGTCAGAGACGCGAGGATTAGAGAGGAGTTCAACGGGTACAATCACATGGAGCTCGCCAAGAAGTACGATGTAACCGAGCGATGGGTACGACAGTTATGCGGCGACGGCCACGCCGAAGGTCAGCTTTCCCTCTTTGATTTGCCCGGCCCGGGGGATGAAAAGGCCGTGTAATAAGAATCAATTCTCAGAAGTGCTACACATATAAACTTCACAAGGCATAAGGTAACATTAACCATAGGAGCTTCGCTCCTATGGTTATTTTATTCCCAAAATTGCAAAGGAGGAGTCAAGATGGAAACCATTCAGACAATGGCAAGCGATGTCGTCGTCACCCTCGTCCTCGCCCTCATCGGTCTTCTTGCGGCGTATGCTACATACGGCATCCGAAAGCTGACCGAAAAGGTGAAGGCGCAAACCGCGCAGCTCAAAGACGAGGAAGCGCGCCGCCTGCTCAACAACGCCCTTCAGGATGTCGAAGAGCTGACGACCGTCACCGTGGCCGCCATTGAGCAGACCACGGCAAAGAGTCTCAGGGAAGCCGTCAAAGACGGCAAGGTCGACCGTTCCGAGCTTGTCGCCCTGTCAAAACAGGCGGCGGAAGAAATCTCGGCGGCATTAAAGCCGGAGGCTCAAAAAATCATCGAGGAAAACCTCGGCAGCTTCAAGGACTATCTCTCCAAGCTCATTGAGGAGAAGGTGCTCGAACTGAAGGCGATGACGCAATAAAGGAGTGAGGGCATGGAAGCAAGTCAAATTTTCATGTTCGCGCTTCAGACCATCACGACGCTTGTCATCGCGCTCATTGGTTGGGCGGTCAAGACCGCAATCGGTGACATGAAGGACGCAATCAAGAAAAACTCGGATGACATTGAGAAGGTCAAGACCGAGCTTTCCGAGCTGAAGAGTGACCTCCCTCTTGTCTATGTCTTAAGGGAGGACTTCATCCGAACGCTCAACAACGTCGACAAGCAGATGGGCGACATGAACGCAAAGCTTGATAAGATACTGCACTACAAAGTAACAAAGGAGGGGTGACAACATGGATGAGATGAATGAGCTTGAGGTTAGCCGCAATAAGGCGATTCGCGGCTATATCATCAGGAGCCTCGTCAAGGGTCATCAAAACACGCTGCTCCTCCGGCAGATAACGAACGCACTCGTCGCGGACGGAATGATTGTCTCCCCGGACATCAGCAAGCATCTCGATTATCTGAAGGAGGGCGAATACATCGCTTTTGTCGACAGGTCGGTTAATGCGTACAACGCATACCGCAAGGATGCGGTCATCAAACTCACGAAAAAAGGAGTTGACCTCGTCGAAGGGACAATCGACGACCCGGGAGTTGATGTGTAATGGCCGAGAGAAGACGGACAAGGGTCAGCTCAAAAATCACACAGCTCCCGGACGACATCAAGGAGCAGCTCGACGCGCAGCTCCTCGACACGTCCAACACCTACGAAGAGATTGCAGCATGGCTCAAGTCGGAGGGTTACAACGTCAGCAAAAGCGCGGTCGGGCGGTATGCTATCCGTGCGAATCAGGCGGCGCAGCGTGTCGCCGAGACCCTTGAACGGACAAAAGCAATCGCCGCAGCCGTCGAGAAAAATCCCGACCTCGACTTCACAAAGGCGTCGAGGATGGTCTTGATGGACGGCTTGATGCAGAGGGTGTCAACGGCGGAGGATGACTTCGCGGAGATGCCGCTTGACAAGGCCGGGCGGCTCATCGCCTCCCTTTCCCGTGTGGGAGTTTATGAGCAGAAGGTCAAACGGGATTATAAAACTAAGATGGAGCTTGCTTTCGAGGCCCTTGAGGACGACCTGACAAAGGCAATCAAGTCAGACCCGCAGCTCACCCGAGAGCTGCACGCAGTCCTCCAAAAGGCCCGTGAGAAGATACTGACAGATGATTAACCTCAAGGAATACATCGAAAAACTTGAAGAGCCGGAAGACCGCGAGGAGGTCGCCAATAGGCAATATCAGCGGGAGCTTTTCGAGACATACGCGACACGGGAAGGCAAACACCAAAAGGAACGGGCGCAGCTCTTCAAGGAGTACCAAGACGGAGCCGAGCTCACAGGTGAGAAGGGACTGAGGAAACGCCTCGGGGCCTTCGACCTTGAATATTTTGGCCGGGCATACCTCCCCCACTATTTTGTCAGGGAGTCCCCGAAGTTTCACGGGGAGCTTGACGACATTTGGGAGGATGGCGTGATGAAGGGCAAGAACGCAATCCGGGACGCGAAAGAAATCTCCCGGGCGGAAGGATGCCGGAGAGCGATTGAGGCTCCCCGTGGTCACGCCAAGTCGACGACGTTCACCTTCAAGGACACCGTCCACGCTTCGGCCTACGGTTACAAGCATTACATCATCATCCTCTCGGACAGCTCCGAACAGGCCGAGGGGTTCCTCACCGACATCAAGACGGAGTATGAGGAAAACGCAGCTCTCCGGGAAGACTTCGGGGATATGCAGGGCAAGGTTTGGAAGGCCGGAGTCATCCTGCTTTCAAACGGCGTGAAGATTGAGGCTATCGGCAGCGGCAAGAAAATCCGTGGACGGCGTCACAAGCAATGGCGTCCTGACCTTATCCTTTGCGACGACCTCGAAAACGACGAGAACGTCAACACCCCGGAGCAACGGAAAAAGCTCCGCAATTGGTTTTATAAGGCCGTGTCGAAGGCGGGCGACACCTACACCGACATTGTATATATCGGGACGCTCCTCCACTTCGACGCGCTGCTCGCCAATGTTGCGAAGAATCCGCAGTACAAGACGGTCAAGTATAGGGGCGTCATCAGTTTTGCAAAGAATGAAAAGCTCTGGTCGGCATGGGAGGCAATTTATACCGACCTAAACAATGACGACAGGCAGGAAGACGCGAAGGCGTTCTTTGAGGCGAATCGCGAGGAGATGCTCGAAGGGACGGAGGTTTTGTGGGAAGCCAAGCTCTCTTATTACGACCTCATGGTTATCCGGGTATCTGAAGGCGAGAGCAGCTTCAACAGTGAAATCCAGAACGACCCTATCGACCCCGAAAGCTGTGCATTCAACGAGGAATGGTTCAGTTATTACAAAGACGACGAGGTCGACTTCTCGGATGGCCGCTTCCTCTTTGTGGGGGCGAATGACCCATCCCTCGGCAAGAACAAGAAGAGCGACACGTCGGCAATCATCGGCCTCGCGAAGGACACCCGCACGGGCTATATGTATGTGGTCGTCGCCTCTATTGAGAAGCGCAAGCCGGATGTCATCATCGAAGACGCAATCGAGACCTCAAAGCGGCTCCGGCGTGACTACAAAAAGCCCTTTGCCAAGTTCCGGGTCGAGACGGTGCAGTTTCAGCACTTTTTCAAGGACGTCATGGCGCAGCGCAGCGCGGAGGCCGGAGAGTACCTCCCGATTGAGGAGGTCAACAGCATCCAAAACAAGGACTTGAGAATTCAGTCCTTGCAGCCGTTCGTCAAGAACGGGTACATCAAATTCAACGAGAAGCACAAGACCCTCCTTCAGCAGATGAAGGAATACCCGATGGGCAAGAACGACGACGGGCCGGACGCTCTTGAGATGGCCGTGAGGGCCGCCCTTGAGCTGAAGGTCGGGACAAAGGTCGATTACAAGTCCGTCATCAGCCGGGCTCTCAAATTCAGAAACGGCTCGTATTAAGGAGGTGAGACGGATTGAGCAAAAAGAAACAAAGGCAGCAGCAGACGAAAGCTCCGGCCCTGAGAAGGCCCGACCTCACGGAAATCGCGGTCGCACAGGTACAGGACAAATATTCGGACTACCCGAGCAACGGCCTCACGCCCGTCAAGCTGGCAACCATCTTCAAGGAAGCGGACGCCGGGGATGTCCTCCGGCAGATGGAGCTCTTCGAGGAGATGGAGGAAAAAGACCCGCATCTCTTCTCGCAGCTTCAGACCCGCAAGAACGCCGTCACGGGCCTCGACTTTGAAGTTATCCCCTTTGATGCGGATGACGAGCGGGACAAGGAAATCGCCGAGTTCGTGGCGCAGGAAATCGAGAGCCTCGAAAACTTCGAGGACATGGCGATGGACTTGCTTGACGCAATCGGCAAAGGCATCGCGGTCTCTGAAATCATATGGGACTATGACGATGGCCGAGTCGTTGTCAAGGAAATCAAGAACAGACATCAGAAGCGTTTCTTTTGGGATGCGGAGGACAACTTCAAAGTCGTCACCAAGGAATACCCGAGCGGCATCATTGTCCCTGAGAACAAGTTTATAATCCACCGCTACAAGGCCCGCAGCGGACACCCGTCAAGGGCGGGCGTTCTGAGGGTCGTCGCGTGGATGTACCTCTTCAAAAACTACGACCTGAAGGATTGGGTCAGCTTTTGCGAGGTCTTCGGGATGCCCCTTCGCCTCGGCAAGTACGCCCAGGGCGCAAGCGAGGAAGACAAGGCCGCTCTCATGCGAGCCCTCGTTCAGATCGGCTCCGATGCGGCGGGCATCATCCCGGACGGGACGGAAATCGAGTTCAAGGAGTCCAGCAAGACATCAAGCCTCGACATATACGAACGGCTCGCCCGGTACTGTGACGAGCAGATGTCAAAAGCTATCCTTGGACAGACGCTCACCAGCGACTCCGGGGGCGGCAGCTACGCACAAAGCAAGACGCACAACGAAGTCCGTCACGACCTCACGGTCGCAGACTGCAAGGCTCTTGCCGCGACGCTCCGCCGTGACCTTATCCGACCCCTCGTCCTCTTCAATTTTGGCGAGGACAGGCGCATTCCGTACATCCGTTACGATTGCGAGGAGGCCGGAGACCTCAAGGAAACGGTCGACATCTATGAGAAACTGATTTGCAGTATTGGGCTCAAAGTCCCGACCTCTCACCTATATAAGAAGTTCTCCATCCCGAAGCCGGAAAACGGTGAGGAAGTGGCAGCTCCGAGCAAAGGCTCCGCCCTACCCATCCCGATGAAGGAGCAAACGGCGGAGGTCGTCACCAATGAAGCAACGGCAGCCGGAGCCGAAAAGGTCGAACTCAAGGGACAGGCAGCCGGAGAGCCGGGAACGCAGCAGCGCATCGACGGCCTCACGGCAGCGGCAATCAAACAGAGCTCGGGCCTGTTCAAGAAGCTTTTCGCTCCCGTTCTCAAGATGCTTGACAACACCGAAGACCTCGACGCTGTCAAGAAACTCTTTGAAAACGAGGAGCTCGTCGAGCGGCTTGCCGGGGAAATGGATGTCAAAGACATTGAGGAGCTCCTTCAAAAGGCGATGCTATATGCAGACCTTGAGGGGCGGGTGATACGGGATGAATGAAGTTGAGAGCGTTATCTCCCGGAACAAGGAGATAACCTTCGAGGAGGCGGTCGAATACTTCAGGGGTAAAATCCCTGTCACAGCGAAGCAGTTCTCGGAAATCGCGGCGGAGTATCAGTCCCTCGCCTTCACCGTCTCGGGCTATACAAAGGTTCAAGTTCTCAAGAAGTTTCACGACGAGCTCCTCCGGGCGATTGAGGAAGGAGAAACGATGCGGAGCTTCCGGGACAGAATGAACGGGTTCCTTGAGGCTCAAGGGTACGAAGGAATTACGAACTTCCAAGCGGACAATATCTTCAGGACGAACATTCAAACGGCGTATCAAGTCGGGCACTACAGGCAAATGACCGACCCGGATGTCCTGAAGCTCCGGCCTTATTGGATATATGACGCAGTGAACGACACGAGCACCCGTCCCTCACACCTTGCGATGGACGGAAGGGTCTTCCCGGCAGATTCCCCGGTATGGGACACATGGTATCCGCCGAACGGCTTCCGATGCCGCTGCACCGTGCGCTCGCTCTCCAAAAGACAGGTCGAGCAGCGGGGGCTCAAGGTGGAGACAGAGAATCCGAAGGCGGCAGAGCTCCGGGACGGACGCTTCGTGAACATCCTGCCCGACCCGAGCTTCTCGACGAATCCCGCGAAGGTGCAGTTTACACCCGACCTCAAGGGATACCCGGAAACCTTGAAGAAGGCATTTGAGAGGAGCGTGAAAGCCAAAGACAAACAATAAGCGTTAAAAGGCCCAATTTAGTAGTTTATCCATCGAGTAAGGCAAAATATACCTAAAAGAATTCTAACGGGCGTTATAACGCGTGCTAACGGGGTTAGAAGCGATTCTAAAAAGCAAGGTGATAGCGAGGTGAGCAAATGGCAAAATTATTCGCCTGTAGAGGCGGTCAGTCAGAAGTAAACGGAGCACCCGAGAAGGTGAAGCTCCTCCCCCTCGGACACGTCAAGAGTCAAAAGGGCGACTTCGACGTCGATGAGGAAAGCTTCCGTTTGATGAAGCAGACTTTTCTCGAACGGGGTAACGACATCGTGATTGACTATGAGCATCAGACGCTCAAAGATGTACAGGCTCCGGCGGGCGGATGGATTAAAGACCTATCCATTGAGGACGGAGCGATTGTGGCTAAAGTGGAATGGACTCCGCAGGGAAAGAAGTATCTCGAAAACCGGGAATACCGCTATCTCTCGCCCGTTGTCCTCGTCCGCAAGTCGGACGGCAAGGCAATAGTCCTACACTCGGCAGCATTGACGAACACACCCGCCATTGACGGGATGTTTCCGATAATCAATTCCATCAAACTTGATGATTATGAAGGAGGTAACGACATGGACATCATTAAAAAGCTCGCGGCTCTGCTCGGACTCGGTGAGGACGCAACCGAAGAGCAGGTCACGGAAGCCCTCAAGGCAGCCGTCGCGGATGCCAAGAAGTTCAAGGAGGGCACAGAGAACAAGAATCCTGAAGGCGGTTCGGAGGATGAAGGCAAGGTCGTCTCAAACAAGGTGATTTGCGAGATGCTCGGGCTGAAGGCCGGAGCCAAGACCGAAGACGTGGCCGCCGCAATCGTGGCGCTCACAAACAAGAAGCCGGAGGGCTCTGTTTCTGAGAAGGAGTTCAAAGAGCTCAAGGACAAAATCGCCCGCAGGGATGCAGACGACGCCGTCCTCATGGCCCTGAAGGCCGGGAAACTGACTCCGGCTCAAAAGGATTGGGCGACGCAGTACGCACTCAAAGACCCGGAGGGATTCAAGTCCTTCGTTGAGAAGGCCCCCCAGGGCGTCCCGATGGGCGAGCTTGACATCGAGACCAAGGCGAACAAAGAGGAAACCTTCGACGAGGCGACGCTGCTCATTTGCAAGCAGCTTGGCGTCAGCGAGGACGACCTCAAGAAGTACGGAAAGGATGTGAGATAACATGGCACTCACAGCAGGAAGGAACACGCCGGAGCTTGCAGAAGGCGGGAGAATTGTCGTCCTCCCGGTGGCGGCAGGTGCGGTCATTTATGACGGCGGGCTTGTCGTGCTCGATGCGAGCGGCAACGCAAAGGCCGCTGTCAAGGCCGAGGGCCTTACGGCAGCGGGCCGCGCCGAGGAATACGTCGACAACACGGGAGGCGCAGCCGGAGACAAGACCGTCAAGGTCAGAAGAGGCGTCTTCGTTTGGGACAATACCACGGTAGCAGCCAACAAAATAAAAGCCGAACACGTCCTCAAGGACTGCTATATCGTCGACGACTGCACCGTGACCGCATTGGCGACAGGCAGCTCCCGGGCAGGAAAAGTCATCGCAGTAACAGACGACGGCGTCGCCGTCGAAACCCTATAACAGGGAGAAAAGGAGGATTAAAGCACTATGATAGTTAATCAGCAAGCACTCCGGGGCATTTTTACCGGGTTCAAGACCATCTTTGCCAAAGCCTTTGACGAAACAAAGCCCCTCTATGACAGGGTGGCGACGGTCGTCCCTTCCGTTACAGGGGAAGAGAATTACAAATGGCTCGGCACTATCCCCATGATGCGGGAATGGATTGGAGACCGTCAGATTAAAAGTTTGACGGCATCCGATTACACCATCAAGAACAAGGACTTCGAGGTAACGGTCGGCGTTCCCCGCAACGACATCGAGGACGACCGTGTCGGGCTCTACACTCCGGCGATTCAGTCCCTCGGTCAGAGCGCGGCCCTGCATCCCGACGAGCTTGTCTTCGTACTGCTCCCGGGCGGATTCACAAACAAATGCTATGATGGGCTGCCGTTTTTCTCGGACGCCCACAAGGTCGGCAAAAAGACCTTCAGCAACAAGGGAACGGCCAAACTTTCGCCGGAATCCTATGCAGCGGCGAGGGCGGCAATCATGTCGGTAACGGACGAACACGGCAAGCCTCTCAAGATTGTCCCCGACCTTCTCGTCGTTGGCCCGGCCTTAGAGACCGAAGCGAGGAAGATTCTTCTCGCCGACCAGATTGACGGCACAACCAACATCCTGAAGGGAACGGCGGAGCCGCTGGTTGTTCCCGACCTGGCCGGAAATGATTCGATGTGGTTCCTGCTTTGCACCAAGAAGCCCATCAAGCCTCTCATTTACCAAGAGAGACAGAAGCCGAAGTTTGTGAGCCTGACCAACGAGACCGACGAGAACGTCTTCATGAGAAAAGAATTCCTCTACGGAGCCGACTCTCGCGGAAATTCCGGGTATGCCTTCTGGCAAATGGCCTACGGCAGCGACGGTACAGCACAGTAAAGGAGTGAGTCGGCGTGGCATATTGTGAGACCGCAGAAGTCCGCTCCATGATTAAGGATGATGCCCTCAACACCATCATCGGCAGCGACTACATAGAAGACGAGGCCGAGCGTGAGGCGAAAATCATCCCCATCATTGAAGGGGCAATCGCGGACGCAGGGGCGGAGATTGACGGATACCTCGCTAAGAGATACCCTCTCCCTCTCTCCCCTGTCCCACAGGTTATCAATAAGTTCGCAAAGGACATCGCCGTCTATAACCTGTATTCCCGCATCGGTATCGACGAGAGTGACAGAGAAAAGAACTACTTAAACCGCTACAAGGCGGCGATTCGGTTCTTTGAACTGCTGGCGGAGGGTAAGGTCGAAATCGGAGCCGTCGACACCACCACCGCAGCGCGAACAGGCTTCTCGGTCGCATCAAGTCCGCGCCTCTTCTCCCGCGACAAGCTGAAGGGGATGTAAATGTACAGCATCAGACTTGACGGCGACACAAGAAGCTTGATGAAAAGGCTCCGGCAGCTCGCGGACATCGACAAGAAAGGCATTAACGCCTCCATTGCCGAGGCTATCCGCGAGTCGACCGTCGAACGGTTCCGAACGGAAAAAGGCCCGGACGGGAAGAAATGGAAGCAATCCATCAGGGCGGCGCAGGAAGGCGGCGTCACGCTCGTCAAAAGCGCAGGGCTTAAGAATTCCATCAAGACTACGTCCGACGCCTCCGGGTTCGCGGTCGGCACGAACAAAATATATGCATCGACGCATCAGCTTGGGGCCAAGAACAGGAGAATCACCATCCGGGCCAAGACCTCGAAGGGCCTTGTCTTTCAAGTGGATGGCCGCTGGATACGGAAGAAGCAAGTCACCGTCAGAATCAACATCCCGGCCCGTCCCTTCCTCGGCCTCAGCGATGACGACATGCAGGAAATCAAGGGCACTCTTGAGGATTACTTCAGGGAGGATTAGAAATGTTTACGGAATGCAGGGAACACCTCATCGAAAAGCTGAAGGGAGCAGGAATCCGCTCGAAGCCCTACACAAGCATGAAAAAGCTCCGGGCATCACAGGAGGCCCATATCGGGGCCGTGCTCTTCGAGGAGGAAACCTTCGACCGAAGCGGCGCAAAAAAACTATACAGTGACCAAACAGGCGCGCAGCACAAGAGGCGAAAGGTTTTCTCCCGGGAGACGACCTTCAGCGTGATAATCGGAGACCCCGACCCCAAGAAGACGGAGGAGTTCTTTGAAGCGTTTCTCAGAGCCCTTGACAAAGGCATCTATATCGACGGGAACTATACCCCGATTGAGGTCGTGGAGGCGGAATGGGTTGACGAGGATGACAGCATCCTGAAGGCAAGAGTCGCCGTCAATGTCAAAGTCAAATTCATGGGCGGCGTTTATAAGGACACAGACTTCGCGAAGCTCACGGACGTCGAAGTCGAATCAGTTATCAAGGGAAAGGAGACTCAAGATGGCGAGTAAAAACCAACAGCCGGAAACGGCTGACACAGCAGCTCCGAAGCTATTTAGCATTGAGGAGCTCAAAGACAAGAAAAAAACGCCCGCCCCCATCTTCAGCGGTATGTGTGCCGCCCTCGGATGGAAGCCGGGCAAGATGGTCACGGAGGAAGACTTCGACGCAGCGGTCGGAAAATTCTCCGGCAGTCCCATCGGAAAGAAGGTGAAGTAAATGCTTAGAGATGTCACAACAAACATTACTGACGGATTGCTCGGACTGGCAACCGAAAAGGGCGAGGGTGTCCATGTGAAAATCGGTGTCTCCCCCGTTACGTCGGACACGCCTATCATCATTACGGGCAACATGACGGCGGCGAAAATCAAGGAACGCCTCGGCCTGAGCCCGCTTGCTGACAAGGTCATGGATTCGGTGGAGAACGGTTCCAACCGGATTTACTGCATCCCGGTCTCGGCATCCACGGCAGGAAGCCGGGGAATGGTCGAAAAGACAGGCACGGGCTCGGGTTCCCTAACCGCTGACGGGAGTCCTTACAATGCCTTTGACGTAATTGTCAGAATCACCGGGCAAGGCCGCAGAAATACCGCCCTGTTCGTGTATTCGATTGATGGCGGGTACAGCTATTCCGACGAGTCCACCGTGCCGCTGACGGGAGCCTTCGAAATCCCCCTGACGGGCCTGACTGTGACGTTTACGGAAGGTGCGCAGCCGAATGAGGAGACATCCTTCCTTGTGGGCGACGTCTTCCGTTTCAAGACAACGGCCCCCACCATGACCAACGCCGACGCGCTGGCGGCCATTGACAAGCTCAAGAACTTCAACGAGCCCTATGAATTGGTTCATATCGTCGGGGAATCGCAGAAAGCATTATGGTCGGCGGTATCGGAGCAGCAGCGGGAGCTCGCGGCAACCTATCACAAGCCCCTCCTCTTTGTGCTTGAGGCATACGTCCCGGACAACGAGGAGGATGTCGCCGACTACGCCTTGAGGCTTGAGGCCGACAAGAAGGACATCAAGAACACCGACATTCAGGTCGTGGCAGCGCGCTCCCTCTATGTCGGCATGGACGGCATCACAAGGGAAATCAACAACGCCGGAATCGTGTGCGGCCTGTACTCCAAGACCAAAGTTCATCAGAGTATCGGCAAGACCCGGGACACGGCGGGCATGGGAATCTCTAAAAGCAAGATGCTAGAGCTCCGGCCCGCGGGGATTGAGGAATATATCGAGCTGCTTGATGCCGCAAAATACCTCACCTTCCGGGAATACGACGGGCTTGAGGACTACTTTGTCACCAATGCTCGCGTGATGTCCCCGGACGGCTCGGATTACCGTTATGCTGAGGATGTCCGGGTCAAGAACAAAATCATCAAGGAAGTCCGCAAAGAGGGCCTTCAGCTCTTGCAGGACGACATCGACCTTGAAGATATGCAAAACGAGCTCGAAACAAGGGCGAAGTTCATGCAGACTCCTCTCGACGAGATGGTCAAGCTGAAGGAAATCTCCTCGGCCACAATCACAGTCCCGGAAGGACAGGACATCATCACGACCGAGAAAATGCCCGTCACCATCCGCTATGTGTCCAGAGGATACATCAGGGAAATCGAAGTCGACCTCGGCAGAACGAAGCCGAGCGCAAGCTAAGAAAGGAGGCTTGATTAGGATGTCATTGAAAGTAAACGGCAAAACATACGATTGGGCCGACGTCGATATTAAGCTCCCGGGTCTCACGATTGAGTTTCAGGAAATTTCCTACGACGACGAGCTGGAAAAGGAGCTCGCCTACGGCAAGGGTCAGAAACCGAGAGGCTACGGAGAAGGCAACTACAAGGCCGAAGGCAAGGTCAGCCTCCTCCGCGACGATTATGACGCGCTGCTTGACTACTGCAAAAGCAAAGGGACACCGCTCTTCAAGCTGGTCATCCCGAAGATTGTCGTCTCCTACGCCAACGAGGGAGACCGCACAAGGAGCGATGTGCTCAATACCGTCACGTTCACCAAACGCAGCAACAAGGCGGCGCAGGGAGACAAAAGCATCAAGGTTGACCTTGACATGCTTATCGTGGACGGAATCGAGAGCGACGGCGTTAAAGCCCTGTAATATCTCAAAATAAATGTCAAAGGAGGATTATGCAATGGAAGACAAGAGCATCAAAACCAACGAGGCCGAGGTTAAAAAAGGCGGGTCTGGAGCACTTAACACCGAGGAGCTCAAGACAAAACACGGCAAGGTTTATCAGCTTGATTTAACCCTCACCCCGGACGATGACACGGAGATTGAGGTCTCCTATATCTTCAAGAAGCCGACCACGGCGAGCTATGACCGTTATGTTAAGACGGCGGCCAACGGAATGACGAAGGCGCTCAAGACCTTCATGTTTGACAACATCATCCCTGAGCACCGCGACAGATTGGAGGCCGACCTTGAGGAATACCCGGCCCTTACCTTGAGCGCGGGCGAAAAGCTGCTCTCCATGCTCGGGCTGTCTAAGACCGCAAATTTAATGAAGCTGTAGAAGAGCAGCTCGGGAGGGTGAGGACGGACTTTGTTGAGGCGGCGACGCTTGAGATTTACAGGTTCGTCCCCCCTGCTCTTCTGCCGGATAATATCGGGGAGCTGCATTTTGATGAATTCCTTGCGCTCCTCGCCCGGGCAAGGTACATCGAAGAGGTTGAGGAGGACATTGTTGCGAGAGCTATCTCGAAGGTGTTCTCGGAATAAAAAACCGACCTCTTTATCAAAGGGTCGGTGTTTGTCTGGTAATCCATGCTTTATATAGTTTGGTCGCGTTCCTCCCGGCCTGGAAGATGCTCTCTTTGTCCTTGTCCTTCTGCCTTCCCATCGTGTTTTGATGGCCTACCCATAAGGCATAGGGAATCGTATAGACCATAAGCGGAACATATACAAGGACGGAGATGGCAGCTCCGGCGCACAGGGCGAATATGAGAACTTTGAGCATTACGATTATCAAGGTCATGGTAATCCCTCCTTTGCCTAATTATACCATACGAAAGGGGTGAGGAATAGTGTGAGCTTAGAATCCGTTTTCAAGCTGTCCCTCATTATGAACATGGTCGACCACCTGACAGGCCCGATGGGCCGTGTGCAGTCTTCGGTCGGCGGCTCTGTCTCGAAGCTTCAGAGCATGGAGCAGACCTTCGGCGACATGACCAAGACCGGGGCGGCGATGGCGGGTATCGGCGCACAGATAACCGCCTCAGCTCTCGCCCCGGTGGAGGCAACCTTCGCGACAAAAAGGGCTCTCGGTGAGCTTGCCTCGGTGGGCGTCAAAGACCTCGGCGTCCTTGAGGATGCGGCGCGCAGCTTCTCCGAACAGTGGGCCGGGACATCGAAAGCCGACTTCATCACGGCGGCCTATGACATCAAGAGCGGCATCTCCTCCCTTACGGATGCGGGCGTCGCCGGGTATACGGAGCTTGCAGGTATCACCGCGAAGGGAACAAAGTCCAGCATCGCGGAGATGACAAACCTCTTCGCCACGGGTTACGGCATATACAAGAACTTCTATTCCGACCTTTCGGATATGGAGTTCGGGGAAGTGTTCTCGGCGGGGATTGCGGCTTCGGTCAAGAACTTCAAGACCACGGGCTCAGGGATGGCACAAGCGATTCAGACCCTCGGGGCCTCGGCAACGACGGCCAACGTGCCCCTTGAGGAGCAGCTCTCTATATTGGGTATGCTTCAGGCCACAATGAGCGGAGCCGAGGCGGGAACGAAATACAAAGCTTTCCTCCGCTCGGCTGTCAAAGGCGGCGAGGAGCTCGGCCTCAAGTTCACGGACGCGAACAACCAGCTCCTCTCTATGCCGGAAATCCTCGGTAAACTCCGGGGCAAGTTCGGAGAGACGATGGACGCAGCCGAAAAAATGCAACTGCAAAAAGCTTTCGGTGATACGGAGGCGGTCGCCCTCATTGACCTCATGTACTCCAAGACGGGAGACTTGCAGAACAACATCCTCGGCCTTTACTCGTCGATGGGCGAAGGAGTCGGGGCCGCCCGGGAAATGGCGTCGGCTATCAACGACACGGAGCCCGAGAAGTACCAGCGGTTACAGCAACGCATCCAGAACGTCAAGGAGTCCATCGGCAACAGCCTCCTCCCCACCGTCAACGAACTGCTCGGCAGGGGCGAGGAAGTCCTGACAAAGGTTGGCTCATGGATTGAGAAGAATCAGGAGCTCGTCAAAGTCATCATGATTATTGTGCTCGCACTGGGAGGCTTCCTGATGGTGGCCGGGACGACAATCGCGGTCGTCGGCGGCGTGGGGCTTGTGTTCACCAAGACGGCGGGACTTGCGACAGGTTTTTACCGGGCGATACGGGGAATCCCCGACCTGCTTACAACTATCCAAATAAAGGCCCTGTATGCCGGGGACGGTCTAAAGAGAGGCTTCAGCGCGGTTAAGACCTTTGCCTCGTCGGCGGTTACTGGCATCAGAAACGTCGCCGTCAATATCGCAAGCATGGCGAGGACGGCAGCCATTAACGGGGTCACGGCATTAAAGAACATGGCCCTCGGCCTTGTGGGGATGGCAAAGCAAGCAATCACGACGGCGGTGACAGCGATGCCCGAGCTTATCGCCTCGGTGTGGAGCTTCACGGCGGCCCTGCTCGCGAATCCTATCACGTGGATTATTATAGGCATCGTCGCTTTAGTGGCCGCGATTATTCTACTCTGGCGGAATTGGGACTCGGTGGTCTCGTGGATACAAGGCGTTTGGAACGGCTTCGTCAACGGCATAAAGGCCGGGTTTGACTGGATTCGGAATCTCTTCTCGGGGATGCCGACCTGGCTGCAAATAGCAATCGCCGCATTCCTGCCGTTCATAGGGATTCCGATGCTCATTATCACGCATTGGGACTCAATAGTCGCCTTCTTCTCGAATATGTGGACCCGCATCAAGGAAGGCTTTGTCAACGGCATCAATGCAATCAAGGAATTCTTTATGGGTGTTCCGGCGTTCTTCAGGGAAAGCGGCGCGAGAATCATCGACACCCTCGTTGAAGGCATCAAGAGCGCGGCCATGAAGCCCGTCGAGGCGGTAAAAGGCATCTTCCAGAAGGTTAGAAAGCTTCTTCCGTTCTCGGATGCGAAGGAAGGGCCTCTCGCGGAGCTGACGCTTTCGGGGCACAGGACAATGTCCACGCTGGCGCAGGGCATCGAACAGGGTGCAGACCTCCCGGCTCAAGCCGTGGAGAAGGGGCTCGGCAAAATTGACACGACAGGAGGCCGGGAGCCTGTCAAGAAGGTCAACCTCAAGGAAATCTCCCGGGAGAAAGAAACATCGGAGACGACCACGGAAAGAGACAGGCGCATCATCATCGAGAAACTGCTCCTAAACGTGGACTTCTCCAAAATCAAAGAGCTCCCGCTGCTCCTCAAGCTCCTCAAGGAGATTGAGGACTACGTCAACAGCAACGGGCTCGTCGCTGAAGGGGAGGGATAATCTTGATATTTGTCGACGACAGTTCGATTAAAGTGAGCGGGGTTATCCTCCCCGGCCTCATCAAGAGTATAGAGGTCAGGGATGACGCTCTCATCGAAGAGCAGACAGTCGAAGGGAGCTCCGCGAAGGCGAAACAGGCAGAGGGGTACGAGGACGCAAAGGTGACGATTGAGCTCATCCTAGAAGACGGCCCCAACGCCACGAGGAAAGAGAAGCTCGACAAGATACAAAACCTTTTCAAAAAGGCAGGACAGGAGAAGCCTGTCGTTCATGAAATCATCAACGAGCACACGGCAGCGCGCCGGGTCAAGAAGGTCATCTTCAAGAGCCTCAGCTCGAAGGAGGAAAGCAAAAAGGAGCAGCTCACGGTGAGCCTTGAGTTCTGGTCGTACAATCCAATGACCATCACGGCGACAAAATCCAAGAGCGGCAGCTCGCAGACGAGCACCTCATCGGCGGTAAGCAAGCTCGACCCGGCATATCAAAGCTATTTGAGCGGCAGCCGGGGGACGGCTCCCAAGACCAACAACTCCCCCGCTGTGGATGACGTAAGCACGACGGCCTATGCGAACAGGCTCTCAATGATGCCGTACTAAGGAAGTGATTCTAAGAGTGGAAACGGCTGAATTATTCTATCCCGAAATCAGCGTAGAGCTCGGGAAATACACCTTCAGGGAAGGCGTAGAAATCGAGGTTTATTCAAGCAAAGACAGTTACTTTGATTGGGCGAAGGTGAGGTTTACCCGGCAGTTCAAAGAGAAGCTCACTCTCGACGTCAAAGAAAAGGCCCTCATCCAGCTCGGTTACAACGGGGTTTTCGACGATGTCTTCGAAGGATATATCACCAAGCCGTATGACAGCGGCGGTTACATGAACGAAATCCTCCTCAAGGACGACATGATTCTCCTTGAGGAAACGGCCATTAACAACACGTTTTTAGATGCGACGCCGCAGGAGATTATCTCCTTTTGCCTCGCAAAGGCCGGGGTTCAGAAGATGAAGCTTTCGGCGGCGGCACATCCGGCAAAGGCGCGAATCCCCATCTTTCAAAAGAACGTGGTCTCGGTCATTAACGAGATACACGCCGCATGGGGAATCGCTGAGAAGTTTTTCTTTTCGGGCGGAGTCTTCTATTGGGGAGAGAAGCCCGAACAAACAAAGGTTTTCTCGTTTGAGTACGGGACGAACATCATCACCCTCAACAGGCCGGGGGGCGTGTGGGAACTCGAAACGGTCTCCGCACCGTTCATCAAGCACTCGCACAAAATAAGCGTTTCACACCCGCAGGTGTCCGGCGAGTTCGAGGTCAAGAAGGTCGTCTTTACTACCAACGAGGCGGGGTTCATCCGCACCTACATCTATTTTTAACCGAAGGAGGGAGAGCAATGCTTGAGGAAATGGTCAAAAGTGTAATAGCAAAGCAGCTCGCCGCCGACTTCCCTCACTTGCAGCTCCCCGGCCTTATGCGTGCAAGGGTCACAAGAGCAGCGTCCACGGGCGAGTGGTACGAATACAGCCTCAAGATTCTTGACAAAACGGGCGAGATTGACGAACGCTTCCCGGAGATTCCCGGAGTGCTTTCCAAGGTAAACGTCGAGCTCGGGAAAACCGTCGCGGTCGGCCTTCTGTACGGTGAGCTCAATCCGTGCATTATCGGGGAGGTGGTTTGATGGCAGGGTTAAACGACACAGACATTAAGCTTGACCCCTCGTGGCAGCTCACCCAGGCGGCCACTGGCGACGCGCCTCTTGTGTCCGGGTTCGACTGCATCATGCAGGACATCCGGCTTGAGGCTATGACACAGGCGGGCGAGCTCTTCTATGATACTGAGTGGGGATGGTCGCTTCTCGACTTCGTGCAGAGCGAGGACGACGAGCTCACCATCATAGAGGTCGGGGAGCGCATAAGAGAAAAGCTTGAAAGAAGAGAAATCGTCGACTCTGAGACCATCTCAACCGAGGTAAAGCTTGAGGATGACGCGCTCAAGGTGTTCACTACCTTTTGCTTTATCGGGGATTCTCAGACCTACAGCGTGAGCGTCACGGTCGACAGGGTAAATGTGGAGGTGATTGAAATTGATTGATGAAAAGGTTCTTGACGAGATTCTTCCCGTCCCGGACATCGAGAAGCTCAAGGAGGAGACGGTCGCGCAGCTTAAAAGCGAGGGCTTCTCAATAACGAACTTCAGCTCGGGCGGCATCTTTTACACCCTCTTGATGATAGTCCTCCGCATCCGCATCGAGCTCATCAACCTCCTCCGCCGTGTGCTCAATAACATGTTTGTCGCTCATGCTGAGGGGATATGGCTCAAGCTCAAAGCGGCGGACTTCGGCAAGAAACAAAAGGAAGCCCTCAAAACGCAAGGCTATGTCACTGTGACAAGGGGAGAAGGCGCGGAGGCCGTTCGCATTGCCAAAGGGCACGTCTTCAAGACCATCAAGGACGTCAACGGCGAGGAGCTCCGATTCTTTGTCCTGAAGGATACCGTCCTTCAGAAGGGCGCGGAGACGGTCGGCGTCCTCGTGGAGGCCGAACGGGAGGGCTCAAGGTACAATGTACCACCCGGGCAGATAACGCGCTCCCTGACGCATTTAGAGGGCGGCTGCACGGTCTCCAATGGTTCTGACTGGATAGTCCGGGAAGGCAGCGACATTGAGGACGTTGAGAGCCTCCGGGAGCGCACCCTCCGCTCGTGGTCTGAGCTTGCCACAAGGCCCATCGCCGAGAAGTATCAAAACGCTTGTGAACAGGTTCCGGGCGTGCTCTTTGTCAAGGTGAACGATATGCACCCGAGAGGTCAAGGAACGGTCGACATCATCGTCACAGGGACGGCGGGAGAAGCGACGGAGGGCCTCCTTGCACAGGTGCGGGCCGAGGTCGACAAGATTATCGGCAACTATGACGACGTGCTCGTGAAGAGCTCTACGACCATAGAGCAGCCTGTCTCCGTAACCGTGACCATCCCGGACACCGTTTCGGATGACGGCATCGCCGACAGCGTGAAGGCTGCTATCTCGGAGCTGCTTCAGATACGGAAAAACCGGGAGCTCAACGAGCTCACTCACGCCGACATCGTCCACGCTGTCAAAAGCAAGGTCGCATCCGTCCGCAATGTCAAGGTTACGGTTCCAAGTGAGGACGTCTTCCTTGACAGCGACAAGGTCATCATCCTCGGTGAGGTATCGGTGACAGTGGAAAGGACGTGAGGCGATGGCGAGATTTGAGAGGTTCGGCGAGTACATGTTCAGCCTCCTCTTTACTCCGCTGAGGAAAGGGAAAAAGGCAGCGAATCAGTTCTATATCTTTTTCAAGGTCGTCGGGAAGCTGTTTGACGACACCAAGAGGGACATCTTCCGGGTGCGGGCCGAGTCAATGGTCATCAGCGCAAGCGAGGTCATGCTCCCGGAACACGGTAAAGACCGGGAAATGCCCCGGCTCAAGGGCGAGGATGCCGAAGCCTACAGGACACGGCTTTCCATGAAGGCCATTATCGCGGAGCAGGCCGGGACAAGGCCGGGCGTCCTCCTTGCCCTCAAGGCTCTCGGATATGAACAATCCTACATAGAGCCGTTTTATAAGACAGACCCGGAGAGATGGGCTGAGTTTATCATCTTCCTCCGGGGCAAGAATCCGAGTGGCGTCAATGACATCCGCATCATAGACGCCGAGGTGATGAAGGTCAAGGAAGCGAGTGCAAAGCCTAACTACGGTGTGGACAGCGGAAACGTCATCGGAATCCGTTCCAAGGAGCAGACGGGATTTTCCCGTTATCCCCTTTGCGGGACTATCGTGTGCGGCGTCTTCCCGATCGCGGTGTGTGTCGGCCATATGGTCGCCTCGGCGGGCGTGGCTCAGTCCCAAAGCGGCGGAGCTATCAAGGATTATCCTCTGACAGGCCGGACAATGACATCGCGGAGGATATACCACGAGGAGAATTGTTCGCTTTATTATGGCTTTGATTCCGTCTCGGAGGTCAAGTCTTCGGCCCGCGATGGTGAAGTGACTTATCCTCTCGCATCAGAGAAAACCATGACGAAAGGAGATGAATGACCATGAAGACATTGACGGGCATCGGCCTAAACAAACAGGCCCAAAGGTTCGCGAGCTCTATCCATCATGCGGCGTACAGCCTCAACGGAGCTCCGCAGACAAGGCCGATTTTCAAGTCTATCGTTGAAGGAGACGTCGTGAAGATTTACGTCTACTTTGACGATGCGGTTGTCGGCAGCGTCTCAAACGTGCAGCTCGTCGACAATGACGGCGATGTGGTCGCGCTGACCGACAGGGTCTTTACGAAACCACAAAGCAAGGGGCTCTATGTAGCCTTTAAGTACCGCTTTACAGAAATGGAGGTTGAAAGTGTTGAATCCTTATAGCAAAGTCGGATGGAAAGACCATGTCGTCGACGAGGAAACGGGCGAAGTCATCCAGAACGGGACGCCGCTGAGCGAGAACAATCTCGGTCATATGGACGACGGCATCCAGGCAGTCACCGCGCAGACCATAACTCAGGATGCCTCTATTGCACAGCTTCAGGCTGAGCTCAAGGTCGTCAAGGATGCAACCTTGAATAATATGACCAACAACGTGTTTATTGAGAACTTCAGCTCGCTCAGCAACATCAAGCTCAGCAACGGCATCTATGACCCGGTGGCGCGGAAAATCTATGTATAAAGTGGCGTGCCCGAGGAGGGAGCTGAGCTGCATGATAGGGAACTTGTTCAGTGAATTGGTTCCTTTATGCGACGGTGATTGCTCCGGCCTCAAGGATGATGACTTCATCATCTCCGGCATCATCACAGGGACAGACAAGAAAGCGACAATCAAGCTCACCGACTACGGATGCGAGTATTACGGAGACGTCCAAGAACTTGAGAGATTGCGGGAAAAGAGGTGTTTGATTCGTGGAGCCTTCCATGCTTCAGAAGAAAGCTGAAATCTTCCTTGACAGGATTTATCCCCTTTTGAGGAACTTCCCGCAGTCCGAGAAGTTTTGCCTCTGCCAAGAGATAAAACAGGCATGTTACAGGGTCATCCGAAACACTATGATGTACAGCGCACTCAAGACGGATGACCGCATCCATTACCTCCGGGAGGTGGACGCAGACCTGAAGCTCCTGCTCATTCATTTTGGGATGGCGAGGAATCAGAAGTACATCACCCAAAAGAAAGCCTATGAGCTGCAAGAGAAAATCTCCGAGCTCGGGCGCATATGCGGGGGTCTGATAAAGGCCCACTACGGGAAAAAGTAACTACTCACAGGGTTGTCCCTGTTTGACCGCTAACCGTGCGATTCGCGGCTACAATTCGGCCCGCTATTGGAACAACAATGGGCAGTCGAATCGCAACGACAACGTCGGCTGGCGGCCCGCCCTGTAAGTCTTTCGTCCGATGCGGTCACGGCTTCATCGGCGAGTCCTTGTTATACTTCAAGGGAGGGGCAATCCTTCACTGTGGAAACGGTGTAAACACATGAACAATGTCATAACTGCCAAGCCGCTTCATGAAAGGGATGCCATTATGACGAACACTACTAAAAGCCCGCTGTTTGACGCAGTTGTTGACTACGACAACATAGCGAAAGGATACCGTGAGACACAACGAGGAGCGCGGAAATTCCAAAAGGAAGCCGTCATCTTCGATATGTGCAGGGAGAGGAATCTCGTCCACTTGTGGCGAGACCTCAAGGATGAAGAATATGAGGTCGGGAAGTACATTCGATTCAAGGTTTTCGAGCCGAAAGAGAGAAATATCTCCGCTCCTCATATTCGGGACAAGACCGTGCAATTCGCGGTTCACAGCGTTCTCAAGGAAGTCTATAAGCCGGTATTTATCAAAGGCTCGTTTGCTTGCCAAGAGGACAAAGGGAATCACAGGGCGGTCGAACACCTTCAGCATAACATGAGGTTGTGCAAATGGAAGCACGGCGGAGGATGGATTCTCAAAATAGATGTCAAAAAGTTCTTTTACTCTATCGACAGGGACATCCTGAAGAGAATCCTTCAAAAGAAAATCAAGGACGAAAAACTTCTCCGGCTCCTTAACAAAATCATTGACTCAAGCCCGGAAGGAGAAAAAGGAATACCGCTCGGGAACGTGACCTCGCAGGACATGGCGAACATCTACCTCGACAAGCTCGACCAGTATTGCGTGAGGTTCCTCAAGGTGAAGTATTACACCCGGTACATGGACGATGTTTGCATCGTGACGCCAACGAAGGAACAGGCCCAGGAGTACCTCAAAAAAATCAAGACGTTCCTTGAGGAGCGACTCGGGCTTGAGACTAACCAAAAGACCAAGATTTTCCCGTTGGAGCAGGGCGTCAATGCCTATGGCTTCAAAATCTGGACGACTCACCGCCTATTGAGGGATAAATCAAAACAGGCGATGAAGCGACGCATTAAGCGTATGGACGAAAAGCAAAAGGCCGGGGAAATGACCAAGAAGGAAGTCGTTCAGGCCGTGAGCTCATGGCTCGGATATGCACGCTGGTCATGCAGCTTCAACCTCTGCAAGAAGATTTTCGCACCATACCCCTATATCAAAGTGGAAGGAGAGATTTATTTTGGCAGAATATCTCGGAACAATCAATCTCGGCGGCCTGTACAAGAGCGGAGTAATCCAACCTCGCCCCACTAAACCGTGGCGCATCAGCTCCGCGCCGACAGGTCAGAGTACAGTCGGAGACATTGCCGACTTTAACACCTTGACCACGATGTCAAGCTGGACTATCGGCAACACTCCGGGAACTGAAGCGAATCAGCTCAAATGGCACAAAATCAAGGACGGAGACAAGACCCTTCTTATTTGTGACAGGGTCATCCTGGCTAATGTGTCGTGGGACGACCTCAACGGCGACAATCGTATTTTTGGCAAAACCATCACTATTGACGGGGCCGAGTACAAGCTGAGAGCTCTGACGGGCGGCAGCAACTACAGGAGCGGAACGGACGCCTACTCCGGCGGTTCTCCGGCTACAAACGAGTGGGACAGATTCGTCACCCGCGAGGAGGTCATCACAGGGCTCCCTGCTCCCACTTCGGCAGACCTTGACTCTACCCTTGCAACGGCTGACTACACGAGCACTCATGGCGATTTTTGGCATTGGGCGGGTATGTATTCATGGTGTCAAGAGACCTACACAGGCAACACCGCTACCCGTGCGCTTCGCGGCTACATTTCGGCCCGCTATTGGAACAACAATGGGCAGTCGAATCGCACCGACATCGTCGGCTGGCGGCCCGTCCTTGAAGTACTGAATACTGCCCCATTGATTTCTGACATAGACCGAAATCTCGGGGACAAAAACGCGGACTTTGTAATCACCTACACGGTCAATGACACCGATGCGTCCGACGTGCTCACAGTAACGGAATACCGCGACGGCGTGCAGACAAACACCTTCACGAATGCAGTCCGGGGGCAAACATACAGCATCAACGTCCCGGTCACAAGCCTCAGCCTCGGCACTCATACCGTCTCCGTAACGGTCAATGACGGCAAGGGCGGCACGGCTACAAGAGTATGGACGTTCCAAAGAGTGAACGCAGCTCCGACCGTCTCGGGAAGTGACCAAAACCTCGGGGATAAAAACCTCGGCTTTCAGATTGAGTACACGGTTAATGACACGGACGGAGACACACTGACAGTTGTCGAGAAACTCAATACTGAAACGCTCAGAACGATAAACAACGCCCCGAAAGGACAGACGCTCACGCTTGAAATCACGAACGAAAAGCTCTTCAGCTTAGCTCTCAACTCGGTCAACACGGCTCGGATTGAGGTCAGCGACGGCAAGGGTGGCACGGCGTACAGGACATACACTTTCAAGCGCGTAAACGCCGCGCCGAGCATCTCGGGAGTGGATGAAGACCTCGGTCAACAGACGGGAGCCTTCTCAAAGACCTACATTGTGAACGACGTCGAAGGCGATGCGGTGATTATCACCGAAAAAATTGACGATACTGTCATCCGAGCATACACCGCAGAGCTCGGCACAGAGGCCACAATCACCCTCACGGAGGAAAAGTGGCTCATGCTGACAAACGGGTCACACTCCCTCAAGATTGAGGCTGTAGACACCAATTTTGCGACGTCGATTAGAGTCTTCAACTTCAGCAAGAACGAGACGGAAATCCTGTTCGAGTTCCCGACTCCGTTCGAGACCGATGCGATGGCAACCAAAGTCCTTGTCACTCCAACATGGCACATCGAGGGCGCGGAGGCCTACGTGTACGCTTGTAATAACGCTTTTGACGACAATCCGACATGGGAAGACATCACAGCGCAGGTCTTCATCAACCGAGTCTATAACTTCATCAATGCGGAGAAAACGGCGACAAGATGGGGCGTAAACATCCGCTTCCATATTGTCAAAAACCCCGGATATGAAGGCGAAGTCTCAATAAATGGATTTGGAGGTGCGTTTGAGTAATGCCTGAATTGTTAAATCCAAAGCCTCTCTCTGAAATCAAGAGGGAAAAGGTAGAAAAGGCCCAAGAACTAAATATCGACCTCTATGAGGCCGTGGCCGGACTGTTTGAGGAATTGCTTGAAGCAAATGCAAGGATTGCCGCGCTTGAAGAGCGTGTCAATACACTAACACAAGGAGGCGGGCAGTAATGGCAGCAGTCAAGAATTACATGATTCCCGTATACGCTGCACTCATTAAGAGGGAGAAAAGGGACATCGAGTCCCTCCCTGAAGAGTACATCGTCCCGGTGGCTGAGTATCTGGCGGCTGAAGTGGAAGGCGCATAGACCGCTTAAACCGGGCAAGACAAAAGGAGGGGCGGCCTCGCGGCTGCTCCCTCCCGGATGTCTTAAATGGCCTCGCTCTTTTGCATGAATCACCCCCTCCGGGGCGGTCGATGCAAGCGAACGATACCTCGGAAATACTTCTGAGAAACGGTGTAATTTTTGCCAAAAATCTTGTCCCTTTTTGCCAAAAATTTTGTCCGGCTACAATAAATCAGTGATTACATAGATGCAGGGGGAAAGAAATGGACAAGAAAAAGAAACGGATCATTATCGCTGCGGTAGTGATCATCTTGCTTGCCCTTATCGGCCTGAAGGTGGTCAAGGCCATGGGGGATAAAGCGGCGAAACTGGCTGAGGAGCAAAACAGACAGACCTATACTCCTGTCGAGGTCCTGACGGTCAAAGCTCAGGATATTGCTTCCAATGTTCTCTTAAGCGGCAAGGTTCAGGCCGATAAGGAAGCGCCGGTTTTGGCCAAAACTCCCGGTAAGGTGACCGCGGTCTACGGCAAAGTCGGGGACTATGTCAGAAAGGACCAGGTGCTGTTCAGTCTGGATAAAACGGATGTCACGCGTGCCTACAACCAGGCTGCGGCCACGCTTCAGATGGCTGAGGCCAATTACCGGACCAGTATGGATAATTATGAAAACAGCAGGAAAAATGTAGAGCGGATGAAGGAATTATATGCGGCCGGGGCCATCAGCAAGGTGGAGCTGGATCAGGCGGAATTAGCGGCGTCGGACGCGGTAAAAGCCGCCATTGAGAGCCAGCTGGCTCAGGCCAAGGCAGGGTATGATACCGTAGAGCAGACGATGTCCGATATGGATGTCAAGGCCCCGATTGACGGGATTTTGACCTCTTTCGATGTCAGTATCGGCACGATGGCGACGAGTGCCGCTCCTTCGGCTTCCGTGGTTGACCTGAACAGGGTCTATGTCGAGGTCAGTATCAGTGAAAAAGAGATCAATCAGATTAAGAACGGGCAGGAAGCAGAGGTCTCGATCCCGTCCGCGTCCCTGAAAACCGGGGGCAAGATTGAGGAGCTCAGCGTGGCCGCGGATGCCCGGGGAAAATACAGCCTGAAGGTTTATCTTAGTAACGGGGAAAGAAAGATCAAACCGGGGATGTTTGCCAATGTGACCCTGAGTGTGGCCTCCAAAAGCAATGTCCTGGTCATTCCTACCGATGCCGTGGTCTTCCACGAGGAAAAGAATGTGGTTTATCTGGTCAAGGATAACCTTGTCACGGAGAAGGAGGTCGCCGTGGGGCTGGAAAACGGCACGCAATCCGAGATCGTCAGCGGCTTGGCTGCCGGTGATGTGATTGTGGTCAAAGGCCAGAGCTTGATCAGTGACGGAGCGGAGATCAAGGTGGTGACCAAAGACGGGCAGGCGGTGGAAGGGAATGCTGCCGGCACGGCAGAACCCGGTAAAGCGGGAGGAGGAGCTCAGCAGTGAGAATATCTGAATCCTCGGTCAAAAGACCGGTTACGGTATTAATGTGTGTCCTCATTGTGATTATTTTGGGGATAGTTTCCTATACCCGTATTCCTCTTGATTTGCTGCCGGATATGGATATTCCGGTGGCGGTCGTCAGCACCTCTTACCAGGGGGTCGGTCCTCAGGAAGTGGAAAAGCTTGTGACCAAGCCGCTGGAACAGGCCGTGGGCACCGTACAGAACTTAAAAACCATTTCCTCCTCCTCTTCTGAGGGCAGCTCGCTCATTATTGTCCAATTCAATTACGGAGTGGATATGAATAACGCCGCCCTCGATCTGAGGGAAAAGGTGGATCTGGTCAAAGGGGCACTGCCGGATGATGTCAGCAGTCCCATGGTTTTTAAATTCGATCCGACGTCTATGCCGATCCTGACCCTGTCTTTGTCCTCAGAGGGGAAAAGCCTCTCCGAGCTGCAGAAGCTGGCGGAGGATACGGTGAAGCCCAGGCTGGAGAGGGCGGAAGGTGTAGCCTCGGTCGATGTCAGGGGCGGGACCGAGGATATCGTGGAGATCCGCACCAAAGCCGAAAAAATGCAGGGTTACGGGATCAGCCTGGATACCCTGGCCGGGATACTGAAGGCGGAAAACCTCAACCTGCCGGGCGGAGATGTCCAAAAAGGGTCCCAAAAGCTTACGGTAAAAACCACCGGAGAGTTTTCGTCGGTGGACGATATTAAACAGCTCCTGGTTCCGCTGGGGAACGGGGCCAATATCCAGCTGATGGACATTGCGGATGTGGAGCTGAAGCCGGATGAGCAGACGACGATTTCCAAGGCCAATGGCAAGCCGAGTATCAATATTTCCCTGATGAAGCAATCCGGTTCCAATACGGTCAAGGTTTCGGAAGCGGCCCAGGCGGAAATCGCCGGTCTGGAAAAAGAGCTTGACGGTGTAAATATCACCTTAGTCAATGACTCTGCCGATTATGTCAAGAAGAGCCTCAACCAGGTATTTCATGAAGGCATGGTCGGCGGGCTGCTGGCGGTCCTGATTTTGTACCTGTTTCTGCGCAATGTCCGCACAACCTTGATTATTGCCACCTCTATCCCGATTTCCATTATCGCGACCTTCAGCATCCTCTATTTCTCGGATATTACCCTGAATATGATGACTCTGGGGGGGCTTGCCCTGGGAATGGGCAGGCTGGTCGATGATTCGGTCGTTGTGCTGGAGAATATTTACCGTTTCCGTCAGAACGGGTACTCAAGAACCGAGGCCGCGGTCAAGGGCTCCTCGGAGGTGATCGTGGCGGTGATGGCTTCCACACTCACCACTCTGGCGGTTTTTCTGCCAATTGTTTTCGTGCAGGGCCTGACGTCAACCTTATTCAAACAATTTGCCCTGACCGTCAGCTTTTCGCTGGCCGCGTCTCTGGTGGTGGCCGTCACGTTGGTGCCGATGCTGGCCGCTAAACTGCTGAAGATCAATCATCAGGACAAGGCCCCGGATGGGGAGGATTTTGATGTGGAATCCATGGCCAAAGCCGAGGGCGGCATGCGTCCGCCTGAGGAAAAGCCCGCCAGGTATTTTCTGAGAATCCGGGGCTTGTTCAATAAAGCTTACGCCAAATTTGACCAGGGCTACGAGAGTCTCCTCAGTGTTTATAAAGATATCCTGGCCTGGTCTTTGACCCACAGAGTCAAGGTGGTTTTGTTTACAACCGTGTTTTTCTTTCTCTGTATGTCTTCCCTGGCTTTTGTCGGGTCGGAGTTTATGCCCCAGTCTGATGAGGGCTATGTCCAGGTGACGGTAACTTTGCCTGATGGCTCAAAGGTGGAGAATACGGCGGCTTTCATGAATGAGCTTGAGGGGAAAATGGAAAATGTGCAGGGAATCGACACGGTATTTATCGAAGCCGGTTCTGCCGGTGAAAGCGGCCTGGTCGCGGCCAAGGGCAATACCGGCACCATGAACGTCAAGCTGGTGCCTCTGGCTCAGCGCCGCGGTGTTCAGGAGATCACCGATGAGATCAGGAGACTGATTCAGGATACTCCGGGGGCCGAGCTTAAGGTTGCTCCTTTGCAGAGCATGTCCATGGGGGATGCCGGGGAGCCGATCAGCATTATCCTCAAAGGTGAGGAGCTGGAGACCCTGAAGGAGGTCGCGGATGATGTTGTGGGGATTGTTAAAGGGGTCCCCGGCACCCGTGAAGTCAAATCCAGCTATGAGGACGGAATCCCGGAGGTTGAGATCAGTGTCAACCGCCAGGCCGCTTCCCAGTACGGGTTGACGGCGGGACAGATCGCTTCGACGGTCAGGGCTTCTCTGGCCGGAACAACGGCGACCAGCTACAAATATGACGGAACGGAAATCGATGTGGTTATCCGGGGCGATGAGAATTTCAAGCAAAATATTCAGGCCCTGGAGCAAATCCCGATTAACAATACGGCGGGAAATACGGTTTCCCTGAACCAGGTCGCCGATATCTCAATCAAGAGAGGGCCGGTTTCCATTGCCCGCCAGGACCAGGTGCGCACAGTTACGGTCAGCAGCCAGCTCAGCGGCAGGGATGTCGGGAGCGTGTCCACGGATATTCAAAAAGCTTTGGATACTTACCAGATGCCGGACAGGTACACCTATGAGATGACCGGTCAGCAGAAAGAGATGATGGATGCCTTTGGCGATCTGGGCCTGGCCTTGATCCTGGCCGTTCTCCTGGTTTATATGGTGATGGCCTCGCAGTTTGAGTCCCTGCTCTATCCGTTTGTGATCATGTTTTCGATGCCGATTGGCTTTGCCGGAGGGATTCTGGGTTTGTTTCTCACCGGCAAGTCGTTAAGCGTAAACTCTATTATTGGTTTGATTATGCTGGCGGGGATCGTCGTCTCCAATGCCATTGTCCTGGTAGACTATATCAATACCCGGCGCAAGGTCTATCATGAAGACCGCAATACGGCCATTATCAAGGCCGGGCCCATCCGTTTGCGGCCTATTCTGATGACGGCGCTGGCGACCATTCTCGCTATGCTGCCGATGGCGCTGGGGGTTGGCGAAGGAGCGGAGCTGCAGGCCCCCCTGGCAATCGTCGTTGTTTTCGGGTTAACCTTATCCACAGTTGTGACCCTGGTGCTGATTCCTGTGATGTATACCCTCTTTGACGATTTCAGCAACAAGGTGAAGGGGATGTTCTTTTCCGGCAAGGGCGGGGACAAAACAGGGGACAGCGAAAAACCGGCAGTAGCAATTGATCCCGGAAACCCTGTTCAGGGGTAGACCGGGACCCGGAAGCCGGCATGAAAACATTCTCAGCAGGATGAATAACAGAAGAAGGGGTTGGAGCATGGGCAGGGAGGAACGCAAAATTCAGATTCTTAAAGCGGCGGTCAGGGTATTTTTTCAGCAGGGCTTTGAACGGGCCCGGATCGAGGAGATCGCCGGGGCCGCAGGGATCGGTAAGGGAACGGTCTATGAATATTTTCCAAGCAAGCAGCAGCTTTTTGATGAAACGATGTTATTTGCCGCGAATATTTTTATTCAAGAGATGAAGGAAAGTATGGACGGCGCAGAGACCATCAAAGACAAGATCATCGCTTTTGCCCGGTATCAGACTTCCTTCATTCATAAGCATTCGCCGGTGCTGAAGATCCTGTGCTCCTCCCAGGTGAAGGCCAGGGAAATGGGGGCGGCGATCCTCCAGCAGAACGCCAGGCTTACACAGCTCTGGCGGGAGGTTTTGCAAAAAGCCAAGGCTGAAAAGGAACTGAAGGAAGGCCTGAATGAAGAGCTGGCGGCAGCGGTCATTATCGGGACAATCAATCAATATTGCAACAAGAGCGTGATTTTCCAGCAGGAAAATCCGGAGACGATTTTATATGAGGAAGTCGCCGATATGATTTTTCACGGCATCAATGGAACGAGCAGGTAGTCTGGCCGGCCTTACACCTTGAAGTTCAGGTTGATGATCCCCACTTTGGCCAGGGCCTTTAACAGGATCAGGGCCAGAGGGAACAGGAAGATGCCGACGACCCCGATGATTTTGAACCCCAGCCAGATGCTCATCAGCGTGGCCAGGGCGCTCAGGCCGATGCTTTCACCGAGGATTTTCGGCTCCAGAGCCCTTCTGATGACCAGAATGATGATAAACACGACCAGCAGTCCAGCGGCCAGGAAGGTGTTGCCCAAAAGGAGCGTAACAAAAGCCCAGGGAACAAAAAACGAGCCTGTGCCAAGGATAGGCAGAACATCGACCAGAGTGATGAAAAAGGCAATCACATAGGCATATTTCACTCCGAGCAGGGTTAAGCCGGCGAAAGAAAGAATGTAAGTTAAGGTGCTCAAAATCAGCTGGGCTTTCAAAAAGCCCAAAGTGGCCTGACGCAGGTCGCTGAAGATGAAGAGCACCTTTTTTTTGGAGGATTCCTTGAAAAAGCTGTAAAACCGGCTGTGGATTTCCGTTAATTTCAGCTGGAAAAGAAAAACGGAGACAAAATAGATGATGGCGAGGAAAAAGAAATTGGGAATTGCTGTGGACAGGCCGTAGGTATACAGGCCGAGGGCCGCAAAAAGGTTCGGGTTGGTGATCTCGCTGAGCAGATTATTCAAGCCGTTGGTGAGCTGGAGGGACAGGCCGGGCGGCAAAAGCTCAAGCAGGCTGGAGATATCTTTGCTGAGCAGGCCGAACCAGGCCTGAATCTGGGGAAGATGGTCCTGGATATAGGAGAACAGGTCCAGGGACTGCAAATAGATCCGGCTGGCAAGAAAGAAAAAAAGAAAGGCCAGGCATCCGAGAAAAGTGAGATTGGTGATGACGACCGCGGGAACGAGGGGAATTTTTAACCGCCTGCCGAGCTGACAGGTCAGGGGGTCAAGGGCGGTGGCCGTAAAATAGGCCAGGATAAAGGGTACAAAATGGGGAAAGGTCGTAAAGATGAGGTAAGGAACGAGCAGGGTCAGAACAAGGGTCCCGACGACCACCAGGACTTTTTTGGCGTATTCTGTATAACTGGTCATGATCTTCATCCTTTTATCAATTGATTCATTATTTTGTTATTATTATAATTAATATTGTTATATTATACCATCAATCCGGGGCAGAATGTTTGGGCCTGTCGGTAAATTTTCCATAACAGAGAAGGAGGTTCGGTTTATTTGTTGAATTAAGACAATCAGAAAACAAAAAGCAGGGGGATTTCAGGGGATGAAAATTCAGAAAATGAAAATAATAAACGGAAAAATTTTGAATAAACCGTATTTGTTGGCCTCACTCACGGCATTGATCTTTATGTTCGGCTTTCTTTTCGGGTCTCCTTTGAGGGCCTATGCCGGTGATTCCGTCCTGGAAGAGGTAAAAACAATTTTACAGTATAATTTTGTCGATGAGGTCAAGCCGGAGGTTCTTGACGCTTCTTCCGTCGAAGAGGCGGTAAACCGGCTCGGCGATCCCAATACCCAGTACCTGACGGCGCAGGAATACAATAACCTGATCAGTACCCTGGACAGGTCGGTGACCGGAATCGGAATCGAGCTGGAGGTCGTTCCGCAGGGAATCCTTGTGACCAGGGTATATGCCGGTTATCCTGCCGATCAGGCAGGGATAAAAGAAGGGGATATCATGACGGAGGCCGACGGACAGTCCCTGGCCGGCCAGACCTCGGAGCTGATTGTATCCAAGATCAGGGGGGCGGAAGGGACGACGGTCAAGGTCAAGCTATTACGCGACGGCAGCCCTTTGGAGCTGAGTATACAGCGGACGGTGATCAACCTCCCTCAGGTGGAAGGGGTCATGCTGGATAAGGCCATCGGGTATATCGGCCTGTATTCCTTTGGAGATTCCGCGTCGGAACAGTTCGGCGAGGCGGTGAAGAACCTGAAGGGAGAAGGGGCGGATTGCTGGATTATCGATCTGCGCTATAATGGCGGCGGTTACACCAAAGAGGCGGAAGAGATCCTGGGGTATTTTATTAAAAATCAGGCCGCCTATTATACCAAGTTCCGCAACCAGGATTATGAGGAATATTTGCCGGTCAGGCAGGAGTTTACCCTCAATGATCCGGTCATTATCTTAACCAACCAGTATACGGCCAGCGCCTCGGAGATTTTGACGGGCGCCTTGAAGGATTATGGGAGCGCCCTGGTGATGGGAGAAAATACCTATGGCTCGGGCAGGGTGAAGGGCTTGTTCACGTTGTCCAACGGAGACATCTTTAAGACATCCCTATCCAGGTTTTACTCACCGTTAAAAACAGCGATTGATGTGGTCGGCATCAAGCCTCAGATTGATCTGACCGGAACAGATGAGCTGGCGGCAGCCGTCCTGATGCTCAATCAGAGAGGACTGGCCCAATCTTCCCCAAATACGGGGACCGGCGCGGACAGGAACGGCTATTTGCAGGTCAAGGCCGCCGGCGGCGACTATGTGCTTTCTCTGGCGGAGATGCGGGAAGAAGTATTTTGGCAGGCGGCCAATAAGATTTTGGATGCCCTGCCTGCGAGTTCTTTGAAGATAGGGAGCAAAAACGGCTGGGAGGCCTTTCCCGACAGCCTGCTCAAAGACCGGCAAAAGGTGTTTTATCCCGGCTATTTGAATAACGGCAAGCTGGACGGGGTGGAGCTGAATAAAACCTTTACCATTACCTTCCCGGAAGATCTTGACCGGGCTTCGGTGGCCCTGGACAAGGTCGAACTGATTGAGGTCAAGACCGGTGAAAGGATGCCGCTGGAACTGATTTTTGACGGGTCTTCGGATCAGTTTAAAGTATTATCAACGAAGCTGCTCAGCCCCCAGACGGAGTACTGGCTGGTTATCCACCCCGGAATAAAGGATACGGCCGGAAGGGAACATAACGGCATTTTGGCAACGGTCCTGACGGCCGAAAAATGATCAAACAGCCCAAAATTTAGCATTCCTTTGTGTGAAAATAAACAACCAAATGTATAAAAATCACCTGTTATGGGAAAGGATAGGAATATATTTCTCATGTAGAGGTGATTTTTTTGGTTGACCGACGATGCCGTAAAATGATTTTCATTACGGCGCTCATGTTTATTTTTGGTATGCAAAATGTTTATGCCGCTTCCGAATCTCAAGACAGCTTGTTAGACAAATTGATGGGGCTGAAAACAGGTTTTTGGCAATGTATTGTTCCTAATATCGCAAAAGTTTTTGAACAGCAGGATGAGATCACTGTTTCGGTACAGCTTCTGGATGAAAATCCCGCGGGCAAAGCGGATCAAAGTCAGGAGAAGGAAGAAGCCGCCCCCGAAAGGAAAAGGGAGGACAGCCCGGCAGAACCGTCCAGGGGATCTGATGAAGAGGAAGAAAACCTGCAGCTCCTGGCAAAAATCATTTTTGCCGAGGCCAGGGGCGAGAGCTTTGAAGGACAGGTGGCTGTCGGAGCGGTGGTCCTGAACAGAGTTGAAGATCCCCGTTTCCCGAAAACCATAAAAAAGGTGATCTTTGATCCGGGGCAGTTTACTCCGGTCGCCGGAAACCAGATTGATTTTGTTCCTGACAAAAGCGCGTATTCGGCGGCAAAGGCAGCCCTTGAAGGCAAAGATCCGACGAACGGGGCCCTGTATTACTATAATCCGAAAATCGCGACAGATAAGTGGATTAAAACCAGGCCCGTGATCAAGAATATTGGGAATCACACATTTTGTGTATAAAAACGAAGGCACAGCAAACTGATGTTTGTTGTGCTTTTGTCAGTGCGGTGAACACCTCAGGCCTCCGCGGCATATGCTGTATATCATACATAAGGAGGAAAAGAGATGTCGATGTTCGGACAGCCCATGAATCAGCCGCGTCAGCTTGTTCTGGAATCTGTGGAAGGAATCGTTGGAAATGGCATAGCGACAATCGGAGGGGACAACTCCTTTTCGCTTGTTGCCCACCTTCCGCAGCCTTCAGTGATCGCTTCCGCGCCATCTGTCTATGCCGCTTATCTGGTGGATGAAAAGGGAAGCAGCGGTTTTTGCGCGGGGACACTGTCTATGGCAGGCAGTGGAATATATCAGCTTAGATTCAGAAGTCAGGTCCCCCTTGTTCACTATGACAAAGTCATCGTTTCTTTGGAAAGCCCACAGTCCGTCAGGCATTATCCCCAGGGTCCCGTACTGCTTCAGGTTAAAACCGGATTTTTGGCCGGATTAGGGGGCGGCCTGGCTTTTCTGGGGCCGTTGAAAAAAGCGGGCGGGACAGTATTCGGCAAAGCCGCGGGATTTGTCAAAGGCCGGGCCACCGGAATATTCAAAGGCAGAGCCGGCCAGGGCCAGGTCCCCGGCCAGGAATCCGGTCAGGAACAGACCGGGCAGCCGGGTGAGCTGCAAAACCAGGCTCAGGCTCAGCAGCAGGCTCAGCAGCAGGCTCAGCAGCAGGTCCAGCAGCAGGTCCAGCAGCAGTTTATTCCGCAGCAAGTGTTTAACCGGTCCCAGAGTTATCAGGGACAGAACTATGGGGGACAGAGGCTGCAGGATTATCAGCAGAGCAGATATGGCCTGCAAAATCAGAGGCAGAATCAGCAGAATTATCCGCAGCAGAACCATCTCCAGCAGAATTATTCCCAGCAGAGCATTCCTGTTCAAGTACCCCAGCAGCAGCAGACGACCGGTCAGCCGGAAGAGTAGAAGATTTGGGCCGGCGGAAAAAAGGGAAAAGACAGCGGGCAAGAGGCCTGCTGTCTTTTCCCTTCATGAAAAGATAGGATTATTTTTTAAACAGAAAAGACAATTCTTCAGGAAGATTGAAGCCGTCGGGAACTTTGAGGCTGGACAGGTCCAGCGGAGGGGAATCCTGACCGCCGCCGATATTTTCCAGTATTTTTTGGGCCATATCTTTGATTTCCTTGGGAAAGGGCAGCTGGTCCGCGCTCGGCATGCCAAAAATGGTTGTGGTCAGGGTCAGATTTACTAAAGCCATGATCCGTTCAAATTCCTGCTGTTGGTTGAAAAATTTGCGGATCACGGGGTATTTGCCGATCAGGCGGACTTTCAGATCGATGAGGGCCAGAGAATCCTTTTCAGAAACGACCTTGCCAAACATTTGGGAAGATAACAGGTTTTTTTCTTTTTCCTGATATTCGATAAACCCCTGATAAGCATCCGGTTCCTGCTTGATTTCGGCTTCAGCTTCTTTCAACTGCTGGATTTCCGGAGTTTCTGACAAGGCGATACCCAGCTCACGGGCTTTTTCAATATAATCCATAGCCAATCGACACCTCCTGTTTATAACAGGTTATGCATCTTCGATTTACCGGTTACAGAAAATTGGCCAGGAAATAGTAAAGAAGAGAGAGCAGGGGTATGGTGAACGCCGGAACATTGACTTGCTCAAAAAGAATCAGGGAAAAGGTTATTCCGGCATGCTCGGCAGTCGGATAGGGAGCGGAGATGGAAAGAATCAGGCTGAAGTTCCTGGGGTTGGGAGGAACATCGGCTTCAATGGTGGGAGGAGGATTAAAGATTGAGGTGATGGTATAAGGATCGGGCTTTGGCTCGACAGAAGACGAAGAGGCTGCCGCGGTTTGCCTGGAGGGAGGCTGTTTCAGGAAAGCCTGCCGGAGAGAAGACTGATTCGGGAAAGCCTGATTGGCGTAAATCCGGCAAAGAGTACCGTAGTCGGGATAAGCTTGATTGAGGCCGGGGATCAAATGATTGCAGCTGGAGCTGTAGAGGGAAGAGAATCTAATCAGAACAGCCACGGCAAGATCAAAAAAAATAAGGGAATAGATACTATTGGGGTACCAAAAGCGAATAACAGGGAAAAACAAATGACTTACCGGGCTGAAGGGGATCTCCTTTAGACGCTGGGCAAGATAAAAAGCAAAGGTAAGGGGGGTGTTGGCTTCGCGCATTTCCTCATCAGATAAATTTTTCTGGAAAATGATCGGGCATTCCCCCTCATCAAGCTTTATTGGAATAAATTACCTCATATAAGGTATGCAATTTGACTTCATTCAGTGTGGAAGAAGATCCGAAAAAGGGTGGTTAAAAAATAAACAGAAATCACAATTCCAGTAAAGGATTCTCACTTTTTTTGTAGAAAAAAGAAGAGGGAGGAATGAAAATGCGTACATATTTACTGGAAAAGCGAATCATTCAATTAGCATTGCTCATTACTTGTGTGGTATTATTCGTGGGGATGATGGACGTCTGGAAAGGCGCTGACAATAAAGCGGGTGTCAATAACCGCTCGGATGCTGCCGGGAATCAGGGGGCAGTGCTGAAGAATACCAAGATCGTTTGTATCGGTGATTCTTATACCTCCGGTTATCCCGGAACGGCGGAGAATGCCTGGCCCAGCAAGCTTGCCGGTCAATTGGGGGTCGAGGTGATGAATGCCGGAGAAAGCGGACTGACCTCCACCGATCTTTTGGGGCAGTTTGAGCAAAAGGTCGTCACGCAGGAACCGGGCCGGGTAATTCTTTTTGCCGGAAATGCCGACGCGGTGAAAGGGGTAGGAATCCAAACCTTTCAGGATAATATCAAGGAAATGGTCAGTAAGGCGAAGGAGAAAGGGATCACACCCATCCTAGTGCTTCCTCTGCCGATATCAGGGACAGAGGAAAGTATAGCAAGCTTCAGGGCCTGGGAAGGCTCCTATGCCAAAGACAACAATCTCACTGTTCTTGATTTTCAGCAGGTATTGGCCGACCAGGACGGGAAATTGAAGGCGGAATATACAGATACCGGCGACAACAGGTATCCTAATGCGGCCGGACACCAGGTGATGGGGGATTATATGGCAAAAATGCTGAAATAGAGACCCGGACGCGCAATCAGAAGAGGAAGATGAAAAAACGAAGAGGACAGGCAGCTGTTTGGCCCCGGGCGGGGGGGCCGGCAGCTGTCTGTTTTTATTTTGCGTCACTTTTAATGCGGAAGAAGGAAGAGGATGAGCATAAACAGGAGATAGCCCAGAACACTGCCGATCAGGGCCAGGCGCGGGCTGCGCTTGCGGGCAAGAGGCAAAAGCCCGTTCAAAGCCATATAGACCATCGCCCCCGCTGCCGAAGCCAGGAGAAAAGGGATGATCGTTTCAAAAACGGCCAGGGCCCCTAAGCCGAACAAAGCCCCTAATGGGGTAAATAAGCTCAGGCCAAGGTTCAAGAGAACGATCTTTTTTTTCGGAAGCTTTGCCAGCAGTAAAGGAGCGGCAATCGCCATGCCTTCAGGCAGGTTATGGAGGGCGATGCCTAAGGCAATCAGAAGCCCCAGGGCTGAAGTCGTCTCCTGGCCGGCGGCAATCGCCATACCTTCGGGCAGGTCATGCAAAGCGATGCCGGCGGCCATCAGAAAGCCCAGCCCTTTTAAACGGCTGCAGCCCGCCGCGGAATGTCGATTTTTCAGCTGCTGCAAGTGATTGATGATTTTCTCGGTAAGGTACATGAAAAAGATTCCGGCCGCCAAACCGAGAAAAAACTGTCGCGGCTGCTGAAAGAAGAGGGAGGCAGGCAGCAGATCAAGGGTGACGACGGACAACATGATGCCGGCCGCTCCGCCTAAAATGAGCGTAAAAACAGAATCGGGCGGTTCTCCGAGAATCATGAGAAATAAAGCGCCGCAGGTAGTCGCCAGGCCCGCCAGGGTACTGATATAGATGAGGTATAGTCCTGAGGTCAAAGACATGTGGATGTTTTCCTCCTGAAATCATCAGCTAATGCATTCTATTGTGCGGAAAAATAGATTATTCTGCTTGTTTAAAAAAGTAAATAATGGAAAGACTTTCTTTAAAAGAAAAAATGACGTTAAGGGGAAAATGAAAATGTTCACTACAAAAAAAATAATTTTACTTTTATTGATTGTCTCGCTTCTGGCTTCTTCCTTATTGCGGGGGGAAGCAAAAGCAGATCTGCCCGCGCAGCCGGACGCGTCGGAAATCATCCGCTTTCATGTGATTGCCAATTCCGACAGTGAGGATGATCAGGATCTGAAATATGCCGTCAGGGATGAAATCTTAAAGCTGGCCGCTCCCCGTTTGGCCAAATCGTCTTCTCTTGCCGAGTCAAGGGAGATCGTGAAAAGCATGGAGCCTGAAATCCTGGCGGCGGCCCAGAGGGTAGTCCGGAATTGGGGGAGGGACTACTCTGTGCAAATAGAGCACGGCAATTATTTCTTTCCGGCCAAGTCCTACGGCAGCATTGTCCTTCCTTCGGGAGAATATGAAGCGGTCCGCATTAAAATCGGAAAGGCGGAAGGGGCAAACTGGTGGTGTATTCTTTTTCCGCCGATATGTTTCGTGAATGTGGAAAAGGCGACCGCGGTCCCGGTAGACGGCAAGGAGCCACGGAAATACACTTTCTTTCTGGGCCGGTTTTTTAAGAATATTATTGCCGGGAAACATTCTATTCCCGGGAAGTAAGCATATATCTAAAATAATGATGCTTGTACAAGAAGAATAATGTATTGCTTTGGAAGGAGAATCTCTATGCGCAAAATAAAGTTCCGCTCCGTATTCATCTTAGGCCTGTTTCTGCTGATTCCGCTTACAGGCTGCAATGTTTTAAGCAGTCTGATCAAACAGGAAGGGGAAAAAACACCGCTTGCCCAGCTTCTGGAAAGCAGTCCCGCGCTTTCTTCCGATCAGGCGGTCAGCGCGGTAAAAGGGGAACAGAGCATCAAGCTGTTCTTTCCGGACAAGACCGGAAAGAACTTGATTGTGGAAAACAGAACCATCCCCAAGACGGTCAGTTTGGCTAAGGAATCGGCTGTTCAATGGATCAAAGGTCCACAGTCAGCTTCCGGTGAGGTTCAGGCCGCGGCAAATCCTGAAACCGTCTTGAAGGGCATTGCCTTAAAAGATGGAGCGGCGACTGTCGATTTGAGTAAAGAGTTTTTACAGGCGTATGGCAAAGCGGAGCCGCAAACCGTATTAT
Source organism: Syntrophobotulus glycolicus DSM 8271 (assembly GCF_000190635.1). Taxonomy (NCBI): domain Bacteria; kingdom Bacillati; phylum Bacillota; class Clostridia; order Eubacteriales; family Desulfitobacteriaceae; genus Syntrophobotulus; species Syntrophobotulus glycolicus. The sequence continues at coordinate 2,622,135 of NC_015172.1, read as the reverse complement.
ACGGACTGGTTAATACCCTGACTCAGTTCAGTACTGTCCAATCGGTGCGGATCAGGATAGAGGGAGAGGAAATCAAAACGTTTCGCGGGCAAAAAACAGATCAGCTTATCTTTAACAATGACCTGGTTGAGGAAGCGGAAAAAAAGATCAATGATCCGTCAGGAGAAAGTATTCAGGCAGGACCGGGCAATTCGTCCGGGACAGACAGCGGTTCACCCAGCTCGGTCAATATTTTTACCAATTAGAGACTTCCTCGAAAAAGAAAAGGGTAATGTTTTTCAATTTTTGAATATTGCCGATTGGAAAGATACAGCAGGGCTGAAAGAAAAAATGAAATACCTCTCGTATTCCTGTGAAAAATATGTTAAAATAAGCCAAAGCAAAAATATTTTTAATTTTCAAATTCTTTGTGGTAGGAGTGGGAACTTGTGATTGAAAATATAGAGTTGACCAGCCACCTTGATCAGTTGTTTCAAAAGGTTTGTGTATCCTTGCAAAAGCAAAGAAACCAGCTGGCTGAAAAGATAGGGATTTCCAGACAGCAATTTGATGTGCTGTGTCTGATTTATGAAAAAGGCCAGATGACCATGGGCGAATTATGCAAGGAAATTATGTCGGCCTGCAGTACGGCCACAGATTTGGCGGATAAGCTGGAAAAGGCCGGTTATGTGGAAAGAATTCGTGAAAGAAGGGATAGGAGGGTCGTTCGCCTGAATATCCTGCCCGAAGGGAGAAAGGCGATCAAGGATGCGATCGAGCAAAGGCAGGATCATTTGAAGAGGATCATTTCCACATATGACCAGGCGGAACTGACAAAAATCATTTCTGTTTTGGAGACAATGGCCCATAAATTTGAGAGGGAATAAGGACAAGGAAGCTTTTTTTCCCAATACAGCCTGTCAGGCCAAAGCCGGGCAGGTTTTCTTATGGCAAATTTGTCTGAACAGGAATATAATAATGGAGTATTATCCTATCATATTTAAATTTGATTATTAGACGATAATACTGAATTGTGAGCACAAAACATAGGTGGTTGATCAATTGGCAAAACATCATGTGATTGGAGTATTTGATTCCGGGGTTGGGGGACTGACCGTGGTCAAACAGATTCTGGCCAGTATCCCCGACGCTCGGATTGTCTATTTCGGAGATACGGCCAGGGCCCCTTACGGCAGCCGCAGCAAGGAAGAGATCATCGCGTTCAGCAGCCAGATTATCCCCTTCCTGATCAGCCAGGGAGCGGATATTATTGTGGCTGCCTGTAATACCAGTTCAGCCAATGCTTTACCGGTCATTAAAAAGGATTTTGACTTGCCGATTATCGGGCCGATTGAATCGGGGGCCTGTTTGGCCGTGAAAATGACCAGAAACGGGAAGATCGGGCTGCTTGCCACGGAGAGAACGGTAGCCAGCGAGGCTTTTCATTTGGCCGTGACCAAGGTATTGACAAAGGGGGTGCGTCCCCTGGCGGAGAAAAGCGGGGCCAGCGGGCAGAGCGGAGAGAAGCCGATTTCTCTGGTTAAATCTCAGGCTTGTCCGTTATTTGTGCCGCTGATTGAGGCCGGACTGGCCGATTCGGACCAGGCCAGGAATATTGTCGGGATGTATTTGGCTCCGCTGACGGAGGCCGGTGTGGATACAATCATTCTAGGTTGTACGCATTATCCTTTCTTAAATTCTGCGATCACGGATCTCGTCGGGGAAAAGGTCGTTTTGGTCGATCCGGCGGTAGAGATCGTCAGTGAGCTGAGAAAGGCGTTTAAGGAAATAGAGAAAGCCGAAAAAGAAGGAAGCCGGCGGCAAAACAGCCGGGAGAAGGAAGACCAGTGGAAGCAAGGTCAGGTCAAGTATTTTGTCAGCGGCGACCCCGGGCTTTTTGTTTCTGTCGGAAATACCCTGATGGATGGTTCGATCAGGCTCCGGGATGTACGGTTAAAGGATCTGGCAGCTGAATAAGAAAGCGGAAAAGGATGGAAGTGGAATCTTGAAGGAGATACATATTGACCGGATCATTGAAGCGGTGGAAGGACTGTGTATTGAAGCGAACTATAAAATGAACGGCGATTTAAAGAAAGCTTTGGGAGACGCTTTAAGCAAAGAGGAATCCGATCTGGGAAAGGAAGCCCTGGGATTTATTCTGGAAAATGCCCGCCTGGCTGAGACCGAGCATATTCCGATTTGTCAGGATACGGGAATGACGGTTGTTTTTGTTGAACTGGGGCAGGATGTTCATATTACCGGCGGTCCGCTCACAGAGGCGATTGATGAAGGTGTGCGCAGGGGATATGTGAACGGGTATTTGCGCAAATCTATTGTCAGGGACCCCTTTGACAGAATCAATACGGGCGACAATACTCCCGCTGTCATCCATTATGAGCTTGTGCCCGGCGAACAAATCAAGATTACGGTTGCGCCCAAAGGCTTTGGCAGCGAAAACATGGGCGCGTTAAAGATGTGCAAGCCCTACGAGGGGCTGGAGGGGGTAAAAAGTTTTGTCCTGGAAACGGTCGACAAGGCCGGGGCCAACCCCTGTCCTCCGATGATTGTCGGGGTCGGGGTAGGCGGGACCATGGAGAAAGCGGCGATATTGGCCAAAAAGGCTCTCCTCCGCCCTCAGGGCCAAAAAAATGCCCAGGAAAGGCTGGCCATAATTGAGGACGAGCTTTTGACAAAGATTAACGCGATGGGGATAGGACCGGCCGGATTTGGGGGGAGAATGACGGCGCTGGCGGTCAATATGGAGGTTTTTCCTACCCATATTGCCGGCTTGCCGGTCGCGGTCAATATCAACTGCCATGTGAGCAGACATTTAAGCGTTGTTTTGGAGGGGATTGAAAATCATGCCTGAAAAGAAGGAGAAGGATTGTCATACCGGTCCTCAACGGGTTCATCCTCCATTAACGGCAGAACAGGCCAGAGAACTGAAAGCCGGGGACAAAGTTTTGATCAGCGGTGTGATCTATACAGGAAGAGATGCCGCCCATCAGAGAATGGTACAGGCCCTTGACCGGGGAGAGAAGCTGCCTTTTGATGTGCAGAACCAGATCATTTATTTTATGGGGCCTTCTCCGGCTCCGGAAGGCAGGGTGATCGGTTCGGCGGGGCCGACGACAAGCGGCCGGATGGATGCTTATTCGCCCCGCCTGATCGCCTGCGGACTCACGGGAATGATCGGTAAAGGCCTGCGTTCGCCGCAAGTCGTAGAGGCGATGAAGGAGTATGGAGCTGTCTACTTTGGGGCAATTGGCGGCGCCGGCGCTCTTCTGGCTGCCCGGATCAAAACAGCGGAGGTTATCGCCTGGCCCGATCTGGGGGCCGAGGCGGTTTGCCGTCTGGTCGTAGAGGATTTTCCCGCCGTTGTTTTAATTGACAGTGAAGGAAATAATCTCTATGAAAGAGGAAGGGAAAAGTACAGGTTAAGGTGAGCGGTCTATTGTCTTAAGTTTTTGGGGTAATGATTCTTGAGGCGTCCGCCGCTGCGGCGTCCCCAGCCCAAAGGGAAAGAGTCGACCCCGATTACTGTCCAGCCGTCAGGGCCGGGGGAAGAGATTTCTTCGCCATGGAGGTAGGCTTCCAATTCAAGGGATCCTGCTAAAAATGAGGAGTATTCTTTGAAATGCCCGGCTTCTTGGGCATGAGCGAGTGCGTATCCGGGCAGAAACCTGCCCGTCTTTTTTTGGCCCAGATAAAGACCCCGGCAAAGGATATTGAGCTTAGGCAGGAGTTTTCCGGCAAGAGGATCGAGCCAATAGTGTCCTTCATGAGAAATCAGAGAATGCCGGCCGGAGGAGAACAGACCGCCGGAGGAGAGATCACCGGATGAAGGATTACCGGATGAAGGATTACCGGATGAAGGATTGCCGGATGAAGGATCATCGGATAACAGATCACCGGCTTCAGGACGCAGCAGATCCCGCAGGTCGGAGAAAATTTCACTGTCGCTCACGAGGGAGAGGTCAGGGCTTTTGGTTTTTTTGTTTGGAGTGTTCCCTTGGCCCTGCCGGTGTGTGGTATTTTGATGATGTCCGGGCAAATGCTTTTCTCTGCTTTGCTGTCCGGCGGTTTTTTCTCCGAGCGGGACAGCGGATGAAGGTTTGCGCATGAGTCTGGCGATAAAATGCCCCTCGCCGTCTACCCGGTGCGGGTAAAGACGGATGGTACCGGGCAAAAGGGCCGATTCAACAAAATCAGGGTGAAGTTTAGGCAGGGGCTCCAGTCCAAAATCAGGATGGTTATTCAGAAAATTTATGATGCAGTATTCATTTTCTTCCGGAGAAAACGTACAGGTAGAATAGACGAGTGTTCCGCCCTCTTTCAGGAGAGAAGCGGCCGATTCCAGAATTTTTTGCTGACGAAAGGCACAGGATAGAACATGCTGGACAGACCAGTGGCGGAGGGCTCCCGGATCTTTACGAAACATGCCTTCGCCTGAACAGGGAGCATCCAATAAGATCTTATGAAAAAAGCCGGGAAGGGCTTGCGAGAGGTTTTCCGGTGTTTCGCAGCTGACGATCATCCTGGCGGTTCCCCAGCGTTCAAGGTTTTCCAGGAGGATGCGGGAGCGCTTCCGGTCGATCTCATTGGACCAGAGCAATCCTTGTCCCTGCAGGGAAGAGGCGATCTGGGTCGATTTTCCGCCTGGAGCGGCGGCAAGATCAAGAACACAGTCGCCGGGACGGGGATCAAGATAGGCGGCCACAGCCATGGCTGAAGGCTCCTGGATATAGTAGACTCCGGCCTGGTGATAAGGGTGTTTTCCCGGATAGTCCTGATACGCGTAATAAAACCCTTCAGGGCACCACGGTACGGGTTTGAGAGGGAAAAGGCCCAGGGCCGCAAAGTCTTCAGGGGTGATTTTCAAGGTATTTACGCGCAGGCTGTTGCTGCGCGGCCGCAAATAGGACGCAAGGAAATCAGGCAATTCAGGACCAAGTAAATCGGCCATTCTTTTTTGAAAGGTTTGTGGTAAACTTAGGGTTGATATTTCTTTCATTTTTTTCTTCCTTAGGAAAGATTCTTTTTGGAAGTATATCATAAATGAGCACTCGGAGGAATGACCTTGTTTTATCCTTTCGCCCTGGAAAAATATCTGGAAGATTTGCTTCCCCCCAGAGACGAGCTTTTACTGGAAATGGAAAGGACGGCGCTGGAAGAAACCATTCCTGTGGTGACCCCGGCTGTGGGCAATTTTTTGCAGATGCTGGTCCGGTTCTGCGGGGCCCGCAAGATCCTGGAGCTCGGAACGGCTATAGGCTATTCCACAATCTATCTGGGGAGAGGAGCCGAAGAAAACGGGGGCCGGGTTCTGACCGTGGATATGAACAGGGGCCGGCTGGACAGGGCCAGGGAATATGTGAAAAGAGCCGGACTGGCGGAAACTGTTGATTTCCGGCCCGAGAACGCCCTTCATTTTCTGCGGGGGAATAAGGAAAGGTTTGACCTGATCTTCATTGACGCGGCTAAGGGGGAATATCCGGAGTACCTGGAGCTGACCGTTCCTTTTTTAAATCCCGGCGGACTTCTGGTTGTGGATAATGTCCTTTTTCGGGGATGGGTCGTTCCGGGGGCGGTATATGAGCCGAAATATGAACGGATGGTCAGCAGAATGCGTAAGTTTTTAGATGAGCTTACCGCGTTGAAGGGGTTTGGCTGCAGTGTCCTGCCGTTGGGAGACGGAATAGCCCTGGCGCACAAAGAGCGGGAACCGATAACTGACTGATAACTGACGGATAACTGACCGATAAATAACCGGACGGCGGGAGGGATGAAAGATTGAGGCTAAAGAGTGCCTGGGCATACCTGCTTAGTTTCATATTTTCTCTTTCCCTGATTCTGGTCGTATTATTAAGCATAATTGAATATGCTGTTTTTGATGCGGAATATTACAGGACGGAATATCTCAAGCTGGGTACGGCCGGGGAAATCGGCATGTCGTCGGAGGACCTGCTTTTGGTGACCGAAGGGCTGTTTGACTATCTTCAGGGTCGGCGGGATGATTTGCGGATGGAGGCCGGTATCGGGGGAGTAAGCCAAGAGGTCCTGACTCCGCGGGAAATCGCCCACATGGCCGATGTGCGGGACCTTCTCAATAAGGGCTATGAGATCAGGAAAATCAGTCTCTTGTGCAGCATGGTCTGTCTGGCGGGAATGTTAACTCTTGCCAAGGGCCGGGCTGTCCGGTTTTTGGCCCGGGGAAGCCTGGCCGGAGCAAGCTTTTTTTTGCTGCTGTTAACGGGGGCCGGGTTTTTCATGGCGCTGAATTTTGACTTATTCTGGGACAGCATGCACCGGCTGGTTTTCACGAATGATTTGTGGCTGCTTGACCCCGCGCACAGTGTTTTAATCAGAATGGTCCCGGCTCAATTCTTTTTTGACCTGGTTGCCAGAATTATTCTTATTTTTTTCGTCTTTCTGGTTATACTTACGGTGCCGGGAATATTTGTCGAATGGGCCGAGAGAAAAAAAGGCTTGCTTTAGTAATCAAGAAGGGGATGTTAAAATGCCAAGAATCGCAGAAAGAAATAATCAGGAACTTAGACCTGTCAGGATAACCAGGAGGTATACCGAGATCCCGGAGGGCTCTGTTCTGATCGAAATAGGAAAAACGATGGTTCTATGTACAGCCAGTATCGAAGACCGGGTGCCTCCCTTTTTGAAGGGGGCGGGCAAGGGATGGATAACGGCGGAATATTCCATGCTGCCGAGGGCGACCGGTGTCCGCAATCAACGGGAGTCAAGCAAGGGTAAGCTCAGCGGCAGGACCATGGAAATCCAAAGACTGATTGGCAGGGCCTTACGCTCCGTTGTCGACTTATCGAAGCTGGGAGAAAAGACAATCTGGCTGGACTGTGATGTGCTCCAGGCTGACGGGGGAACAAGGACAGCTGCGATTACCGGGGCTTATGTCGCTTTGCATGATGCGGTCTCATTTCTGTTGGGGGCGGGGCTTTTAAAAACAAATCCGATTACGGACAGCCTCGCGGCGGTATCGGTCGGCAAAGTGCGAGGGGAATATTTGCTGGATTTGGCGTATGAAGAAGACTCCAAGGCTGAGGTAGACATGAATGTCGTCATGACTGGTTCCGGCAAGCTGATTGAAGTGCAGGGTACGGCTGAAAAGGAGCCTTTTGACCGCAAGGAGTTGGATGAGCTTTTGGATTTGGCTGAAAACGGCATCAGAACCCTGATGGGCTATCAGAGGCAGGCCTTGGAGGAAATCGGCAGGCCGGTGATCTGTTAAACAAACTCCCCCCGCCCAAGAAGGGCAGCTTAAGAGAGGAGAGTCGCTTCATGGATATTATGCTGGCAACAGGGAACAAAGGAAAGGTCAGGGAGCTGCAGGAAATGCTCATCCCGGTAAAAAATCTGGGCCGGATTTTCTTTATCGGGGATTTCCCTGATTACCCCGAGGTTGAAGAGACAGGCAGCACCTTCAGGGAAAATGCTTTGCTCAAAGCCAGGGAGGCCGCGGCGAGAACAGGGCTGATTTCACTGGCCGATGATTCGGGACTGGAGGTAGATGCTCTCGGCGGCGAGCCGGGGGTCCGTTCGGCCCGGTTTGCGGGGGAACCGAAGGATGATGACCGCAATATAGACCGGCTTCTAAACCTGCTTGAGGGAATTGGCACAGAGCGGCGCGGAGCCCGCTTTAAATGCTGTCTGGCTATAGTGACTCCGGATGGCGGGGAATATGTCACCGAAGGAGTCTGTGAAGGACGTATCCTGTCTGAACGAATGGGAAGCGGCGGTTTTGGCTATGATCCGGTATTTTATCTTGAGAAGTACAAAAAAACAATGGCAGAGCTGTCCTTTGAGGAGAAAAACAGGATAAGCCACAGGGCCGGGGCTTTCACCAAGGCTGTTTCTGTTTTGGACCACCTGGCGAAACAAAGTTAGGCTGCCGGTCTTCAAATAAAAGCGGCGGCGGCGGAAAATTCATCAAATCCATTGAAAATGTAGTTGACTTGCTTTTTTTCTTAGGATATACTATTCATTGTCACTGAACGGCGGGGTATAGCGCAGCTTGGTAGCGCGCCTGCCTTGGGAGCAGGAGGCCGGGGGTTCAAATCCCTCTGCCCCGACCATTATGAATACAATTTAACAGGGCAGAGGGATTTGAACGGCCGTCAAAAAATGCGACCTAAGGGAGTGTTTAGGCCCGGCGTGATAGCAGCGAAGCTGCGGAGCAAATCCCTCTGTTTTGACCATTTCCGGGCTTTTTTACTCTTAAAATGCCCGTCAAAAAAGATTGCGATTTCATGGATATCATAGGAGTGAATTTGATATCCCCATGGATTTGAGCCCACACCTGTGGTCTTTTAGACAGAAAAGGAATAAATAAATCATCGTCAGCGCCCTTTCTAACACGGCAGCAAAGCCGAAAAGAGAGAGGCGCTTTTATGTTTTCTGGAAACGAAAAGTCACGCTGGTACATGATAAGAAAAACAAACAAACCGCCTGTTACGACTCGGCCAGTCTCATAATTTCCTATACCCGGTTCCATGGCTTTATGTGCCACAATTCTACGAGCATTTTACAAAAAAATCCGCCGATACACAAACTCAAACAATCTCTGTCCAACTGTGTCCAATAAATCTGTTGATATTTCTCTCGTATTTGGCTATAATGAATCATATGGACAGCAGTGTCCAAGAAGGAGAGACTATAATGAAGGCTAATTATATAATTAATCTCGTTTCAGCGCACAGTAGCGGGAACGAGTCTCAATTTGAAAAGGTGCTTTCGGACTTAATCCACGATGAGGAGAAGAAAGGGAATTCTTCGCTGGCACTATCTCTTAAGAACGCTTATTCAACTGAGAAGCGTCCTGCCAATAGTACCATGATTAGCCCAATATCCTCAATGTCGTTTTCTGTACAGTCTGTTGCGGGTTTGCCAAAAGACAAAGATAGCACTTTGGATTTGGTAGAAATATTACAACCTACTATTATGTTAAAAGATGTGGCGTTATCTGAAAAAGCCAGCGATACTATCCAGCAAATTATTGACGAACAAAAGAAATCTGATGAGTTACTCAAATCTGGAGTTGTTCCAACAAATCGCATTTTGCTTTGTGGTCCCCCGGGATGCGGCAAGACGATGACAGCCAATGCCCTTGCTGCTGAACTTGGCTTATCCATAGCCTATGTTCGTTTAGATGGCTTGGTTTCGTCTTACTTAGGGCAAACAGGTACAAATATTAGGAAGATTTTTGAGTTCGTAAAAGGAAAACGTATTATGCTTTTTCTTGACGAGTTTGATGCTATTGCTAAAAAGAGAGATGATTCGCATGAATTGGGCGAATTAAAAAGAGTTGTGACAACATTGTTGCAGAATTTAGATGAAATGCAAGCCAATGTGTTTTTGGTAGCGGCAACAAACCATCATCACTTGTTAGATCCAGCTATTTGGCGGAGGTTTGATATTTCTATTCTTTTGGAAGAGCCAAATGAAAGCCAGCGAGAAAAAATTGTTTCTTCTGCATTATTGACTTATTTGCGGGATTTTCAAATTGACCCCAAAAAATTGATTGTTTTGACTGATGGTATGAGCGGCGCACAAATGCAAACATTCTTGCAATCATTGGGAAAGTATTGTGTAATGAGCAAGGAAAAGGGAGATACCCTTGAAATTGAGGAAATCGGAAAGATTTGGCTAAAACATGCGGCACTTTATGTAAGCGAAGATAGTGACGATTTTATGAGGGCGTTATCAAAACTACAAAAAAGCGGGATTCCGATTAGGACATTGGAAGCAATAACGGGTATTCCAAAGTCGACATTGAGTTATCGTTTTGGTAAGGAGGGAAAAATAAATGAATGAACATCAACGACCACACTTTTGGATTCCTGATAAAGAAGTGGAGCAAGTATCAAAGAAGTTGACCGCTCGACCTAAAGTTCGCGATATCATTTTTTCCGAGCATGGGGTCAAATTAAGCCAAGGATTGCAAATGGTTAAACAGGCTCTCGACTCTGTTCAAGACGATGACTCTTTGCGCGATGTTGGATTGTACGTTTTCAAGGTTGAATTTCCTGAAGGCGAGAAAGTCCAGCATAAATCGGAATTGTTCTCTAAAAACGGCATGCATTTAAATGTCGTTAAAGATGAGCGGCATGCCATCGTGTCAACGACCAGACAACAATTTCAGACGCTTAAAAATCGTATTGGATCTTACACCGCAAACGGAACGAACCGAACACAATTCGACTATATTGAAAATATTTCACCGTATATTGGAACTGAAAAAAATTTTTTAAATATTTAGTGAAAACACTACTTGCTGACCACCTATAAACCATTAATATTATTGCGTTTCTCCAAGTCCCATAATTTCACTCCGACCAGAAAGATATAGCTTCCGCTAAGAGGGAGCTATATCCTTTTAATGTAGATAAAGTATGGTATTATGAAGATGTATATTATTTATGCTAAACAGATAAACAAGAAGTTGTCGAGCGGCTTGGAGCCGGGATTTATCTATCATCCACAGCATGAAAACACCGCCGCAACCGCCGGTTGACAAATCTCCAAGTGCAGATGGTGGCGACGCAACTGCCAGATTTCTTATAATGGCATTACCAAACGAAGGGGGTGTCAGTTATGAACATTGCGGACAGAATTCAGAACTTAAGAAAAGCAAAGGCAATTTCACAGGAAGACCTGGCAGACAAGGTTGGCGTATCGCGTCAGGCCGTATCAAAATGGGAAAGCGAGCAGAGTGTCCCCGATTTGGATAAGATCATCATTATGAGCGAATATTTCGATGTGACGACGGATTATATCCTCAAGGGCATCGAGCCGGCGCTCAATAACCAAGGAACACATGGCGTTTTAACCAGCAAAATCCTGTATATCTCCTCCTCCGCCTTCCTTGCGATCGGCTTGTTTTGCGCATTCGGTGCTTGGTATGAGGAGCAGACAGCGGCCAGCATTTGGGGGTCAATGATTATTCAAGTCGTTGGTGCGGCAGGGTATTTCAGCGGCAGGCTGTTATCAGGCGTAAAAGCTTCGTTTGCTATAAATTGGGTAAATATTCTGCTGGTCGCATTTATGCCCATCAGCTTGATTGTTGCCGTTTGTTTCGGACGTATCGCCGCGCCGTATCCGACAGATATTATCACCGGCGCTGTGTTTGCAGCAATATATTTGATTACAGCTGGTCTGAGCTTTGTGCTGCTGAGAGGGGCTAAGAGAGCATAACAGTCGTGCTGCAAATTCCAATTTGACGATTAAACCTCGAATAAATCCAGGTTGATAACAAAAATCTTTTTCCACTATTATTCCATTATGAATACAATTTAACAGGGCAGAGGGATTTGAACGGCCGTCAAAAAATGCGACCTAAGAGAGTATTTTGGCCCGGCGTGATAGCAGCGAAGCTGCGGAGCAAATCCCTCTGCTTCGACCATTTAAAGAATACTATCTATATGATAAAAGAAATTTTGTCTGTAGATGGTTTTTGTTTTGTCCGGAAGTCCGCTATTTGCGGGCTTTTCTGCGTTTGGGCGGTTTCTCTTGCAGCAATAGTTGGCGTTTCTGAACAACCTTTTTGGCAGCGGTTTCGATTAGGCTTATGTATGGCACAGCATTTTCTCACATGGTTTATGGTGTTTTTATACTGTCCCGTTACGCAGAAGGTCAAGATAGGCGGCATAGGAAAATGTCCTGTTGCGCTGCTCGCCGGAGTTTTGTCTCAGGATACCCATTTCACAAAGCCGCCGAACAGAATCGGATACCGTCTTAAATGTGGTATCCAAGGCCGCCGCTGTCTTTTGGATTTCAATGATGGGGTTTTCTTCGAGGTAAGCGAATAGGCGGAGCGCTGTTTTGGAGGCGCGGCCCATCCCGCTGATGGAGACGAGATTTTTATCATGGAGCACTGTCAGCTTATCAATGGTATTCGTTGCATCCTCGGCAGATTCATAAATCGCCTGCAAGAAAAATTTGATCCACTGCTCATAATTTCCGTTGCGGCGTACCTCGCTCATACGGTCGTAATATTCGATACGGTTCTTTTTCAAAAAATATGAAATATATAACGCGGGAGTTGTCAGCACGTCTTTTTCCATCAGATATAAGGTGATGAGCAACCGGCCAATACATCCGTTGCCGTCTAAAAACGGGTGTATGGCTTCAAACTGATAGTGAATCAAGGCGGCGCGAATCAAAACATCAAGCCCATCATCGTCGCTCCAGTATTTTTCCAGGTCGGACATTGCCATCGTCATATCTTCCGGCGCTGGAGGGATAAACCTGGCGTTCTTCAATGTGCTGCCCTGACCGCCAATCCAGTTTTGAGAATAGCGAAACTCGCCTGGATTTTTCTCCTGTCCGCGAACGCCTGCCATCAGCACCGCGTGTGCTTCCTTAATAAGCCGGTTGCACAACGGCAGCTCGTTCAACCTGGTAATCGCAAACTCGGTTGCCTTGATGTAGTTGATAACATCGGCGACATTACGATTGGCATTTTCGTTAATCAGCGGGTCAAGCACATCCTCCAATGTGGCCTGTGTTCCTTCAATCTGAGACGACATCAACGCTTCCTTGCGGACATACATTGATATAAATAAATTAACGTTCGGAATTCTCGCCGCAATGCCTTCCAGAAGACCAAGCTGCTTATTGGCTTTTACCAATAGCTCAATTGTTTCGTTATCGAGTTCAACGGTCGGATTGGGCGGCAGCGGCGATGGCGCAAATGATTTATATGCCGCTTCACCCGACAGGTTTGTTTTTAGTTTTCCAGCTCTGTCCATCATATCTGTGCGGCCTCCCTTGCGAAAAGTTCATTACAAGGGCATTATAACATCTTTATTTTAGTTTATAAATATAAAGTAAAATAAAAACGAGGGGGCTGATTTTTTGTTTTAGTTTGCGATTTAGATGTTTGAATTTCAACTTTCAAAACATGTTACAATCAACGTACATTACACAAAACGAGCGATGCACAATTTGAAATCGTTAAAGATGCACCGCTCCAAAATGCGGAGCAAAGCCCTCTGCCTCGACCACTTTTTGATGAAACACCCAAACCATAAGATAGCTTAAAGCGTTGGTATCACCAGATGATTATAGTGCGATCCAAATCAATAAAAAATCCAGGGAATTAACTGCCCTGGACTTATTTTTATATTTGGTTATGAAGTTCATAATTTAGATTCGTTGATTTTAAGAGCATCTTTAATTGATGCTTGAAGAAGTTGGGAGAAATTTAGCCCGGCTTCTTCACCGGCATCACGTAACCATTTAGGCAAAGTACAATTTTTAGTTACAGATTTATTTTGGGCCTCATCAGCCTTTTCTACCACAACCGGATAGATCAAATGATTTGTCAAAATGATCAACTCCTTCTGGATTTTATATTTAATCGCTTTGATCAGGGATTAGAACTTAACTCCTGATGAGCGTTCAATACTATTAAGGGTTCCCTTTGGGATGACCTGACCGCTATGATGATAACTTATGTCAGCTTTTGTGGTATAAATGCAGGTAAATTACACAAATTCACGTCTTTTTTCTATTAATAAGCTCTATTTGGCCGAAAAATATACCACAAAAGTTGAAGAAATGAGCAAATCGTTGAATAAAGTAGAGCGTGCGTGTGTAGTCTGTTTAAATATTTGTTTGCCGATACCGCATTACGGAAAAATAAATGGCCAAGAATATAGATTGTGTCGCTCTCGCCAACACTATTATTCCATTGAGCCAGAAGGGATTCGTCCATTTCCTCAACTGTGGCGAAGGGTCTGTTGCTATAATATCATTCAAACAAATCTTCTATCTTGCACCCCAGCGCTTGAGCTAGGCTCTGCAGCGAAGAAGCCTGTGCTTTATTAATATCATTTTGCTTCTGCTCATAAAGTTGAATCATACGTAGGGCAACACCGGAGGTTTTAGCAAGCTCCTTCTGCGAAAGTCCCCGAGCCTTCCGCAGCCGACTTAAATTGGTTTCGCTTTCCCTTTTGTTCTCAATCAAAACTTTATCCGCTACTGAAACAAACTTATTGATATCGGCCTCGTGAAGGGTAGAGTACATATTCAACAGTTCGGCAAAAGGCAAGGCTTTATGGATTTCTTTAAAGCTGTATCCCGAATACCATTGATAATATGCCAGCGCCCAAGCAGCCCAATAGACCGGTGAACGCTCAAAGTGCGGCGCAGGAATTACATCCACAGACTGACCGATTGTAATCAAAATGACTTCGCGGGCAAGTTCAACCCCGCTTTTCCCTGCAATATATTTTGGATTGCCTCTGCCGAATTCATCCACAAGCCCGGACTGCAAGAACAATATGAAGAATTCATCCGGTTCGTACTTCAGATCGGAAACTGCATAGACCATCATCGCCGCAAGGGTTTTCTGTGCTTTATTCAGGTAGGATTCTTTGTAAGCGCGGGTCATCGTTTTTCATCTCCTCTCTAAGGATATCCAGCATGTACAGGTCATTCTTCAATGTCTTAAGATCTTTTTTGCTGCTTTGATATTCCTGGCGGGCAAGGTTGTCCCTGCTCATACGCTTAATGTGATATTCCTGATAGCTTGCCGCTTCATAGCCTTCAAAATGGATTTGCTCAAAAGCCTTTGGAGAAATCAAAACCACTTGCTCGCCAAGAGCTCCAAGACGCATAGCCTCGCTTAAATCTCGCAAAGAAAGGACTCCGCTGACAAAATCCTCCGCAAAGGAGAAATATGAATCATCAGCCCTGTAGCCTATGATGTAATCCTTCCCCGATAAATCCGGCATAAAAGTCTGTATGACATACTCCCGCGCTTGCACGGCAAGTGCCGCAGACAGGTCAAAAGTGCGATTTTTGAGTAACAAGGCCAGCCAATTCAATATGTGATAGCTGCCGCCGGAAAGGTGAAGCAATGAGAGCTCCTCGGTATTTAGGGCATACTTATTGGCGAAACCGTCTTTCTGTGTCGGGCAGGCCCATTCTTTGGCTAAGTCCAGACTTTCCGTGCAATAAAATCCCTGCCCGTAATCATTATATGACTTGCCTTTGCCAAGTTCGGGCTGTTTCACGATTTGATACGAGCCGTGATATATAATCATAGTAAATTCCTCCCCCAGACAGTATCGCCGTAACGATAGCATAGTATACGACTTTAGTATATCGTTATAACGATACTTCGTCAATAAGAATCTGCACGTTTAATATTAATGCAATGCTCATTTGACCTAAATTCATAGTGAAAAAACTACTTGTTATACACCATTTATAATGGATAATGAAAATATAACATCATAAATGATGTGTTTTTTTGAGGCAAGAGGAATACGATGAATGCCGTTGATCAAAGTGATTCCAAAGAAGAAACGAAAAATTTGAAAAAAGAAGATCCTGAATTTGAAAAGCTTACAGCGCAATTGAAGCTGAATATAATTTAATTCAAAAAGCAACAAAAATGAGAAAAGATCAGCGTTCTCTTTTACCGGCGTTGACGAGGTGAGGATTTAAAGAGTACGTTACATAAAGCCTGTAGTCATACGTTTTTTGCTTGATTGCGGGCTTCAGCTTTTTTCGGCCGAAGCAAAGGAGGGGAGTAAAAAGGAGAAGGAAATGACGTGGTTGGAGCTCATTGCTAATTTTGGCCATTGCCATAAAAGTTATTGTAATAATTACTAAAAAATTATTTAAAGATGAAATAATTTTTTGGAGTATTTGATATAAAGTTCTTGACGCTTTCTGTAATCTTTACTAGAATATAAAACGTAGTAATCCTATGTAAATACTCGGAATTAGAAGGAAGCATAGGAAATCAGAACAAAATTTTGCAGAAAGGAATGAGAGAATAAAGTAACAAAATCTTAGAACGGCTAAAATACGGGCCAAATTTCGAGTCGTTAAGCGGCAATGATTTAAAGGAGGAAAACATGATAAGACAAAGATTTAAATCCCTTTCATTCGTACTTCTTTTGGTTTTGATGACGACGCTCAGTGGATGTGGAACCAGTGGGCAGACCGGCGGTACGGAACAGGAGCACAGACTCGTGGTGGATTTAGCCAATGAGCCGGCTACCCTGGACCCCGGCCTGCAATACAATACAGACAGTTATACTGTTTACCGCAATATCTTTGACAACTTGCTCCGGCGTGACTCCAAGACCTTGGAAATACAGCCCTGGGTTGCGGAGTCTTGGAAACAGGAAAATGAGAACACCTGGACCTTTGCAATCCGCAGCGACATAAAATTTCAAAATGGAGCCCCCCTGACGGCGCAGGACGTTGCGTTCAGCATCCGGAGAATATTGGATAAAGACTTTAAGAGTCCGCAATATGCCAATTACAGTCAGATCACTGAAGTCAATGCTTCAGGGAACGTGGTGACAATCACGACGGATGGACCGAGTCCCTCGCTTTTGGCGCAGCTTGTCAATCTAAGCATCGTGCCGGAAAAGTATGTGAAGGAAAGCGGCAATGAAAACTTTAATCTTCATCCGATCGGAAGTGGCGCTTACAAATTCAGTGACTGGCAAAAGGGGGTCGAAATTAATCTGGAGACTAACCCGGATTATTGGCAAGGCAAGCCAAGTATTTCCGGTGTTCGCTTCCGTTTCGTATCTAATCCGGCAAGTCGGATCGCGGACCTTCAGTCTGGGCAGGCCGATATTGCTTTAGCCTTAAATGCCGACGATATTGAAGTGCTTAAATCAAACAATGATCTGCAGACTCTGTCCGTCGCAACCGAGCGCGTTGCTTATTTAGCTTTAAATTGCCTGGGAGATTCCCCGACCAAATCCGTCAATGTGAGGCAAGCGATCGCTTACGGAATAAATTATGAATCGATCATCAGCTCGTTGTTAAAAGGATACGGCAAACCCGTAAAAGAAGTATTGACACCTTTATCCTTTGGTTATGACGACACGGTTGAGGGATACACCTATAATCCGGAAAAGGCGAAACAATTATTGAAAGACGCCGGTCTGGAAAAAATTACTATAGAATTTCCCACTTCCCCTGCCTATGACCAGCGCATTATTCAAGCCATTCAGGGGGACCTGAGCAAAGTCGGCATCGATGTTAAAATCGTCAACTCCGATCAGGCGACATACTTAAAAAAAGTACAGGATCCTGCACATAACTGGGGAGGAATCCGCTTCGGCATCTGGTCGAGCGGAACCATGGACGCCCATGGAACGATACTCCCGCTTTTCCGAACGGGAACGGTCTGGAGCAGTTATTCCAATAAGGAATTTGACGCTGCTGTCACTGCCGCAGGTAAAACAACCGATACCGCAGTCCGCTTGGAAAACTATAAAAAAGCTTTCGCGATCCTGCAGGAGGAAGTTCCGGGCATCGGTCTCTGGCAGGCCTACAATATCAGCGCCGCTTCGAAGCATCTTCAATGGCAGCCCGACGCCCAGGAGAATTTCTTTGTCCGGGATATGAAGTGGACGAACTAGTTTGGGCGTAAGCAAACCAGGAGCCTTTTGAAGCAGCTGATCCGTCGTGGGAGGGAGGGAAGCTCATGGCATATATAGGACGAAGAATTGTCCAAGCTTTGATATCGATATTGGGAATTGCCACGATTGTCTTTTTTTCACTGCATCTTTCTGGAGATCCGGTTCTGCTGATGGTTCCCCCCGATGCCAGCGCAAACGATATCGAGGTGCTCAGACATGCGCTTGGGCTTGACCAGCCACTGGGTGTTCAGTATATCGATTATCTTAAAAATTTATTTACGGGTGATCTTGGGCGGTCCTACATCCAGAGCCGGCCGGTCGCGGAGATTATCCTGCAGCGGTTTCCCTACACAATCCAGTTGGCCGCATGCGCGCTTTTTCTTTCGGTAGCGGTCGGAATTCCGGTGGGCATGTTAAGCGCTATTTACCGCGGCAAATGGGTGGAAAAAATATTGATGCCGCTCATTCTGATCGGGCAGAGCATGCCGGCATTTTGGACGGGAATCCTGCTGATCATGCTGGTCAGTGTTCATTGGCATTGGCTTCCTTCTTCAGGGGTCGGCGGGTTTAAATCCCTGATTATGCCGTCCGTCACGCTGGCTTCCCTTTCCATGGCCACCCTGGCCCGGATGACCAGGTCGAGTTTTCTCGAGCAGCTGGGTCAAGACTATGTCAGAACCGCCCGTTCCAAGGGGGCGGGAGTGATAAGACTGATTGGGCGGCATATTCTGCGAAACGCGGCCATCCCCATTATTACGCTTGTGGGCATGGAAACAGCGAATTTGTTGGGCGGCGCCGTGATAACGGAGACGATCTTTGCCTGGCCCGGGCTGGGCCAACTGATGATTCAGGCCATCAATGCCCGGGATTTTCCCTTGGTGCAGGCGATCGTACTGTTTATATCGGTTATTTACATTGTGATTAACCTGATTACGGATTTGGTGTATGTGATGGTAGATCCGCGAATCAAGTTGGGGAAAGAGGCCTCGTCATGATCTTAAAACTTAAGCCGGAGAAGAAGAAACTGCCGGCTGCAATCCGCAATAATCGTAAGCCTTTGATCCTGAAAAGCAATGCTGCCCAGATGGTTCCTTTTATTCTGATTATTGCCGTATTTATCATCGTTGCACTTTTTCCGGGGTGGTTTGCCAATCATGCTCCGAATATCACCGACCTGACCCAGAGATTAATGCCCCCGGGTTACAGAAGCGCGGACGGATCTCTTAATCTGCTTGGCACGGACGAATTGGGCCGGGATGTTTTTACCCGCCTGCTCTATGGAACCAGGGTGTCACTTTCGGTTTCCGTGGCGGCTGTGCTGATTTCCGGAATCACGGGAGGACTATTGGGGATCCTTGCGGGGTATTACCGCAACAAACTTGGTACGGTTATCATGCGGTTTGCCGACATTGTTTTGTCCATTCCTTTTTTTCTGCTGGCGATTTTGACTGTTGCCGTCCTAGGACCCAGTCTTTTGAACATGATCATCGTGCTGGGAATAGCGCGCTGGCCCAGGTATGTCAGGGTTGCCCAAGGTAAGACACTGACGACCGTCAACCAGGATTTTGTGAAGGCGGCGGAGGTGATGGGCGCCGGAACGGGAAGGATTTTAATCCGTCACATTCTGCCCGAGATTGTGCCGTCTCTGGTGGTTGTCGCCACGATCGAAATGGGTTTAATGATCATTTTTGAGGCGTCCTTATCTTTTATCGGACTGGGGGTTCAGCCGCCCGATCCGAGCTGGGGCTCGATGCTTACCTCCGGGCAGCAATACGTATCTCAGGCCTGGTGGCTCGCCACATTCCCCGGATGCGCGATCTTTTTGGTTGTGATCGCGATTAACCAGATTGGGGATTTGATCAGAGACGCCTTGGATCCTAAAGTGCAATGAAGGAGCTGATGACCAATGAACTATGATCAGGAATTCGCGGGGAAACATGTTGTGATCACAGGGGCGGCCGGGATTTTTGGCTCCTGGATCGCCAAAGCCTTTGCCGGTCAGGGAGCAAGCCTGTGTTTATCAGACATACGGGAGGACAAACTGAAGGAATTGATCCGCGATCCATTGTTTAAAAACACGGAATTTATTGTCCACCGGACAGATTTGTCGGAACCAAACTCGGTTGCCGATTTATGTGCTGTTATCGAAAAAGAATGGTCTGCGCCGGACATCCTGATCAACAACGCCGGACTGTATCACAGGCAGATTCTTATGGATATGCCGCCCCGGGCTTGGGAAGAGTTCATGGCCGTAAATCTGACGGCGCCCTTCCTGCTGACCCAAAATCTGACAAAGCTGATGATCCAGGGGAAAATCCCCGGTTCAGTCATCAATATTATTTCCGGCGCTGCTTTCAGCGTGCAGGTTGGCGGAGGTCCTTATTCCGTATCCAAGGCGGCCCTGGCGATGTTAACCCGCGCCTTTGCTTTGGAATTGGCGCCTCATGGCATAAGAGTGAATTCGGTAGCGCCCGGGTTTGCTCCGGGCAGCGAGGTCAGCCATTTGACGGATGATTATGTGAGCAAAATGGTGGAGAGCATTCCTCTGGGACGGACCTCCGGACCAGAGGACGCGCCTCAGGCTGTTTTATTCCTATGCTCTGCGGCGGCCGCCTTTATTACCGGCGCAACCTTAACGGTTGACGGCGGAAGGACGGCCGGAACCTATAAAAGAAATCACGGGCTTGGAAAGTGAAGGAGGCAGAGGAATGGACGATTTGACCTATCAATGGCCGGATGGCAAAAAAATTGCGGTAAGCATCAGCTTTGACTTCGACGGTGAAAGCCCCTACCTTTGGAAAACCCATAAGACCCGGCCCAGTACCCTTGGTGAACTTGAGCAGCGGAGGTTTGGGCCGCGCCAGGGGATTTACCGCATTCTTGAAATGCTTTCCAGATGGGAACAGCCCGCGACTTTTTTTGTGCCGGGTTTTATTGCGGATAAATACCCCCAGGCGGTAGAGAAAATAGCGGAACAAGGACATGAAATTGCCCTGCACGGGTATTTGCATGAACGGGTAGATGAATTGAATGAAGAAGAAATCGAAGAGACGGTGATCAGGGCCAAAGCGTCCCTCGGGAAATTCACCGGCCCAAAAGACCTGGGCTACCGCTCGCCGTCCTGGGAAATGACCGAGGCGGCCTTTAAGGTTTTGCAGCGGCACCATGTTTTATATGACAGCTCTTTAATGGGCTATGATCATCCCTATTGGGTCGATGGTCTTCCGGAAATCCCGGTTCAGTGGCTGCTGGACGACGCTATTTTTTACCGCTATACAGCCAGCGGAAGCAGCAGCTGTCCTCCGCAAAATCCGGCGAATGTCATCGATCTCTGGAAGCAGGAGTTTAACGGGATGAAGCGTTTTGGCGGACTTTTCCTGATTACCATGCATCCCTGGATGAGCGGCCGCGCTTCCAGGCTCGATGCCTTAGAGCAGTTGATCTCCCATTTAAAGCGCGATCCGGCCGTTTGGTGGGGAACTTGTGCGGATATTGCCGCTTATCACTCCGTCAAGTATGCTGATCGCTTCCGGGAGAAAATTGTGTTTGATTTTGGATAAGCTGTTTGGCCATTCGAAATAGACGAGGGGGACGACCTTTGATGGCGCAGGGAAACTTGGAATACAGCGACGTTGCCGGGGTTGCTATGGAAAAAGAAAACCCCGATGTGGTCTTGGATATCAATAATTTATCGGTAGCATTTCAGAAGCGGGACCGGCAAATAAAGGCCCTGCACAATATCAACCTCAAAATCAACCGCCGGGAGATCGTCGGTCTGGTAGGGGAAAGCGGCTGCGGCAAAAGTCTTACCTCTTTATCCGTAATGCGGTTATTGCCGGAAGGGGCGGGGATCATCGGCGGGGATATTAAAATCGACGGGATATCCATTCCTGCTATTTCTGAAGAAGCGATGCGCAAGATCCGGGGCGGCTCAATTTCGATGATCTTTCAGGAACCGATGACGTCCCTGAATCCGCTTATCCAGATCGGCCGTCAAATTGAAGAATCTCTGCTGCTGCACCGGAAGCTTTCCTCACGTCCGGAAATCCATGGGCGGATAATCGACCTGCTGAATTCAGTGGGCATTTCCGATCCGGAAATACGGTACCGCCAATTTCCCTTCGAGTTTTCGGGCGGGATGCGGCAGCGCGTAATGATTGCCCTGGCCTTGGCCTGCAATCCTAAAGTCATTATTGCGGATGAACCGACGACGGCTTTGGATGTGACCATTCAAGCCCAAATTCTCAATCTCCTGAAACAGATTCGGGATGATTACCATACCGCCATCTTATTGATTACGCACAACATGGGCGTGATCGCAGATGTAGCCGACCGGGTAGCCGTCATGTATGCCGGTCGGATCGTGGAGATTGCTTCAGTTGACGATCTTTTCCTGGAGCCCCTTCACCCTTATACCGTCGGCTTGCTGAAGAGTATTCCGGATTTGGCCGGCGATCGCACGCGGGAGCTGCAGATGATCCCGGGGAGCGTGCCCGACTTGAACAACTTGCCTCCGGGCTGCGCCTTTCACACCCGGTGCCCATATGCGGCCGATATTTGCAGAAGCAAGTCGCCGGTATTGGCGGGCGGCGCCCGCAATCATGATGTAGCCTGTTGGAACCCGATGAGTAGGAGAGAGTGCTGATGAATATTGGAACGGAAACAGCGGGCAAGACCCCGCTGCTCGCAGTAAAAAACTTAACCAAATATTATCATACGAAGCCGTTTTTCGGTCACAGCAAGGTCATCAAAGCGGTCGACGGCGTCAGTTTTGAACTGCAGGCCGGGAAAACTATGGGCTTGGTCGGTGAAAGCGGGTGCGGCAAATCTACGGTCGGAAAGACGATCTTAAATCTGGACCGTCTCACCTCGGGCAGCATTGTTTTTGACGGACAGGAGATTACGCATTTAAACCGGGACGAGCTCAGGAAAACGCGGCGCAATCTTCAGCTGATCTTTCAGGATCCCTATTCTTCGCTTAACGCCAGGATGAAAGTTGCGGAGATATTGGCGGAGCCCTTTAAAATCCACCGGTTGTACCGCGGGGCAGAATTGCGGGCGCAGGTTGAGCAGTTGCTGGATCTGGTGGGTCTCCCGCCGAGCTCGGCGCAAAAGTACCCGCATGAATTTTCCGGGGGGCAGAGGCAGCGGATTGTGATTGCCCGCGCGATCGCCCTGCGGCCTCGCTTTGTCGTGTGCGATGAACCGGTTTCCGCTCTGGACGTTTCCGTTCAGTCCCAGATAATCAACCTGTTCAGCAGTCTGCAGAAAGAATTGGGTCTGACGTACTTATTTATTTCGCACGATTTATCTGTTGTGCGCTATGTGAGCGATGAAGTCGGAGTCATGTATTTAGGGAAATTGGTTGAGCTGGGTCAAGTGGACAGGATATATTCCAATGCGCTGCATCCTTATACTCAGGCGCTCATGAGCTCGATCCCTGTTCCCCATCCGCGGCTCCAGCGCAGCCGCGAGAAAATCATATTGGCCGGTGATTTGCCGAGCCCCCTCAATCCGCCGCAAGGCTGCCATTTTCACACCCGGTGCAATTTCTGCGAGGAGCAGTGCCGGCAGGAGGAACCCCGGTGGCGGGAGATCGAACCCCGGCACTGGGTGGCCTGCCATCTGGTGAAAAGCAAAACAGTAAAAAGCAAAACGGAAGGGAGAGAAGCGTGATGGCTGCAGAACTGCCTGGCCTGGAAGCGCTCCGCCTTCCCGGCGCGCCGCAAGTCAATCCCCGTCAACCGGAATGGGTGGTATTGGCCCGCTCTCGAATCGATGCGGAGAAAGACAGTTATCCCAGTGAATTAATCCTGCTCAACTTAAAAAGCGGGGAGCAGGCTGTCCTGCAGGACCAGACGACCGGGGAACCCTATGGGGGGCATAGTCCGAAATGGTCTGAGGATGGCGAAAAAATCGCTTTTTTAAGCAATCAGAACGGTGTGAATGAATTATGGCTTTATCGCTTTGCCGCGGGCACGGCGCAATGCCTTGTCCCCGGGGTGCAGGTCAAAGACTATGCGTGGAGCCCTCAGGGCGACAAAATTGCCTACATAACGCGGGAGCAAAACCGGGACAGCGTTTGCTTCCAGGTGCGCCGCCTGCGCTATAAGCTGGATGGGGAGGGGATACCCAACGGCTTCGATCATGTTTATCTGGTTGATGTGGAAACGGCGAAGCTTACCCGGATTTCCACTGCCGCGTCCGACCACCGGTGTCCGGTTTTCTCCGCCGATGGCCGGCGTCTTGCTTATGTGGTGGAATTTTCGGATGGGGATGATCTGGAGAAGCAGCCGCAAATCGAGATTGCGGATTTGGCCCAGGGACAGCGTTCTTCCCTGAGTCCGGGCGCAAAATCCATTTCAGCGCTTTTGTGGGTCAACGATAAATTTTATGGCGCAGGTAAAAAAACGACGGAAAACAGCGTGGAGTTCGATAAGCTTTTTGTTTTTGAAGAAAGAAAAGGGCTCCGATGGCTGGCGGTAAATCTGGACGTTCCCGTGGGGTACTGGGTTTTGAGCGATGTAAGGCGAACCGGGCTTAACGCCGCCGTTCAGATCAGCGAGGACGAGCGGCAAATTTTCTTTGCCGGAACCAGGGAAGGCAGGCAGCTCGTCTTCAGACTGCGTCTGGATACGCTGGAATGCCGGGAAGTTCCCTTGGCGGCCAATGTTATCGCCTTTGATCTCATCTCCTGCGAGGAAAAAGGGTGCGAAATCGTCTACCTGGCGGATTCGTTCAAGCAGCCGGCGGAAGTGTATACCGGCTTCTGGGACTTGCAAAATTCCGTGCGCCCGGAACAATTGACCCGTTGGAATGATAACCCGGTGTTGGTTTGGCCGGAAGTGGAAATCAAGGCTTATGCATATACTTCTCAGGACCAAATCATCACCCGCGGCTGGACAATGACTCCCCGAAGTCCGGGCAGCAAGCCGGTTTTGGGATCAGTGCTGGTTATTCACGGGGGTCCGCACCTGAGTTTTGGCGATACCTTCTTTTATGATTTTCTTTATTTATGCAGCTTAGGCTTCCGGGTTATCTTTGGCAATCCGCGGGGAAGTTCGGGCTATGGGCAGAGCTTCTCCCGGGCGATTGTCGGTGAATGGGGAAATAAAGACGCCGGCGATGTCCTGGGGTTCCTGGATACCGTCGGCCGGGAGGAAAAAATAACCGGTCCGCTGTTCCTGATGGGCGGCAGCTACGGGGGCTATCTGGTCAACTGGCTGATCGCACACGATCACCGTTTCCAAGCCGCCATTTCCGAGCGCACCGTCTGCAATCTGTACAGCAAATTCGGCAACAGCGACTTAGGCTTCAGCATCAATAAAGCGGAACTGGGCGGGGGTGAGCTGTGGACGGATGAAGAGCTGCTCATGGAGCGCTCGCCAATCCGGTACGCGCCGCAGGTTTCGACGCCGGTTCTTTTACTGCATGGTGAGAACGACCAGCGTTGTCCGATTGAACAATCTGAACAATGGTTTAACGCCCTGCGCCGCTTGGGCAAAGAGGTTGAGTTTATCCGCTTTCCCGGCGCGTCGCATGCTATGGCGGCTACGGGCAGACCACAGCAGAGGCGGGCCCGCTTGAAGGCGATCGCGGACTGGTTGGAAAGCCATTGATAAGGAGGGGGGGCGGCGGCTCGTGAGTGAAATCTTCAATGGGGAAAATAATCATCTGGACCTGATGCTTAAGGACCTTGAGGCTTTGGTAAATTTGGATTCACCCAGCAACAATAAAGGGCTGACGGATAAAGCGGTGCATTACGCGGCTGAGCGGTTCCGGGAATTAACGGGCGGCGCGGTGGAATTCATAGCCCAAAGGGACTTTGGCGATCATGCTAAAATGCAGGTCGGCTCTGGGCCGGGGCAAATTCTTGTTCTGGGCCATGCCGACACCGTCTGGCCGGAAGGGGAAGCGCAAAAAAGGCCCTTTTATATCGCAGGCGGCCGGGCTTTTGGACCGGGGGTCTTTGATATGAAATGCGGCCTGGTTCAGGGCTTGTATGCCATCGGCAGTTTGGTTAAGCGCGATGTGGTGCGGAAAAAAATCGTGTTTCTGGTGAATACGGACGAGGAAGTTGGCAGCCCGACTTCCCGGGAATGGATTGAAAAGGAAGCGCGTCAAAGCGACGCGGTGTTTGTGCTCGAACCTGCTTTAGGGCCCGAGGGAAAGCTAAAGACCACGCGCAAAGGGGTCGCGCGTTATAAACTTGAGATTCAAGGGATCCCCGCTCATTCCGGTATTGACCACAGCAAAGGGCGAAGCGCCATTGAAGAGCTGGCCCATCAGGTCATCTACCTGCATGGGCTGACCGACTACACACTTGGCTCGACCGTTAACGTCGGTGTAATCAGCGGTGGCACGGGTCCTAACGTCGTTAGCGGGAAGGCATATGCCGAAGTGGATTTGCGTTTCCAATCCCTGAGGGAGGCGGAGCGTCTGACCGGTTTGGTTCGGCATTTAAAACCTCATCTCGAGGGGACGACGATTCAGGCCAGCGGTGCGATCAAGAGGCCGCCCATGGAAGCGGAGACCAGCAAGATACTGCTTGCCAGGGCCCAAGACATTGCCCAAAAGCTTGGTTTTTCGCTGGCAGGAGCCGGTACCGGGGGCGCCAGCGACGGGTGTTTTACGGCGGCCCTGGGTATTCCGACGCTGGATGGTCTCGGCGCAGTAGGGGAAGGGGCCCATTCCCTGCAGGAATTCGTTTCAATCAGTCATATTCTCCAACGCTCAAACTTGTTAGCCTGTCTGATCGGGGAGAGCATGGTCAGTACTTGAGCGCTTTTCAAGCAGCGTAAATCCTCAAATCAGATTCAATCCGTTGGTGGAACGCAGCTTATTCAGGTAGTTATAGATGGTGAATTTGGAGACACCAAGCACGGCCGCCACGTAGTCAACAGCGCCTTTAATGAGAAAGGCTCCCTTATTCTCCAAAATTCCCACCAGCCGCACTTTATCATCGGTGGACATCGTAGCCGGTTGCTTGCCGAGGATTTCGACGGCCTGGCTGACTAAGGATTCGATCGTCTCCTGGACCGTGGTGGCAAAGGTTTCCTGCTTCTCGTCATTTGCCCCCCGGATTTGCGAGAAATCTTCCAGAATGGCTTTGAAATTCAACATCTCTGTCAGGTCATAGTTCAGACAAAGTGAGGCAAAAATTTCTCCCTTATCGTCCCGGATGAAAATTGTCGAGGACTTCATAACGCGGCCGTTTTTCGTCACGGTTTTATAACCGATGATATCTTGGGCACTGTTTCCTTCCTGGCGCAGCGCTTTGACGACAAGGTCGGTAATCGGCATACCGGGTTCCCGTTTCGTTAAATTACCGGCTACGTAAACCACGGAATGTTCCAAATCCCTCAGGTCGTGCACGACGACCTCACTGTTGCGTCCGTATGTTTCAGCAAGCCCCCGGGCGATTGCTTTCAGGTTTTCCAGCAGGATCTCTTTCGTATCCAAGTGTAATTCATTCCTCTCTAATAGCCATATAGCCATGAAACCCTATTTGTCGTTGAAACTCCTTAAATAATTATACAATTTAATTTTTGTGATCTCAACGCTTCGAAGGGACTGTCTGATCAACCGGACTCATGAATTAAAATTTTATTGTAATACATAAAATAAAATTGTATGATAGATAAAATAAATTAGAAAATAGGGAAAGGTATCCAAGTAAATGAGAAATACACCAAGGTGAGTGATAGAAAACTCAAGGTAAATGAGAGAAAATGACCAAACTGCCTCGGCCAATGCTGAGAGTCTATCGCTAAATGAGGTCTGATTATGAGCATCTTTGAAATCATTATGCTGGTTTGTTTCGGTGCGGCATGGCCCTTTTCCATTTATAAAGCTTATACTTCACGGTCCATTAAGGGTAAAAGCGCATCTTTCCTGATCGTCATCCTCATCGGATATGCTGCGGGGATTCTGAATAAAATTTACTATCGGTATGATGAGGTTGTATATTTATACTTGCTCAATTTTATCATGGTATCGACAGATCTTCTGATTTACTTCCGCAATCGCTGGCTTAACGGCAAGGAAGACCCTCGGAAGCTAAAGGTTTACAGCGCTGAAAAAGACAAATAACCAATCAAATAAAGAAATTTAGGAGGGCCAAAATGCCAATAAGCTATTTAACCCATTTGAAATGTCCGAAATGCGGAAAAACCTACGATGCGGATAAAGTAACACAGTTATGCCTTTGCGGCAGTCCATTGCTTGCACAGTATGATCTGGAGTCTGCCCGAAAAGCCTTGAAAAAAAGCGATCTGGCAAACCGTGAACCGAGTCTTTGGCGTTACCGTGAAATTTTACCCGTGAAAGACGATAAGAATATTGTCTCCTTGGGCGAAGGAATGACGCCCATCATTCCCTTGAAAACAATTGGGCCCAAGCTTGGTCTGAATAACCTTTATTTAAAAGACGAAGGAATTATTCCGACGGGGACCTTTAAAGCCCGCGGGGCGGCCGTCGGAGTATCCAGGGCGAAGGAAGTGGGGATTAAAGCCCTGGCCATGCCGACCAACGGTAACGCAGGTGCCGCTTGGTCTATTTATACCGCTCGTGCCGGAATCAAATGCATCATCGTAATGCCTGAAGACGCTCCGGAAATCACGCGCAACGAATGCGCGATAACCGGCGCTGACCTCTACCTTGTCAATGGTCTGATCAGTGACGCCGGCAAGATTGTTGGCCGGGCCGTGGCCAAACACAGTATTTTTGATGCGTCCACATTAAAAGAGCCTTATAGAATTGAAGGAAAAAAGACGATGGGTCTGGAAATTGCGGAGCAGTTCAACTGGGAAGTCCCTGATGTTATTCTTTACCCGACGGGAGGGGGCGTAGGAATCATCGGAATTTACAAAGCGCTTAAGGAACTGCAGAGCATGGGATGGATCGGTGAAAAGATGCCCAGGCTTGTAGCGGTTCAGGCCACAGGCTGCGCTCCGATCGTTAAAGCTTGGGAAGAGAAAAAGGAAGCTTCCGTGTTCTGGGAAAATGCCAAAACTATCGCTTTTGGGATTACGGTTCCCAAAGCACTCGGCGATTTCTTAGTTTTACAGGCTGTATATGAGACGAATGGCTGTGCAATCGCCGTCGCAGACGATGAAATCCTGAAGGCTCAGGTTGATCTGGCGGCAGCTGAAGGCGCTTTTGTCTGCCCAGAAGGGGCGGCCTGCTTAGCTGCTGCATCCAAATTAAGAGAGCAGGGCTGGATTGGTGCAGATGAGAAAGTTGTTATACTCAACACGGGTACGGGATTAAAATACCCCGACACCGTGCAGGTAGAATTGCCTGTATTGAAGCCTGAGGAAGATGTTAAAATTTGATTTACTGAATACCAAGACGGTCTTCAAAGCATCTTGAAGCACCGGAGAAAAGTTAACTCCTGCCTTTTCAGCACATTTAACCAGCTTGGAATGGTCAGGTTTTTTCTTCTTGTTCGACGATCATTTGCTTTGCGGTAAGCATCAAAACTCAATATCAAGGGACAGATTTATTGACAGTATCCTTGCTTTAATCCCGCAAATACTTTATAATCATTATGAAATTATATACATTATAAAGATAGTATTGGATTGCTTAAGGACGCTTTTCCGGGAAACAGAGGTATAATATTAATATTGTTATTGGTTAATAATTATATAAGGAGGGAATTTTATCAGACGATGTTTAATTATTTTAGCTGGATAAAGGAACAATTTAAAGAGACCAAGACAGCTGTTTTGGCCGTTATTTTCACGGTGGCCCGTATTATTTACGGCTGGGCCTGGCTGCAAGCCGGATGGGGAAAAGCAACGACGGGTTGGCTGAATTTCCAGGGAGGACACGCGTCCAAATTGATTGATACGATGGCGGCCAACATGCTTCCGCCAAAAGCACATGGTTTCGACCCTTTATACATCAATAAATTGTGGGCCTGGGTTGCGGGCCATATCTTCAACAGTGTGCCCGGACTAACTGATTTCTTTGTTCCTCTTTGTGAAATGGCCATTGGCATTTTAATGATTCTGGGCTTCAGATTATTCTGGACTGCGCTGCTCGGACTTTTTTTGAATGTCCAGTTCATTGCTTCTGGATCTGCGAACAACTTCGGCTATATCTGGACGAATATTATTATAATGAACCTTGCTAAATACGGTGAAATGATCGGCTTGAGCGGCTACTGCGACTACCGTAAGGGAAGAAAGGCCGGAAGAGCTCCGGTTTCCAGAACTCAGACAGCAAAATAAATCATATCAACAAAGAAACCGCTGTTTACGAACTTTCCGTCCGTAAGCAGCGGTTTCTTTGTCTCAGGAAAAAAGATACAGCAGCCTGACAAGGTAGGATTAAAATGAAAGAACGATTGAAATTGCAGATGACTCATACCAGAATTGCGATCGGACTGAACTTTTTAGGTTGACAACTCAGTGCAATTTGTGCATAATATTCAAGGTAACAGACAAAGGAATTCACAGGTTCTGTCAGAAAATGGTCAGAGTCCTGGGGATTAAAGCGATTGAGGGCAAAGACGAAGGTAGTATTGTTCAGGGCCCTCTGCTCTGGCTGTTATTTGAAAATCTGCCGGATTCAGCGGCGGAATTGAGTTGTGCCTGTAGCTCAGCTGGATAGAGCATCTGCCTTCTAAGCAGAACGTCGGGAGTTCGAATCTCTCCAGGCACGCCATATATTATGGTGGATGTGGCGAAGTGGCTAACGCACCGGATTGTGGCTCCGGCATTCGTGGGTTCGATCCCCATCATTCACCCCAAAGAAAACAAACTTCATCGAAGATGAAGTTTTCTTTTTTTGAATGATGGGGATCGAACGGGCGGAAAAGAAAATGCGACCAAAGGGAGCAATTTCCCGCCCCGGCATGAAAGCGGAGCCGGAGGCGAAGCGGAGTGATCCCCATCATTCACCCCAAAGAAAACAAACTTCATCGAAGATGAAGTTTGTTTTCTTTGAAATTTTAAATAAAATGTATCAAATTGCTTTTATCATTTTGATGAGAACAATAACTTGTGGATTATTTCATGTAAAGGTCATTATGAAGATTGATTGATTGATTGATTGATGTGTGCTGCTCAAACGCATTTTTTTTGACCTAACTTCCCTGAATGGGCTGCTGACAAAGTAGTATTTGTCAGCAGTTTTTTTATTTTTCGGAGGCTGTTCCTCATTCAGTAAAGATAGAATGAACCCCATGAATTTTTGGATCATGGGGTTCTCTTTTTAAAACGATAAGACTCAAACGTTTGCGTGAATTTACAGCAAAAAACTATTGACAGGGAGATGATTTTATTGCACAATAATACTCACTAAACACATAGGGATTGTATAGATTGTTTTGAGTGGTAGATGGGATGAAGAGGATGACGAGAAAACTGTAGTGCCAAAAGGAGAGAAGATTGAATGAGCATTGGACAAATAGCCGATAAAAGTGTGAAAATTTCGGTTAGGGTTCTGAACAAGTGTTTTACCCGCAAACGGGAAAAGGGCAATAACGTGAAGCAGTTTGTTGCGCTTAAAGATTTTAGTCTTGATGTTCGGGAATCGGAGTTTCTGAGCATTGTAGGCCCGTCAGGTTGCGGAAAATCTACATTTCTTGATTTGCTGTCAGGACTCTCTGAGCCTACCTCGGGTGGCATTTATATAGACGAAAAAAAGGTTGAGGGACCCGCGCTTGATCGAGGTATCGTGATGCAGGGCTATGCCCTGTTCCCCTGGCGGTCAGTGCGGAAAAATGTTGAATATGGACTTGAGGTCAAGGGAATGCCCAAGCAGGAACGGCGGGAAATCAGCCAGAAATTTTTAGAATTGGTGGGGCTTGAGGAATTTGCCGAAAGGTATCCATATGAGCTCTCGGGGGGGATGAAACAGCGGGTGGCGATTGCCCGGGCCCTCGCGTATGACCCCGAAGTGCTGCTGATGGATGAGCCTTTCGGTGCTCTCGACGCGCAAACCCGCGAAATATTGCAGGATGAGCTCTTGCGGATTTGGGCGGCGACTCAAAAAACCATCATATTTGTTACCCATAGCATAGACGAGGCCATATATCTTTCCGACAGGGTGGTTGTTCTTTCCGCAAATCCGGGAACCTTGCGGGACATCTTTCCCATAGAACTCCGCCGTCCCCGCGATGGAGTGCGCCTCACACCAGATTACCTCGAACTTACCCGCAGGATAGCGGATTCTCTTCACGGCAAAACCCCGCCCTCGCAGATCATACATAATGGAGATGGAATATAATGGAATTTGTCATAAAATTGATCAAGAAAAGTGCTCTGATTTTCTTCATCCTTGCGTTGTGGGAGATTTTGCCCAGTCTGAAAATAATCAGACCCTCTTTGCTTCCCCCTTTCTCTGATGTGCTGATCACTTGGTTTCAGCTGATCTTCTTGGGCGAACACGAGTTGATTCCCGACATCCTGATCAGCCTTCAACGAGCCTTGCTGGGTTTCGGCTTTGCCCTTCTGATCGGAATACCGTTAGGACTTTTGATCGGATATTTTAAGAGCTTTTCTGATTTCTTCTCCCCGCTGGTGCATATTTGCCGCCAAATACCCGCGTTGGCTCTCTTTCCTGTGTTCATCCTGTTTTTCGGTATCGAAGAGACATCAAAGGTGACCATCGTATTCTGGGTATCGGTTTGGGACATCTTGCTGAATACCATAAGCGGGGTCCGGCACACCGATTTGCTGTTGATTAAGGCCGCCCGTTCCATGGGGGCGGATACTGAAAGGATTCTTTCCTCAGTGGTGCTGCCAGGGGCCGTACCCTCCTTGATGACAGGATTGAGGCTCGGTTCCGGATCAGCGATTAAGGCTCTTGTTGCGGCGGAAATGATCGGAGCAAAGGCTGGCCTCGGATTCCAGGTGATCAATTCCCAATATAATTTCCAGATCTCAAAAATGTATGTCTCTATTTTAACCATCGCTTTAATCGGGATCATTCTCAACTTTATCTTAGAGATAATAGAGAAAAAGCTGACCTTCTGGAAACCCACCATAAATGAAGAGTAAAGGAAGACGATCATGGCAAAATCAATATCTCCCGCCCAATTGAACAATCTTCTGGAAAGCGATGAGCTTTTTGCGCTTATTGATGTAAGAGAGCGCTGCGAATATGAAAGAGGCCATATTTTCGGGGCAGCCATTATCTCCCGCCGTTCCCTTGAGAGAAAGATTCTTCAATCGGTGCCGAATAAGGAAATCAAAACGGTCATATACAGCGGAGATGGCAATCGGGCGCTTTGTGCCGCCAATACTCTGGAGAAGGGCGGCTATACCAATGTCTATGTCCTTGCAGGCGGGCTTGATGGCTGGAAATCCGCAGGATTTCCGGAAGTTAAGGGCTTGCATGTGCCCAGCAAAGCCTTTGGGGAGATTGTTGGCGAGATCTGGCAGGATGTGACACCGATATCCCCCGAAGAACTTCATGCATATTTGACCAGATATACCGTGATTGAGGTGCGCCCGGCCGAAGAGGTAAACCAGACAGGCAGCATACCCGGGGCGGTCAATATCCCGGGCGTGGAGCTTTTTGCGGCGATATCTGATTATATGGAACGCGGCAAGAAGGTAGTATTGACCTGCGCCGGCAGAACCCGGGGCTTTATCGCTTCCGCAACCGTCAAGAAATTGGGTTTGGGAGAGGTTCTCGATCTGACCAACGGCACCCTTGGCTGGGTTCTGGCGGGCTATGAGCTGCAAAAGGAAATGCCTGCCGCATCCGTTCCTTCTTCTCACAGTCGGAATAAAGCAGAATTGGCGGCGCAAAAGCTCGCTCAGGCCAATCATATTCCTTTGATCTCACCTGAGGGTCTAAAGTTCCGGCAGGAAAATTCAGATAAAAATCCTCTTTATGTCATTGATACGCGCACAAAAAATGAATATGAAGCGGGGCATATCGCGGATTCCCTGTCCTATCCGGGCGGGCAGGCCATACAAAACGCCGAAGATGCCGTACCGGTCCGCGGCGCGGATATCGTTTTGGTGAGTGACGGGGAAACCCGCTCCGCCATCACCGCTTATTGGTACATCAAAATGGGATTCCCGCATGTCTTTGTGCTGAAAGACGGGCTGGATGGTTGGAAGGAGCGTGGATACAGATTAGAGCGGGGAAGTCCCCCAAACCGGTATCTGGATGATGAGCGCGATCGAGGCTCAGTTGAGTTGCTCGGCGTCGAAGCGGCCCGGGAGTCGCTTTCAGGTAAAAATCCTCCCCTTCTCATTGATGTAAGCTATGGGCGGGATTTTGCCGCGGGACATATCCAGGAGAGCAGGTGGATTCCCAGAGGGAGGTTGGAGGAGAGAATCAGCACGGCAGTGCCTGAGAAAGCCACTTCCATTCTGCTTACCGCCGCCGACCCCATTGAAGCGGTATTCGCCGCCGTTGCCTTGTCTGAATTGGGCTATGGGAACGTCAAAGTAATTGAGGGTGGGTGCGCAGCATGGGCGGCAAAAGGATATTCTCTCGAGGAAGGCTCGGCAGGGTTTGATCTCGACGATTGGCATATTCCTCTCTCTGAATATGGCAAGAAAGAGGCAAAGGAATATTTTGCCTGGGAAGAAAGCCTTGTCCATGACAATAAATATATGGCACATTTCCAAAGATTAAATATTATTTAGAAATGAGGGATTTTCAATGGCAACATTAAGAAGAAGCACAAAAACCGTTATCGCCGCGATCGCGGCAGTCATCGTTGTGGCGATTGTGGCCGGAGTCATTCTGACGACGGGTAAGGGCAAAACAGAAGAAGACTATACGCTCCGCTACATTGTCAATAACTACGGCGACATTGTAAATTTTGACATCGCGCTGGAGAAAGGCTTTTTTGACGAGGAAGGCTTGAAGGTAGAGGAAGCCGGACTTGCTGGCGGCGGTTCGGCGGCCATCCAGGCGATCGCGGGCGGTCAGGCCGATATTTGCAATGCGGCAATTCCGGCCTTCATCAACGCGGCTGCTGCGGGCACCCCCATCAAGGTTATCTATGGCGGCCCCGCAATCGGCAGCGACCAGAACCCCGGTTATCAATTATTGATTCGCGCGGATGATGATACGATTAAAACCCCGCAGGATTTGAAAGGCAAGACCATTGCCCTGGGCGCTAAGGGTGCCATGTTTGAATTCATCACCCGTCAGTATCTGGCCAAAGGCGGCCTGACAGTAGACGATGTAAACATCATCGTTGTTCCGATCGCCCAGCATGAGCAGGTGCTCCAAAGCAAACAGGCTGATTTGGTCGTGGACGGTTCCCCAATAGCGGATCAGCTCATTGAAAACGGCACCGCAAAAAAACTCTCCGATCTCTATACTGTCTTGGGTCCGGAACTTGCGGGTTCCGGTTGGGGATATTTTATTAACAGCGATCTTATGGCTAAATATCCCGAAACAACCAAGAAGCTGGTGGCCGCCCTGGTGAAGACCGATCAATGGACAGAGGCCCACCCGGATGAAGCGCGGGAAGTCGTCAAGAAGATCTTGACGAAGCATGGTCAAAACCCGGAATTGGCCAAGTATTGGAAACCTGTTAAATTGGTAAATTATGGTCTGTGGCCTGAAAGCATGGTAACTTACTGGATTGATTTCATGGTCGATAACGGCATTGTCAAGAAGGACGCGGTGAAGCCTTCGGACATCTATACCAATGAATACAATCCATATGATAAGAAATAACTGGAGAGACTGATGATGACTTCTATGGAGCGTATACTGGCGGTCTGCAACCATGAGCTGCCCGACCGCATCCCATTCCTTTTGAGCACGAGGGAATTCGGCATGAAATATGCCGGATTCTCCCTTTCCCAGGCTTTCACGGACCCCGATTCTTTTATCGGGGCGCAAATCAAGGTTAGGCAGGATTTCAATCAAGACGGGGTGTGGGATATCAACGCTGTTCCTGTGGTGGATGAGGCGCTGGGAGCCAAGCTTGTATTTCCGGAGGATGATTCTCCATACGTGGATTACAATCCTTTTTTAAAATCCCTTGCTGAATTGGATAAATTAAAGCTCGTCAATCCCAATACCGACGGGCGGATGCCCTATATGCTTTCGCTTGTGCAAAAGCTAAAAGCGGCAGCCGGTCCGGACGTACCGCTCTTTGCCTGGGTGTCCCAGCCTTTCCGTTCAGCTTGTATGCTAAGGGGTGAAGCCAATTTCTACCGCGATTTGATCAGGCATCCGAATGAGGCCAGGGAACTGCTTTCCTTTCTTACCGACAACCTGATTGCTTACGGGAAAGCCTTGATCGACCGAGGCGCTGATATTATCCACACCTCCAATCCTGTCGCCAATACCGAATGTATATCCTTAAAGCATTACCGTGAGTTTGTCCACCCTTATTCAAAGCGGTTCTTGGGTTCCTTAAAGGAATATGGCGCCAAAAAAACCATGTATCACACTTGCGGCTGCTGGTCTGACCGGTTGGATCTGGTTTGTGAGGAGAATGTGGACATCATCCATTTTGACGAGATAGCAATATCCGAATTCAAGCAAAGATTCAGTGACAAAGTTGTGGCCTTCGGCAATCTGCACACAGTGGATGTGCTCCATCAGGGAACGACGGAAACAGCGGCGGAAGCGGCCCTGCAATGCATAAAGGACGGCAAGGCAGGCGGAAGATTTATCCTGAGTGCCAATTGTTCCGTTCCCCGGGATACTCCGCCGGAGAATATTCGGGCGATTTGCAGGGTGCATGAGAAATATGGGAAATATTGATCTGGTTCATTTGGCGAGGTGAACTCGATAGGCTGAAAACCAATCACAGGTGAAAGGTGTGTTATCGTGCCGGTTGTTCGATTTATCAATCAAGACGTTCAAATTGAGGTAAGAGAGGGTACGACTATATTGGAGGCAGCCCGTGCGCTGGCCCTTGGAATTGAGGCTCCCTGCAACGCGGTAGGTACTTGTGGCAAGTGCAAGGTCAGGTTGGCCGATCCCCTTGGGTATTCCGAGATCGAGAGGGAATGTTCTCACCGGCTGAGTGAAATCGAGCAGAAGGAAGGGTATGTTTTAGCTTGTCAAAGCGCTGTTTTGGAGGATATTGGTGTTTTTTGGGAAAGTAAAGCGGACGAGAACAGAAAGCTTCAGATTTTAGCTGGCGGCGAATCTTTCAATTATCATAGGGATCCTTATGTTACGAAACAGTTTGATGGCCGCAATACGATTATTTTGGGGGATGGAAAGCCTCTGGGGAGCGAACCGGGCGATACGGCGGGTGAAGTATACGGTATCGCGCTTGATATTGGTACGACCACCCTGGTGGCCGAACTGGTCAATTTAAAAACGGGGGAACATTTCGCCCATGAGTCTATGCTTAATCCGCAAAGCGCTTATGCGCAAGACGTTCTATCCCGCATCCATTTCGCTTCTGACGATGGCTTGACAACTTTATATGAAGCCTTTCTGGGGGCATTCGCTGAACTGCGAGATAGACTCGTCAAAAGAGCGGAGATCAATCCCGCTCATATCTATGACGTCGTTTACAGCGGAAATACGACAATGCTTCATCTTGCGGCGGGAATTGACCCCACCCCTTTGGGCAGCTATCCTTATCACACCAATCTTTCGGGAAACAGTTATCTGCCTGCGAAAAGGCTGGGCATTTCCCCCTTTGGCAGCATATACCTGCCGCCGATCATATCGGCTTTTGTGGGAGCGGATATTACCTCCGGAGTATTGGCGTCACGCCTTACAGAAAGAAAAGGTGTTACTTTTTTTATTGATATCGGGACCAACGGCGAGATGGCTGTCGCGCAGAACGGGAAGCTTGCGGCCACTTCAACGGCGGCCGGCCCTGCCTTTGAGGGCATGAATATTACCTGTGGTATGCGAGCCGCGCCGGGGGCGGTGGAGGAATTCTCCATTGATGAAGAAGGAAATGTCAACTATAAAACCATTGGGGGAATGGAACCGATCGGGATATGCGGCAGCGGTCTATTGGATATCGTGGGTGAGCTTGTCCGAACCGGAATCGTAGGCAAAAACGGACGGTTTGTCAAGGAGAGCGAAGCGCGATATTCTGAAAAGATCAAACAGCAGATCAGATTGACGGAGGGAAAAACCACGTTTTATCTCACGGATAAGGTCTATCTCACCCAAAAGGATATCCGACAGGTTCAGCTTGCCAAAGGTGCGGTATACGCCGGAATCGTGGCCCTGCTGGAACAGTTGAATGTTCCTCCGGAATCGGTGGATGAAGTTTTGATCGCAGGGTCCTTCGGCTATCATCTGCGCGAGAGGAGCCTCCTCGATATCAGGCTTCTGCCGCGTGTATTCAAGGGCAAAGTGCGTTTTATCGGAAACACATCCCAATCGGGGGCGGCAGCTTTTCTGCTCAATAAGACCTTCCGAGAACAGATGAAAGCCCTTGTGGAATCGGTGGAAAAAGTTGAGCTTGCCAACACCCCGGATTTTGAGAAGCTGTTCGTAAAATCACTGAATTTTTAGGAGATAACCCATGAATCCTGAATTAACCCGCGAGGCTTTGAGCCGGTTTTGCTCCGATGAGGCAAAAAACGCAAAGGAAGTAGGCGGCCTCTTTTATACTTATCAAGGGGCCCCGGCTCTTGAGGCCCGCCTTCTTGGGGCTGATATCACGCCTACTGTCAGCGGTTTCGGAGATGTGATCCCCTTGATCAATTGTCATGAAGAACTGAACCGTCTCCCATGCCATTTTCTTGAGGAAAAACTAAAAAATCTGCTGGATTCATTGAACGTTCTCGCGGAAGCAAATAACCTCTGGCTCAATATGATGGCGCCCTATTCTCTGCTTTGTGATGTCTGCTCGCCCCGGCTGCCGTTATGGCTTCTGCGGTATCCTGACGAGGTGGAAGCGGCGCTTTTATCCCTCACCGAAGCGCTTGCCGATTATGGGGCAAAGGCTTTTGACCATGGAGTCAAGGTGATATCTCTTTGTGATATGCAGGCTCTGCCTGCTGTTCTGGGTGAAAAACATCATCGCCGATTCGCGGCCAAATATCAAGTGCTGCTCCTGAAAAGCCTCCTTGCGGAGGGCGGGCGTGGTGTTGTCCATGTTTGCCCATTCACATTTTCGCCCCTGGAAACATATAGCCTTGCTTTCTATCATGGTTATCCTATACCCGGGAAGGATTATCAGGCCGCGGTTTTGGAGCGTTATGAAAGAGGGAGGCGGGTGGTTGTGGGACGGCAATGCCCCCATATCAAGGTAACGGAAACGATCTATGAGATGTCGGAAGGAGTGATAGGATGACTTCCCGTGAGCGTGTGTTCAACGCCTACAAATTCAAACCAGTGGATTATATCCCCGTCTTTGCCAATGACGCGGCCAGTGGACCCCGCCTGATCGGCCGGGATTTTGACGAGGATATTTTGAACGACCCCGAGGCATTGGCCAAAGCCGAGCTGGCGGTATGGGAGGTGGTGCGGGCAGACTGCTTCAATATTCGTACCGCGTATGCCGTTCAGAAGAGTCTGGGCTGCAAGCTGTATTTCCCCCACGATGACCATCATCAGTTCGGAGAGGCTGCGATATTCACCAAAGAGCAGGCCGAAGCCATTAAAATCCCCGATCCTGAAACAGAGCCGCACTTAAAGGTGGTGTTGGACCAGATCCGCCTTATGCGGAAGGAAGCGGGAGACGAGGTGGTGTATCATGTCACAAGTCATGGGGTTTTCAACACCGTATCGCGTTTGTTGGGTGTCGAGAAAATGATGAATGTCCTGGCCACCGACAGAGATTTTTTTGATGTAATCGGCAACAAGGTAACGGACACCATTATTTGGATGGCCCAGGCAGTGAAGAGAGCCGGAGGGGATATTTTTGAGCTGGCGGACGGCATGTGCAGTCCTTCGGTGCTTTCGCCCAAAATGTTTACCGATATCGTGATCCCTCATCAGGGACGTCTCTTGCGCGGTATTCATGACGCGGGGCTGATTGCTCAGTTTCATCCCTGCGGCGGCGAGTATCCGATCATCGACCAGATGAAGGATACCGGGGCCGATTCCTTTTGGTTTTCAGAGTTGGTTGATATTGCGGTGGCTCAGAAGATTTTTTACCGCCGTTTTCCGGTAGCGGGAGGGGTGGATCCCGCCAATACCTTGTTTTTAGGTACGCCCGAAACAGTTGACCGTGATATCAAGGCCATGATAGAGAGACTGAAGCATAAAAGCGGAGTGATCATTCAACCCGGCTGCGGCCTTGCTCCCAATATCCCTGTAGAAAATCTCAAGGCCATGGTTGACGCGGTGCGCAAATACAGCCATTTGGCCGGCCGAAAAAAAGATGAAAATATCGCATGAAGAATGCGCTGTAGGAGGATATTGTAATGGCGATTGCAAAGGAAGAATTATTTCAAAAGCTGTCCGACGCGGTTGTGGATATGGATGAGGACATCTCCCGCGATACCGCAAACCAAGTGATCAACGAGGGATATGACCCCTTCGAGGCCATAGACAAAGGCCTGTCCGACGGCATGAGAAGGGCGGGCGATTTGTTCGAGGAGGAGGAATATTTTATTCCTGAGCTGATGCTCTGCGCCGATGCCATGGATGCCGGCATTCAGGTGCTTTCCCCGCATATTGAGCGGGAGGATGGCCAAAATCTGAAAAAGGTTGTTATCGCTGTGGTGCAAGGGGATACCCACGATATCGGAAAAAATCTCGTGCGCATTATGCTTGATGCCGGCGGCTATGAGGTGATTGATCTGGGCCGGGATATCCCGCCGCGGATCATCGTGGATAAGGCCAAGGAGGCGGGGGCGCAGATCATCGCTCTTTCTACCCTGATGACCACCACCATGCCGCACATGGAAGAGGTGATCACCCTGCTCAAGGAGGAGGGTATCCGTGATCACTTTAAGGTGATTATCGGCGGTGGTCCCATTTCTCAGCGCTTTGCCGATAAGATCGGCGCCGACGGCTATTCCACCAATGCCTCCGATGCCTTGAAACTGCTGAACAGGCTGTTCGACTCATCTCATAAAGGAGCTTGATAGCATGTCTCAATTATCACCCAAAGAGCGTTTGTTCAGAACGATCAAGCGAAAATCCATCGACCGTAAGCCCGTTATCTGTCCCGGCGGCATGATGAATGCCGCAGTGGTTGATGTCATGCGGGATTCGGAGAGTGTTCTGCCTGCCGCTCATTCCGACGCCCTCCTGATGAGCGCTCTGGCGCAAAGGGTGGCCTCGCTTACCGGCTTCGAGAACATCGGCGTGCCCTTTTGCATGACAATCGAACCCGAGATATTGGGGGCGGAAATCGATTTCGGCACCCTGGAATGTGAGCCTAAAATCGCCAGGGAGCTCTTTCCTTCGGTATCGGCGGTCGAATACAGGGATATCCCCGCCTTGCTGGAAAAGGGGCGGGTTGAAACCATCGCAAATGCTGCCGCGGCTTTATCCGGGGGGGATTTGCCGTTGATTTGCAGTCTGACAGGTCCCATCAGCACGGCGGCTTCGATCGTCGACCCCATGACTTTTTTGAAAGAGCTTCGGAAAAAACCTTCTGAAGCGCACCGTGTTCTTGATTATGTCACCGATTTTTTGATCGCCTACGCCCTGACCCTGCTGGAAAGCGGAGCGGATATCATCTCGATCGCCGATCCCACCGCTACAGGCGAAATATTGGGGCCCAAAATGTTCTCCGAATTTGCCGTGCGCTATATCAATAAATTGACCGAGGCCGTTCAGGCCGCCGACAGGAGCGTGATTCTCCATATCTGCGGCAATATGAACAGCGTGAAGCAATACCTGCCTGAGTTTTATGCCGATGTGATCAGTACAGACGCCATGGTCAATTTAAGGGGGCTGAAGGAAGAATATCCCGATCTATTGACCATGGGGAATCTTAGCACCTATCTTTTGGAATCAGGGAAGAAAGAGGCTATCGAAGCCCGCACGGAGCATCTGATCAAATCGAATATTGATATTATCGCTCCTGCCTGCGGCTTATCCACATCCTCGCCGATGGATAATTTGCAAGCTTTTACAGGCGCGGTCAAATCTTAATCATAAGGGGGTAATCACAATGGCGGTGACGGCTGCAAAGCAGATCAAATCCGAAGCATACACGCCCGAATTCGATTATACACCTCGTGAGGAGAAAGAAGGCACGGGCGGGAATGTCAAAAGGCTTTTAGGGTTATTTTATCAATCTCTTTCCTCGGCGGATAATGAATTCACGTATTGGTATACCCGCCGATGGGATGAATTGGACGGTTCCGTTCCCGTGATAAGGCGCGCCGAAGCGCTCAAAAGCGCCTTTGAACATCTCACTCCCACGATATGGCCGGGCGAGAAGCTTGCCCTGCAGAAATCAAAAAATTACCGGGGTTCTTTCGCTATGCCCTGGATTCAAAACAGCTTCCTTCTGGCAAGATCGAATGAAAATTTCTCGGGAGGAAAACGGGTGATCGCCACAGGCGGCGGAAATGTCACCTCCGATTTCGGAGAGGTCAAGTCGGTGGCGGGAAAATTTGGCCTGAGGAAAGAAGATTTTCCGGCCTATCGGCGGCTTGCCCAAAGCTGGGACGGCCGTTCGGCCGAAGCGGTATCAAGGCAAATGGAGGAGTTTGTGCCCGATAAGACGCTCAAGGATTTGATTCAAGAATCAAAGGTCAGCTATGATGATGCCGGCTTTACCATCGTTCAAGGCCGCGAAACCATGAACCTCTATTATCCTTTTCAATATGGTTTGGAGGGGCTTGTCAAGCTGCTGGAAGAAAAACGAGACGCCGTTGCCGGAAGGGCTGATGGAGACGGTGTTCTGGGCATGGACCGATTTTATTATGATCAGGCCGTCATCATTGCCATTCGGGGGATTCAGGCTTGGATTTTAAATCATGCCGCCCTCGCCGAAAAGCTGGCGGCCAGGGAGAGCGCTTTACCTGATGAGATCCGGCGTCGCCATGTCGTCGAGGATTCAGGGGAAAGCTACGCCGATATTTATTCCGAATTGGGAAAGACGCTTCGGAAGATCGCCTTTGATCGGCCTTCCACGTTTAGAGAAGCTCTTCAGCTTTTTCACGCTCTTCATATTGCCGCGTCCAATGAAGATCCGATCTGCGGCGTTTCCCCCGGCCGCTTAGGTCAGATTTTGTATCCCTGGTTCGAACAGGATATCGAGGCGGGGCGAATTACGGAGGAAGAGGTTATTGAGCTCCTGGAGATGCAGAGAATCAAATTAACCACAATGGATATCTTCGCTTCCCCCAATACCGTGGGCGGAAATGCCGG
Organism: Syntrophobotulus glycolicus DSM 8271; assembly: GCF_000190635.1. Taxonomy (NCBI): domain Bacteria; kingdom Bacillati; phylum Bacillota; class Clostridia; order Eubacteriales; family Desulfitobacteriaceae; genus Syntrophobotulus; species Syntrophobotulus glycolicus. The sequence goes on along the minus strand of NC_015172.1, from coordinate 2,579,512 downwards.
AAACACCTATAACAATCTCACGGTAGGAGGCCTTAAAAGGGACGGCTCGCCGGCGGTCAACCGTCTTGAATATCTTTTTGTGGAGGCTGGAATCCGCTGTTCTACTCCGCAGCCTACCATCACCTGCCTTTACGATGAGAAACTGCCCGAGGATTTCCTGCTGCAGTGCGCCAAATGCAACAAGACAGGCACGGGATATCCGGCCTGGGTCAACAATCAAACCTCTAGGAAGATGCTGGTCAAGCACTTTGGCCATGAGGGCATGACGGAAGAAGAATCCGCCGCCGCCGCTGTGGGAGGCTGTCTGGCCATTGCTCCGGGGGTCTATAACACCATCGATTTAAACGGCAGAAAATATGAAATTCCAGGAGGAGCGGGACTTACCACCATGGGGGGGATTCGTCCGTTTGCTTTGCCTAAAATGCTGGAGATGACCCTCTTCAACGGTTATGACCACAATCTTAAAAAGCAGATATTTCCGCCTCACAACCGGGTTTTTCATTCATACGAGGAGTTTCTTACTCAGCTCAAGGCCTATATCGACAAAGCCCTTGATGTTCTCACGCGCTTTAATAATCTTTATTTTGACATCACACGCAAGAACAACATGTCGGTTATCAATTCCTTTATGAAGCCTGACTGCCTAAAAACCGGCCATCACAACGGTCAAAAGGGATACCGTTATAACACGACTTTTTTGGCCATAACCAGCGGCACAATTACGTTTGTCAATTCCCTGGCACAAATAAAGAAATTGGTTTTTGAGGAAGGGAAATACAGTCTGGAGCAATTAACCGATGCCCTGCTTCACAATTTCGGTTATGATACCGCCGAGGAATCGGGCAGTTTTTCAGTACTTGACCGCCGCAAGAAGGATGGCTCGGATCAATATGACGATATTTATGCCGACTGTCTCCGCGCTCCCAAATTCGGCAATGCCGACCCATATGTTGATGCGATCCTTGCCGATTACGAGGATTGGTTCCCGCAAATCGTGACATCCAAGGAAACGCTCTACGGCGAGAAACTCCAAGTGGGGCAGTTTGTCACCGGCCATCATAACGCCCAGGGGGGTGTGACTTTAGCGACTCCCGATGGACGACTTGCGGGCACCACTTATACCGACGCTTCCATGTCGGCTTATCCGGGCACCGATAAAAACGGTCCCTATGCCATCTTCCGGTCGGCCACGGTGTGGGATCATTCCAATACCCAGAGCTCCATGCTCAATCTCAAGCTCCACCCAACCGCGATATCGGGAGATGCCGGAACAAAAAAGCTTCTCGCCCTTACCCGTGCCTACATGCGCTTGGGCGGTCACCACATCCAATATAATATCGTGGACAGCAACAATCTCCGGGATGCCCAGCGCCACCCTGAAAATTACCGTGACCTTCTGGTGAGAGTTTCAGGATTCACCCACTATTGGTGTGAATTAAGCAAGCCCATTCAAGACGAGGTCATTTCCCGTACTGAATATGAGTGTGGGCTTTAGGACGCGTGTCCACAATCCAAATGGATAGGAGTTTGATAGATCATGATTAAATCTGCCCCCAATCATTCTGATTGCAAAAATTTTGCTCCTTTGGATGTGGCAAAAGGGCTCTGCCGCTGGAGTGACGCAATCGTTTTGATCGACGCCCCGCTTTGCCCCGAATTTGAGACCCTGCCAAAATGTGCTCATTGTAAGTTATATGCCGATGACGGAGCGGGTCTCGGTAAGTGTGCCGGTTATGCTAAACCCTATTGGATCGACGGGAACTTTAATGCCTCCCTGTGCCGGTATTTTGAAAAAGCATGATGGAAATCCAGGATAAAGCGTTAATATCCAGTATTGAAAGCTTTACAACCCATGACGGTCCAGGCTGCCGCACCACAATATTTTTTGCCGGATGCCCGTTAAAGTGTGATTGGTGCGCCAATCCCGAAGCCATGGAGTCAAAGCGTAAAATCTTGTTTGCAGAGCAAAACTGCCGTGCCAGGGATGGGTGTTCCCGTTGCGTCAAGGCTTGCCCCCACGGTGCGCTTAGATCGGCAAACGGGGCGTTGCAGATTGACCGGGGGATTTGCACGGATTGTATCAGCTTTCATTGCACCGAAGTATGTCACCTGGACGCGATCAGGCTGTGCGGGAAAGATTACACCGCAGACCAGCTTATGGAGCGGCTCCGCATTGACAGCGGTTCTTGGGGAGAAGGCGGCGGCGTTACCTTCAGCGGCGGCGAACCGCTCAGGCAAGCCGGATTTCTGCTCTCCCTTTTGCCAATTTTAAAGCGGGAAAACATCCATACCGCCATAGAAACATCGGCTTTCGCAGCTGAAGAAGTTTTTCAGGCGGTGATGGATGAGATTGATTTCGCTTTTATCGATATCAAGCATGTGGATCCAACGCTTCACCACTCCCGCACGGGTGTCGATAACACCCCTATTCTCAGCAATATAACAGCTCTTGCCAGGAGCGGGTATCAAGGGCGGCTGATCATACGGGTTCCAATGGTTGCAGGCTATAACGATACCGTTGAAAACATGACCGCCACCGCCCGGTTTATGAGCGGGTTGGATTTAAAGGAAATAAACCTTCTGCGATTTCACCGCCTGGGGGAATCCAAGTGGCGTCAGCTTGGCAAGGAGAGCCCATATGATGATAAACCGTCCGCTATTGATCTATCCGGAATGAAAGAGATATTCGCCCAAAAGGGGATTGCGTGCTATATCGGCGAGGATACACCATTTTGACCGATCATAGCTCTTGTGTAAATCAAACGAAAGCTGGCGATAGTGATGAGCAATGCAAACAAACCGGGGCTGTCTGACCGGATTCAAAGGCTATATGCAATGAGGAATGAGCTTTACGACAGCGAAGTCATCCCTCACCGCGCTCAAGTGTACGGCAAGGTGTTTTCCCGGCACCCAGCCCTTGATCTCCCTGCAAAAATCGCCTTAGCCTTTGAGGAGTTTCTCTCTGAGAAAAAAATATCTGTTTTGCCCGGTGATGTGCTTGCGGGATACGCTTACAAGTATTCCTGGGATCTCACCGATCCGCATAAAACCCCGGACAGCTACAATGCGGCGGAAGTCCCTCCCTACGACCCTTTCTGCATCGACGATGAGGTTGAGCGGATCAAGGCTTATCTCGGCGGCGATGAACATCATCCCGCGGTAAAAAAGCTTCGCTTTTTCCAGAAAGGAGTACATTCCTGGCTGTTTAAGCATAACAGCGGCGGGCATATTATCCCCGGCCAGCAGCGCATTTTGACCTCAGGTTTGAAGGCGCTGCAGGATGAGGCGAAAACCGAACTGGGCCGAGAGCATACGGATAGTGAAAAGAGCTATATCTCCGCCATGCTGCGCTGTGCTGAGGCGTTCTCAAATTATATCCTGAGATATTCGGAAGAAGCAGAAAATTCTGCCCGGAGCATTGAGGATCCTTCTGAAAAAAAGCAACTGTTAAAAATATCCACGGCCTGTAAACATATCTCAAAAAATCCACCCCAAAGCTTTTTTGAGGCGGTTCAGCTTGTCTGGCTGGTGCATGAAGTTCTGATCACTGATATGCCCGTAAACTGTGTCATCTCCGTCGGGCGGTTGGATTTATATCTCGACTCTTTCTATCAAGCCGATCTTGCCGCCGGGCACATTACCGGGGATGAAGCGCAGGAAATCATCGATGCCTTGTGGCTCAAATTTGCTGCCAACGAGATGTGCTACCAAAATGTTACGATTGGCGGGACGACGGTTTCCGGCGAATTGATCAGCAACCCCATTACCCTTATGTGCCTGCGGGCAACTGAGCGCCTGCGCTGTGATCAGCCGCTGCTTGCCCTGCGCTATGCTCCGGATATGCCCGAAGAGCTTTGGGAAGAATCGCTTAACGTCTTGCGAAGCGGCACCGGCTTTCCTTCCTTTTTTCACGATGCGGCTTGCATCGCCGTCAAAGAACGACAGGGATTGTCTCATGAAGATGCCGTAAACTTCGCCGTTATGGGCTGTGTAGAGCTGACTGGCTGCGGAAATGACTTTTCCAATACGGAATCCATGAGGATCAATATCCCACTGCTGCTTGAATTCATGCTCAACCGCGGCGTCCAACGACTTACGGGAGAGGTTTTCCCTCTCCACAACAGTCACGACCTTGATTCCCTGGAAAGTTTTGACGAATTCTATGCCTGGTTCAAGCGAGAACTGCGCGCCTATATTAACCTCGGTCTGGAAAGCGCCGATCTCATCGAGAGCTTTTGGGGCAGGTTGTATCCGGCTCCCTTTTTGTCTTTCACAATGAAAGGCTGTGTTCAAAAGGGACGCGATGTTGCCGATGGCGGCCCGATCTACAATAATTCTGTCTTAAACGGCGGGGGATTCGCTTCAACGGCCGACTCGCTCGCCGCGATCAAAAAACTCGTGTTTGATGAAAAAATAATGACATTGTCTGAGTTGGCAGTTGCCCTTGATCAAGATTATAAAGGCTATGAGCATCTTCTCCGCTTGATCAGCGCCTGTCCCAAATACGGCAATGATGATGATGCTGTCGATAGATTCGTCCGCGACATTGTGGATATCTTTATCGATGAGGCCGAGGGCAGGAAGAACAGCCGCGGAGGGACCTACGGTATCGGTTTGTACACCGTGCAGGATCACGCCAAAATGGGGTATCTTACCGGTGCCCTGCCCGATGGACGGCTCGCGGGCACCGCTCTTTCCAACGGCTTTGCTTCTGTGCAGGGCAAGGACATCTCCGGCCCTACTGCATTAATCAATTCCGCCGTCAAGGCCGAGATTTCAGGCGCCGGCAACGGCATGGTGCTCGATCTGAAATTCTCGCCGCAGTTTTTGCAAAATCCTTCGAACGCCAAGGCGACGCGCCATTTGATCAATTCCTACTTTGCCCGCGGCGGAATCGAGATTCAAATCAATGTCGTCAACAGTGAAACTCTGCTGGCCGCCAAACGTGAGCCCGAGAAGTACAAAAATTTAGTCGTGCGCGTATCGGGATTTTCAGCATATTTTTGTTCACTGCTGCCCGCAACACAGGACGAAATCATCGCGAGGACAGAGCATGGGAATTTTTGATCCTGATTGGCATGAGGTCAGCGCACTCGTAACAAACATCCAACGCTTTTCAGTGAACGATGGGCCGGGCATACGGACTACCGTCTTCCTGAAAGGGTGCAATCTCCGCTGCTGCTGGTGCCACAATCCCGAGTGCATCGACATGCATCCGCAGATTCAATTTGATGACGTGGTATGCCAAAAGTGTGATTTATGCTCCGCTTCCTGCCCGAACGGCGCAATGCGAAGCTGCGGAAATATCGATCAAACGAAATGTGTCCTTTGCGGCTGCTGTGTTAAAATCTGCCCATATGACGCCCTATCTATCGTTGGGGAGTGGAAGACGTCGTCCGAGTTATTGGAAACCATGAAAAAGGACCGGCCATATTATCAGGAATCCGGCGGCGGCGTGACAATTTCCGGCGGTGAGCCTCTATTGCAGCTTGATTTCCTGCATAATTTCCTGCCAAAGCTGAAGCAAGAAAATTTTCATGTTGCGCTTGACACAGCCGGATGCGTTCCCTTCTCAAGCCTAGAGTATGCCGCCTGTTTTGCAGATTTATTTTTGTTCGATGTCAAGGCCTTCTCATCCGAAATTCATAAAAAATACACCGGGGCAGATAATGCTGTAATTTTAGAAAATCTCCGCCGGCTCTCGTCTCTCGGCACTGAGATTTGGGTCAGAATCCCAATAATCGCCGGGATCAACGATACAGGGGATGAAATCGCGGCGATTGCGCGTTTTCTTAGTGAAATACCAGGCATAGCTCAGGTTGAGCTGCTCCCGTTTCATGACTATGGGGTGAAAAAATATCAATCAATAGGCAAACCATATTTACTGCGCGGCGATCCTCATCCCTCAGAGGATTTTATGCTGACCGCAAAGAGAATCTGCAGTTCATTTTGCCTTCCTTTGCGCTGAACCAAGGCTCCCGAAATTCTTGCACAACATGTACGCAAAGTAACGCAAATTTGCGCTGATTGCCCTTGGTTTTTGCGAAAATGTTGTGTATAATGATTTTGTTTATGGAACAGGAAAGGGGGAGAACGGTGACACTGAAAGAAATCGCCAAAGAAGCGGGCGTATCTGTTTCAACCGTATCCAGAGTGGTCAATTCGCGGAACGACAGCTTCGCCAGCAAGGAAGTTCGGGACAGGATTTGGGCAATCGTCAAGAAATCCGGTTACCTTCCCAATAAAAGCGCCCGGGAGCTTCAGCAGGGCAAAAAAAGCGGCGAAACTGTGCGCAGCGGTTCTCTGTGCTGTATATTGGGCCGCACCGATACCATGGAAGAAAATCCATTTCTATCTCAGCTTTCAAGAGTGATTGAGAAGCAAGCCATGGAACACGGTTACCCGGTTCGGTTCTCCTACTCCATTTTCGACGTCAATGAAAAGCTGATGACAAATGTGATCAGGGAAAAAATTGAATCGTTCAAACCGGCCGGCGCGATTGCCATTGGGCAGTTCAACAAATGCGCGATTGATCTGCTCAACCGGTATTACGCCAATATTGTCTATGCCGGGCGCGGCAGAATCAACGCGGAATGGGATCAGGTCATCTGTGACGCGTATGAGGCTGCCGAAATTGCGCTCTCTCATCTTTACCTGCAGGGTCACAGGCGGATCGGTTATCTTGGCGGAACAGAGAGCGAGGTGCGTTTTCTCGCTTATCAAAATTTCTTGCGGAAACATGATCTCGCTTTTGAGGATGAACTGGTGTATCCGTGCGAACACAACGGCGAAGGCGGCGTCTTGGGTGCCGAGAAACTGATCAAGGCCGACGGGAGCAAACCGACCGCCGTTTTATGCGCCAGCGATACCTCCGCCATCGCGCTGATGAACCGCCTGAAAGACGCCAAGATCCAGGTGCCGGAGCAGGTCTCTGTCGTTGGCATTGATAATATAGAGCTGTCCGGGTATGTATCGCCCATGCTCACCACGATGGGGGCGCCGGTTCAGGAAATCGGCAATGTGGCGGTGCAAACCTTGATTGGCAGAATTGAGCGGCGGCACAAAAAACCGTTGCGCATCTACCTGCAAAATGAATTCATACATAGGCAAAGTGTTGCGGTGCTTGCCAATGCGTTTTGACTGGGAACAAAAACAAAGGAAAGTGGTGACGAACATGGAGGCTGATTACAAGGCGCTGAAAAACGGCGGATTCATGCGGCAGGTGCAGAAGAATCACTTCTCCCTGCGGCTGAAGGTAGTGGGCGGCAGCCTTACGGCGGAGCAGCTTTTGACCATCGCTGAAATCAGCAAAAAATACGGCGACGGGCATGTGCATCTCACTTCCCGGCAAGGTGTGGAGATTCCGTTTGTCAAATTGGAAAACGTGGAGGACGTCAAGGCCGAGCTGGAAGCGGGCGGCGTGAATACAGGCGTCTGCGGCCCGAGAGTGCGCACTGTGACGGCCTGTCAGGGCAGCGCGATATGTCCAAGCGGCTGCATTGAGACATACCCATTGGCTTGTGAAATCTCCGACCGCTACTTTGGCCGAGAGCTGCCTCACAAGTTTAAATTCGGGATCACCGGCTGTATGAACAACTGCCTGAAAGCCGAGGAGAATGATTTAGGCGTCAAGGGCGGCTATACCATCGAATGGATCAAAGAAGCCTGCACCCTTTGCGGAGTGTGCGCCAAGGCCTGTCGCGACGGGGCGATCACCCAGACTGAAACCGAACTGCTTTTGGATGAGAGCAAATGCAACAACTGCGGCCGCTGTGTGAAGTCCTGTCCCTTTGACGCATGGCGGGGCGAACCGGGATATATCCTCTCTTTTGGCGGAACCTTCGGTAACTTAATCGCGAAGGGTGAGGAGGTCCTGCCCATCATCCGCGATAAAGAGGTCCTTTTTCGGGCAGCGGACGCGGCGCTTGCGTTCTTCGATCAGTACGCCAATCCAAGCGAGCGTTTCCGTGTGGCGATTGACCGTGCCGGATGGGACACATTCAAAAAAGAAATGGAGGCGGCTTACAATGGCTGAGTTTGTTGTGGACGAGACCGTTGACATCACCGATGTCGTTTGCCCCGTTACCTTCGTCAAGGCAAAGGTGGCGCTGGAGGAGTTGAATGACGGCCAAGTGCTGTCCATCCGCATGAACGACGGAGAACCGGTGCAGAATGTTCCCCGCAGCATCAAGGATGAGGGGCATCAGATCCTAAAACTCATTGACAACGGCGACGGTACCTATAACCTGATCGTGAGAAAGGCGGGAGAATAAATGGCGCTCTCCTTTTCTTCAAAGACGGGCAGGAGTGCAGACCGGTTATATCCGTAAAGACGCTTTGCTGAACACCGTCAATAAACTTTTGGAGGGTTAATCAATGAAACTGACTGTAGCGGGGGAGAAAAAAGAATATCAAGAGAGCTTGACCATTGCCGGACTGATCAAGCTTGAGCAGGTGGAAAACCCGGAGTATGTTACGGTTTCTATTAATGATGAGTTTGTCCAGAGCGGAACTTTTGAAGAGATCGTCCTGAAAGACGGCGATATCGTGGAGTTTCTTTACTTCATGGGAGGCGGGCGCTGATGGCTTTTACCAATGAACAGCTTGAACGCTATTCCCGCCACATTATCCTTTCTGAGGTTGGAGTAAAAGGGCAGAAGAAGCTGCTGAACGCCAAGGTTCTGATTATTGGTGCAGGCGGCTTAGGCGCTCCCGCCGCGCTCTATCTGGCCGCTGCCGGGGTCGGCACAATCGGCATTGCCGATGCCGACGAGGTAGATTTGTCCAACCTCCAGCGTCAGGTGATCCATACCACGCTGGATGTCGGCAAGGCGAAAATCCAATCTGCCAGGGAGACTATGGAGGCGATTAACCCGGACATCGCTGTCCAAACCTATCGCGTCTTTGTGGACGCAAACAACATCATGGATCTGATCGCCGATTATGATTTTATCATCGATGGCACCGATAATTTTCCGGCTAAATTTCTCATTAACGACGCGTGTGTATTGGCTAAAAAGCCTTTTTCTCATGCGGGAATCATCCGCTTCAAAGGGCAGCTCATGACCTATGTGCCGGGTGAAGGGCCGTGCTATCGCTGTGTATTTAAAGAGCCGCCTCCGCCGGATGCCGTGCCCACTTGCAAGCAGGCCGGGGTAATCGGTGCGATGGGTGGCATCATCGGCAGTTTGCAGGCTATGGAAGCGATAAAGTACATGATCGGCAAAGGCGATCTCCTGACCGGTTATCTGCTCACCTACGACGCTCTCAAAATGGATTTCCGCAAGATCAAGCTGCCTGTGGATAAACACTGCGCCGTCTGCGGCGAACATCCGGCAATATTGGCGCCGTTTGATTATGAGCAGGCGGAATGTGATTTAAAGAAGTAGGAAGCGCGATGATGAGGATAACAATAAAACAATCTGATTTTGAATTGATGGTCAGTCACGCAAAGGCCGGGCTGCCGAACGAAGTCTGCGGACTGATCGCCGGGAAGCTGGAAGACGGCGATGCGGTGATTGAAAAAATATATTTGCTTTCCAACCCTGACCAGAGCCCCGAGCATTTTTCCATCGACCCTGCCGAGCAGTTGGAAGCAATCAAAGATATGCGAAAATTAGGGCTTGCGCCGCTGGGGAATTTCCATTCTCATCCGTCAACTCCGTCAAGACCTTCACAGGAGGATATCCGGCTGGCCTATGATCCCAAGGCAAGCTATCTTATCCTTTCGCTGGCGGAGAAAACACCGGTGTTGAAAGCCTTTGAGATTGTGGACGGCGCGGTCACGCAGCGAATTTTGGAGATTGGATGGAATACGGTTTCCTGAGGGCACTCTTTTTCTTGTGAAAACGTGTATATGATGTCGATTATTTTGAGATAATGTGTAAAATTCTCCTTTGAAACTGTGCATTTTTGTGATACAGGAGTGCTCCGCCGCGCTGAACTCCCTGAAATATTTCAAGGAAAAAGCCAACGAATATCATGTCCTTGCAGCCGGAAGCCTGCTCGGTACCCTCTTGGCAAAGCCGAAGTCTTATCCGGTCGGCATGGTCAACCTGATTAATCTGTATCCGCTGTCCTTTGATGAATTTATCGCCGCCATAGACCCGCCGCTTTATTTCAAGCTCTTTCTGTTTGACACGGGGCTGCTCAAGCATATGGCCGGCGTTGACAACGCGGCGATGACAAACAAGCTGATATAACCGTCAAATCGTGAAGCTTTTTCTGCTGCTTAAAGATACCTGGATTTAAGCCGAATTCCGGTATTTTTTTTGTTTGAAACAATTGACAGATGGGCTTTTTAATTGCATACTAGATAGGATAAAATACAAAATTAGAAATATTTTGCTTGAGAAAAGCTAATCATATATTTATTGAGATAATGGGGGACTGTAAATGGCTGAGAGATATGTGCAAACACTGGAAAGATCGCTGGATATTCTGGAGGTATTGGCACAATCTGAGGAACCTCTGGGAGTAACTGAGATCGGCCACAGAATAAGCCTGCATAAAAGCACTGTTCACCGTATTCTGCAGACCTTATGCTATAGAGGTTATGTGGAGAAGGAAAAAGACAGGGAACGCTATCATTTGGGAATCAAAATTGTTGAGCTGGGGATCAGCTTCCTTAATGACCTGGAGATTCGAAAGATTGTCGGAGCTTATTTAAGCCAGCTGGCAAAAACTTTTGATGAAGTTGTCAATCTGGTTGTATATGAAGATGGAGAGATTGTCTATATAGATAAGAGGGAAAGTCCCAAAACCATCAGTATGCATTCTATGGTTGGGCGCAGGGCGTATATGCATTGTACCGCCGCCGGAAAAGCGATACTGTCCACAATGCCCGAAGAAGAGGTCAGGCAGATTTTGTCGAAAAAGGGAATGTTTAAATTTACCCCGGCAACGATCACCGATTCTGAAGAACTGCTGGAACAGTTGAGGGTAATCAGGGAAAAGGGGATTGCCATGGAATCGGAAGAGAATGAGGTTGGCATCTTCTGTCTGGCCACTCCGATAAGAAATTATACCGGCAGGGCGATTTGGGCGATAAGTGTTTCCGGCCCGACCAACAGGATGCTGGAAAAGGATATTGAAAAACTGAGCGAGGTTTTGAGAAAGGCCGGACAGGCTGTATCGGCTCAAATGGGATATTCCCATATCAATAAAACCTTACAAAGGAGTTAAGACGTCCGTTGGTTTATTCTGACGGAAGTTTTTTAATGGTCATATCATCAGTGGACAGGAGATTTGAACAAGTCATAAAAGGATATTTTTTTGGTTAATTTATGAAACGCAGTTTTGAATGATGAAACAAACTCTGCCGAGAAGTGAATGGTGATCAACCGTCATGGATAGAGAAGGAGTGAGTACCGTGAGCCTTATTGATCTGGCCCATTATCAGTATGATCATCAGCGCGAATGCCGGGGCTGTTCCGGCAGAGACGAGCTGGAACTTTCCCGTTACATTCTTGCTTTTCAAGTAGCGGAGGAGCTATTGGCACGTTTCGGCGGCCAATGGCAAATCGAGGGCAATAAAATTGTACTCGCAATTCAGGATTGCGGTATGGAAATCGGGATCGGATGTTATACGGGTCTGCTTGCTTCGGGCCCTGTGCAAATGAGTTTGCTTGAAAGCTATGATTCTTTCACGGGTATTAAAGGGTTGACCGACCGCATATGCACAATGACGAATATTCAAACTGAAAACCCGGCAAAAGACGGCAGCTATCTTTTTGTTCTTATGGCCAAGCTGGTTCAGATTTTTCATGCCCGCTGCAATCTGCGTATTCTGCCGGTCGATTTTGTCAGAACAAAGGAATGGGAGATCAGTATCGGTGATGACCAGGCCAAGGGCTGGCTCAATGAAAAAGGTATTGCCCGCAACCGTTTCGGTCAGGCTGCGGATACTAAGGATTGGCAAGGGCTGAGACCGGAAAAGGCTGCCACTTACTTATTCGGATTTTATTCATTTTGCCAAAATTATCGGAATCCTTTAAGATAACCACTGATGAAAACTAAAAATAAGCAAAGGGTGAAAAATAGTCTTGTTTTTCAGCTTTTTTCTTTAAAATAGCGGAATATTACGCAAAATAACAACTGGCAGGACTGGAATTTTGCCGTTAAATAAAGTAATATTTTAAAGTATGGACTTACATATTTATGTATTGAGCTTTTATAAACATTTTATGTTCCAGGAGGATTAAAAAAATGTCTCAAAAAGAAAAACAGCTGGAAGAAGCGAAGCGGGCTGCGACAAATATGCGGCGCAATATCTTGCTCATGACGCACAGGGCGAAAGGAGGCCATCCCGGTGGTTGTCTGTCGGCAACAGATTTATTGGCTGTTCTTTACAAGTGTTTTATGAGAATTGATCCGGCCTATCCTAAATCACCCGATCGCGACTATTTTTTATTGTCCAAGGGACATGCAGTGCCGGCTTTATACGCGGTGCTGATTGAAAAGGGTTTTTTGTCCCAGGAAGAAATCAATGATTTCCGGGAGCTGGAAGGCAGATTGCCGGCATACCCAAGCTGTGAATTGACACCGGGTGTTGATATGGCTTCGGGTTCGCTTGGCCAAGGACTTTCGATTGCCAATGGCATTGCTTTGTCCTGCAGGCTTAAAGGTTCTGATCAGAGAGCATATTGCATGCTGGGCGACGGAGAACTGCATGAAGGGCAATGCTGGGAAGCAATGCTGACAGCGGCCCATTTCAAATTGAACAATGTCTGTGCTATTGTTGACTATAATAAGCTGCAGCTTGACGGTTCTCTGGATGAAGTGAAATCTTTAGGCGACTTAAGAGCGAAATGGGATGCCTTCGATTGGCATACCATTGAGATTGACGGTCATGATTTGAGCCAGATTTATGATGCTTTTGCAGAAGCGGAAAATTATAAAAAAGGCCCTTCCGTGATCATTGCCAATACAATTAAAGGCAAGGGCGTATCCTTTATGGAAGATGAAGTTGGCTGGCACGCTGCCGCGCCAAATGATGAACAGCTGCAAAAAGCCTTAAAGGAGTTGAGTTAAAATGATGATTGCACCACGTCAGGCTTATGGTGAGGCACTGGTTGAGCTGGGAAAAGAAAATAAGGACGTCATTGTTCTTGATGCGGATGTGGCCAAGGCTTCAATGACGATTTTATTCAAAGAGGTTTTTCCGGACAGGTTCTTTGACATAGGGATTTCTGAATCGGATATCGTGGGAACAGGAGCCGGTTTTGCGGTAGCGGGCAGAATACCTTTTGTCAATGCTTATGCAAATTTCCTGCTTGGTAATGGATGGGAACAGATCAGGCTTTCAGTTTGCTATGCCAATCAGAATGTAAAGATAATTGGCCATAATATCGGAGCTTCCTCCGGTAAAGACGGCCCGACACATTTGCCTTTTGAAGATATCACTCTGACCAGGGTGCTTCCGAACATGACCATCATTGAACCGGCCGATGGTATCGAAATGAAGAAGGCGGTTAAAGCGATAGCGGAGCATGTGGGACCATGTTATATGCGTGTAGGGAGGCTTCCCAATCCGGTTATCACAAAGGAAACGGACAGCTTTATCATCGGAAAGGCCAATGTGCTCAGAGAAGGCTGGGATGTGACGATTATCGCCTGTGGGGTGATGCTTTCCATGGCCCTGGCTGCGGCTCAGGAACTGGCTACGGAAGGCATCAGGGCAGAGGTAATCAATATGCATACCATCAAGCCTTTGGATAAAGAGACCATCCTGAACAGTGTGAATAAAACAGGGGCAGTGGTTACAGCCGAAGAACACAGTGTCATTGGCGGGCTGGGTTCAGCCGTTGCGGAATTTCTGGCGGCGACTAAACCGGTTCCTGTACAGTTTGTCGGAACAAAAGACAGATTTGGTGTTTGCGGGACATATGATGAAATTCATGAAGCGATGGGTTTAACCGCAGAGAAAATCGTTGAAGCCGTCAAAAATGTTTTAGTGCAAAAGAGAGGATAAATAAGGATATACAAGCATAACATGTCCTGAGGGTGAAAACTGCGAAAAATAAATTTTCAGAATACTTGCTAAATTATATGTATTTATTATAATTATAAATACATATACTATTACAGATACCAGGAATGGACAATGTGAACGTATTCTTTAATCGATCATTTTATAAGTGGAGATGAAACGGAGATGAAATCATGAAGCTGGGGTTTATCGGTTTGGGCAAGATGGGAAAGCCGATGGCAGTGAACCTGCTGAATTCCTCCCATGATTTGACGATTTGGAACCGAAGTCTTCCGGTAATGGATGAGTTGACGGCTTTAGGGGCTGTCCGGGCCGACTCCCCGGCAAGGGTCGGGGAATTGGCCGAAGTGATCTTTCTATGCCTGCCAACGGGGCAAGAGGTAGCCGAAGTTGTCTGTGGTAAAAACGGAATTTTGGATTCGGTTCAACCGGGAACGGTTATTGTCGATCACAGCACCATTAGTCCTGCGGAATCCAAGAGCATTTGCGGGGAATGCAGACTGAAAGGTGCGGAATATCTGGATGCTCCAGTCAGCGGCGGAGTAACAGGAGCCCAAAACGGAACCCTCAGCATTATGGTAGGTGGTGATGAATCCACTCTGAAGAGAGTGCGCGTATTGCTTGAAATTCTGGGGCAAAACATTTATTACATGGGTGAGTCCGGCAGTGGCAATGCCATGAAGCTGGTGAATAATCTTCTGGTCGGAGTGGCAAACGCGGCATTGGCTGAAGCCTTTGTTCTGGCTGTAAAATCCGGACTTGACCCTCATCAGGTTTTAGATGTTTTGTCGAACGCAACGGCGGACAGTATGATGTTGAGAAGGAACATTCCGAATTTCGTTTTCAAGCGGGATTTTAAACCGGCATTTACTTTGGATATGCTGAATAAGGATATGGCGTTAGCGGAAAATCTGGCACGGGATCAGGGTGTAAGGCTGCTTTTGGGAGCCTTGGCCCATCAGGTTGGACGGGAAGCGAGTATTTGCGGTTTTGGCGGTGAGGATATGTCCGCTGTCACGAAAGTGCTTGAAAACTTGACAAAAATTGAAATATTGTAAAAAAATTACAATGTAGCAAGACATTTTTTCAATTACCATATAATTATTTAGTTTCTTTTAAATAATTGTAAGAATAATTCAACAAATACTATGAAAGTTCGTAAAATAAAGATATAATAATCTTGGTAACAAACTAAGTTACAATATATTTTAAATATTTTGCTTAGACTTGAAGCAGTCTGGGCGAGAGGGGGGTATTATCGTGGGGGTTTTGGCAGAAGTTTATGAAAAGCTGAACACTTGCGGCAAATGTGGGTTCTGTCACGGAGCTTGTAAGACCTACAAGAATGACGGTGCCGAATTCTTGGTCGCAAGAGGGAGAGTGCAGCTCATCAAAGCTCTGGCAGACGGTAAAGTTGAAGCGGACGATGATTATGAAGATGCGGTCAACAGCTGTTTGCTTTGCGGTGAATGCGCAGTTGCCTGTCCCAGCGGTGTTAGGGGACATGAACTCGTATTGGCTGCCCGCCGTGATCTCAAGCTGAGGCATGGAGTGAAGCCGTTCCTGAAATCTGTTGCCTTAAAAAGTTTGGCAAAACCAGGTGTCTTAAAGTTTGGATTTGGTTTCCTTGCCGGTACCGGTAAGAGTGTCCTCAAAAAGGTTGACGCCTTGCAGTTTGTTCGCGGTATTGACATTTATACAATGCCTGCGGCAAAGGTTCCGTTTTCTAAACAGGTGCCGGAGATTATCACGGTCCCTAATCCTAAGAAAAAGGTCGCTTTCTTTGTCGGATGTTTTATGAACCATGCATTTGTGAGTTCCGCACATTCAATTGTTAAAGTTCTCACCAAGAACGATTGTGAAGTGATTGTGCCGAAAGATCAAGTCTGCTGCGGTCTTCCACAGTATGTTTATGGGGACTTCGAACAGGCAAAAGTACAGATGACAAAAATCATCAATACGTTCAGCAAATATGACTACGTGATTACCGGTTGTGCTTCTTGTGCATCTATGCTGAAAAAAGAAGTTATCGAGCTGTTCCATGGGGATGCTTCGATGCTGCCTAAGGCTGAAGCGTTTACTAAAAAATGTTACGAGTTCTCTGAATTCGTGGTTAATGAACTGGACATCGCAGATAAGCTTCAAAATGAAACTCCTGTCAGCGTGACCTTGCATGACCCATGTCATATGGTCCGTTACAACAGCCTTACGGCTGAACCTCGCAGCCTTCTGAAGAGTGTTCCGAGACTGAATTTTGTAGAAATGTTTGAAGCGAACAGGTGTTGTGGAGCCGCAGGTCTGGTTATGGCGTTCTATCATGAAATGTCGGAAAAGATTACTGCGCAAAAAGCTCAGAATATTATGAACACCGGGGCGGATATTGTTGCAACCAGCTGTCCGGCTTGTATGCTCAAAATCAACAGTGGTCTGAGACTCAAAGGTTCCAATGTTGAAGTAAAACATGTTGCGGATGTTCTGGCTGCTGCATTGAACTAAATGAAAAAAGTGGTTTTTTAATTGACTCACGGTCTGGCCATTCATCTGGTGAATTGGTCCGGCCAGTGAAGAACATTTTTAGGGAGGGCGGGTAGTAATGAGTGATATTGTTTCAAAACTTAAATCCATTGTGGGCGATCAGAATGTTGAAACATCTAACATTTCACAATATTTAAGAGGAAATGAGCAGCCGGCCGCTGTTGTGTTTCCAAGTTCAACCGAAGAAGTGTCTAAAATTGTTATCGCTGCGAATGAAGCTAACGTTAAAATCAATGTTGGCGGTAAGGTAGTCGAGACCAAAGGACTGAAGGGCGGAATCGCTGTCGTAATGTCCAAAATGTCGGCTATCGAAGAAATCGACCATGAAAACCTTACCTGCTGGGTTCAGGCAGGCATGAATCATCAAGAGCTTGTTGAAAAGCTTGCTTCTGAAAAGTTATATTTTGCTCCTGAACCGTATGCAGTATCCACAAGTTCCATAGCCGGATGTTTTGCAATCGGAGATACCGACTCCAAAGCCTTTAACTATTTGCCAACCAGAACTTATATTCTTGCTTATGAATCAGTGCTTCCCACAGGCGAAATCTATAAGGTCGGTACGAAATGCATTAAATGTGTATCCGGTTATGATATGATCCATTTTATTGTCGGTACCCGCGCAACCCTTGGCATCATTACTAAGGTTCTTGTGAAATTATTACCGGTGCCTAAGGTGACCAGGGCCGTGATTGCCGATATGCCTTCACTCAATGCCGCTGCGGTTGCGTTTAAATCCATTCAGAAACGCAGAATTTTACCGACCCGTATGAATGCGGTAAGTAAGGCTCTTGGCAATATCATGACGGAGACAAAAGGCGGTGCTTTGGTTTTTGTGGACATTGAAAGCTATCCTGTTTCTGCCGCGGACTATGCCAAGACAATTGAAGCTGAGCTGAGAATAGCCGGGGCAACCGCAACCAAGATCGTCGAGGACAAAGCGGAATATGATGAAGTTGTGGCCAAATGGCTGCTCATCCGCGAAAAGGTTAACTTGGAGCAAAATACCGTTAAATTTACCGTTGGCCCGGCTAAGGTGACCAATGCCCTGAGCGGCCTGACAGGTATCGTCGGAAACCTCGATGAGAATCCGGGCGTTCTGGTTGAAGGATTGAACGGTAAAATAGCTGTATTCACGAAGAAACCGGATGCCGATGCTGTGGCAATCAATAAGGTCGCGATGAGCTTTGGCGGCAATATCAGCGGTCTTTTGGGAAGCCAGCTGCGCTGCAAAGCGTATAACGATAATGAAATGCTCGGAGAAATCTCCCGTATTCTTAATTCCGTCCGCAGTGAGTTTGACCCTAAAGGGATCATGGCTCCGGGAATTAAATTATAAGAATAATTTAGAAAAGGAGGTTATAATATGTCAAGTCATGCAACACAGACAGTTGGTTCCCCTAAATTGAGTCAGGCTGCTGTTGACAAATTAAAGAGCATTTGCGGCGAAAAGAATGTCATCACCAGCAAGATCGGGATGTATGCTTATGGATATGACGGAACACTGTTGTTTGGGGTACCCAGTGCGATTGTTTTCCCTGAAACAACCCAGGAAGTCGTGGACATTGTCAATTTCGCCCGTGAGCAGGGCATATCTCTTGTTCCCCGTGGGGCAGGGACCAATGAAGCCGGAGGAACAATTCCGGTTAACGGCAGCATCACGATAGGCTTCAGCCGGATGAAAAAAGTCATTGAAGTAGACGTTGATAACTATGTAGCTCTTGTAGAACCCGGTGTTGTAAACTGGGATATTCAGGAGATCCTCGCTAAATACGGATACTATTATCCGCCCGACCCGGCTTCATGGAAATCTTCAACTTTAGGCGGAAACCTGGGTGAATGCTCCGGTGGACCGAAATGCTTTAAATATGGTGTTACCCGTGACTTTATCTATGGCTTGGAAGTTGTTCTTCCCACCGGGAAAGTCATCTGGGTAGGGGGCAATGATTTTTCCAGTGAACCGATGTATGATATGACGAGAATCATCATTGGTTCTGAAGGTACGCTCGGTTTTATTACCAAGATTGCCATTCGTATTCTGCCGATTCCTGCGGCCAAAAAGACGATGCTTGCCATTTACAACACTCCGGAAGACGGATCTCAGTCTGTTGCTGATATCGTTTCAGCGGGTATTATTCCGACGACACTGGAAATGATGGATAATCTGATTATCAATACCACTGAGGATTTTGTTCATGCGGGGAATCCCCGTGATGCCGGAGCTCTTCTCATCCTTGAAGTAGACGGACATCCGGGAGATCTGGATGAGCAGGTCAAGACAATTTCCGAAATTGTGAAGAAGGCCAATGCGAGAGAATTTAAGGTTGCGTCGTCAGCAGCGGAAGTGGATCAGATTTGGCTTGCGCGCCGCGTTGCTTTCGGATCTGTTGCCCGTGTCAGACCAAACTATGGTGTAAATGACATTACGGTTCCGAGAAGTCAATTCCCGGCGGTGATTGCCGGAATTGAAAAGGTTAAAAAGGACTTTGGTGTAACAATCGGAGTTGTTGCCCATGCCGGTGACGGAAATCTTCATCCGCTTATCTTATTTGATCAAAGGAATCAGGATGAAGTTGAAGTCGTTCATAAGGCTGAAAAAGAACTCTGTAAGCTGGCTCTTGGCCTCGAAGGTACAATCAGCGGTGAACACGGAATCGGCCTTGTGAAAAAGCCTCTCCTTTTCCAGGAATTCAGTGCTGTAACAATGGATGTATTCAAAAAGATCAAAAGAGCTTTTGACCCCAAAAATACCTTCAACCCGACCAAACTGATTGATCTATAAAAGTTTAATAATCAAGTTATTTGTAAAGCAGCTTTAGTTAGGCTAAGGCTGCTTTCTTTATGGAATTTTGGTTGACATCATCCCAAATATCGATTATAATTTCACTTGGTCGGTAACATATGAGTTTTAAGCACTGGGGTATCGCCAAGCGGTAAGGCATCGGACTCTGACTCCGACATCGGTGGTTCGAATCCATCTACCCCAGCCAGAAATCTAAATAAGCCCGGATAATGGAGCGTCATGAAGGAATGACGTTTTTTTTACAAGGAGGAAGACGAATGGGTTTGGGACGAAAGATCAGCAGATCACCAAGGGTATTGACCATCCTGCTTTTGTTTACAACGCTGGTGTTTGTGACGGGATTTACGGCTGTCAACGCCGCATTCCATAATGCGAAATATACTAAAAATCAAACCGCTGAAAACACAACCGCCGATCAGCCGATTACTTCGACCGACGTTTCGCAATATCAGCAAAAGGTACAGACTCCATCAGTTACTACAACAACAAATAAAACCGTGGATAAGTCCGTTACAATCGCTTCTCCGGCCAATAATGCCGTAGTGGAGAAAGGTACGGTGACGATTAAGCTTAACACCCCGGCCAGTGGAGCATTATCTGTTTACGATACAACAGATAGCGGGAAAACTTTAATTGCAAGCAACTCATTAAATAATGCACAAGTCTATTCTCTGAGCGGCAGTTTATTAACGGAAGCGCACGAGTATAAGATTGAATTCACCAAAAAAGACGGCACTGCTTCCCAAACTGTTCAGTCGGCTTTTACAGTGAACAGTTTAAAGGCTGTTCCATTAACAATCACCTCTCCCGCCAATTCCGCGGTAATATCCATGGCTGCAATCAATAATCAGAACGCGGCAATAAAGGTAACAGGGCCTCAGGCCGAAGTCAGGCTGGAGTGTGTTTTAAGCAATGAAAGCGGTACGGTTATCGGCAGATATGTAACATATGACCGTACAATCTTGTTAAAGAATTTTTCCGGAATAAAACCGGGGAAATATGTGGTCGCGATCACGGGGACAATCCAGCTCCAGGGGTCTGCTTATCCGGAAAGCGATAAGAAATATCTGAATCTGGTCATTACGGATGAGGAAAAAACAGATTCGGAAAAGACAGATCCAGAAAAAACAGACCAGAATGGAAAAGATAACACAAGTACAACAGAAAACACAACTAAATTATAATTGACGAAGAGAGAAAAACGGAAACACTTGCGATTGACGATGATTAAGGTCAAAGCGCAAGTGTTTTTTTATTGATCAGGACTAATGGTTTTTGTCCCGGCAGGAAGAATCTTTATCTCGTGCAAAGGTTCCTGTGCATTTCCGTTATGATCCACAAGTCCGTAAGATAACAGACAATAATCCAGCCCATTTGAGTTCACAGAGTAGGTGTAGGTTTTCCCAGCTTTCCAACTGCAGGTTAGGCTTTCTTCATCAAAAGCATGAAAGCTCATGCCGTCAGATCCATCCATGAAGATGCGTCCGCTGACATGGAGATAAAAACGGTAACCTTCTGGTATGGTTTCAGGGATTGTAAAGCTCAATAATTTTTTATCAGTATCATAACTTACCGATTGATAAAAGCTGTTTTCCCACAGTGGAGCCCTATCATCTGACCTCGTTCCCAGAGCGACAGTGGCGATAAGCACGATGCACAGAACGACAACACCTGCTTTCTTTTTCTTGGTATCGATGATGGAATCGAGGGGGAATTTCATATCTTTTTTCCTCCATAAAGGCCAGCGGGTAAAGCCTGTGTCAGCGATTGGATTGGCGACCGAGCGATGAGCTTATGTAAACATCAGTGCCGTTCCTGACAAGCATAACAGTATTGAAACACAAAGCTCAAATTTATTCTGAGAGATAAATTGATTGATTTTATTCCCTAAAAAACCTCCTGCAAACACTAAGATAATGGTCCACCAGATATTCAACCAAATTTGTACATCTAACAAGCCTAATGCCGTAAATGCGATGAACTTTATTCCATCCATGACACATAGAAAAATCATTAACGTCCCGATATACGTTCTTCTATCATACTGTAATCTTGATAAGTAAATGTTTAGTACAATGCCGCCCGCATTAGCCATTGCGCCAATAACACCTGCCGCACTGCCCCATAGAATAGTCTGAAAGCCCAAGACCTGACTTATGCCTCCATTATCTTTTTTTTGCCGGTAAAATTTACTTTTAGTATACAATATCCACAATCCGTATATCAAGGCGATCAATCCCATGACCTTTTTAAAATTATGAACCGGTAAATAAATGAGAAGAATGATACCAACAACCGTTCCGATTACGCCGGAAAATATCAATGATAATAAATTCTGTGATTCCCATTCCATCCAACAATTTTTCACACCAATGATATCGGTAATCAGCAAAATTACCGTCATGAAAGGAATTGTATAAGCAGGTTCAAAAAAAAGCGATAAAATGGGTGTAAGAAATGCACCGGCTCCGATCCCGAAGCCATTTTTGAGGAATCCGGCAAATAGAGCGGTCAATCCAAATAATAATGCCTGCATACATTGCCCCTCTTTTTGATTTGTTTGTGTAACTTTTCATATGCTGCTTTACACTATCTTGATTTGCACATCATTCTAACGATAATTGTTTTCATCGGCGTAATTGTGGTTTTGCTCGATATAGAATCGATAACGGTCGCCTCTGAACAGTGTTTTTACCCATTCAATGGGCTTATTATTTTGATCATCGTATACGATCCCTGTAGACAAGATAAGCGGACTGCCTATTTTAACCGAAAGCTTTTCCGCTTCCCAGCTTCTTGCCAGTACAGCCTGAAAGGTTTGGCAGACTTTTCCGATGATTATTCCACAATCATTTTTCAGTATTTCATACAAAGGCATTTGTTCAAGATTCTTTTCGAACAAAGACGGATGGATCTCTTTGGGGATAAAGGAAATTCGAATCACCAGGGGCTCATTATCTCCCAGCCTCAGTCTGATCATTTCATATACTTCACTGTACAGGGGAATATTGAGATCCCTGCTCAATTGTTCATTGGCTTTTATTACTCTTTTCTTAATCAATACGGCTTTATGATTTTTGCCCAGATCATCCATCTCCTCGGCGAAGGTACTGTATTTTATCATGTTTGTCAGAATGGCAGGCTCCGATACAAAAGTACCTTTTCCTCTTTTTCTGACCAGCCGTTTTTCTTGCACCAATTCCATAATAGCCTGTCTTATCGTTGTGCGGCTTACTTCAAAATCTCTCATCAACGTTTCTTCCGTCGGAATAGCTTCGCCTACCTCATAATCACCATTTTCTATTTTTTCTAGAATAAACTGCTTAATTTGATAATACAGTGGTAAAGGTCCCGATAATGTACTCATTCTCGTGTTCCCACTTTCATTTTATTAAAGGCTGTATCCCATTAACTTTTCTATATGCCTGAATACCGCATCAAACAAAAAACCAACCACACCGATAATGACCATTCCCATAATAACAATATCCGGTCGAAGAATTTCCATCCCGTCATTAATCATATAACCCAATCCTGACCTTGAAGCAACCATTTCAGCAGCGATAATCGCCATCCACGCACTTCCGAAAGAAATTCTTAATCCTGTTACAATGGTTGGCATCGCCGCAGGCAAGCAGATACGTGTTGTAATTCTCAATTGTGAAAATCCAAAGGACTGACCGGCCTTTAATAAAATGGGATTAACCCCCTTAATTCCCGAAATCGTATTCAATAAAATCGGAAATAAACTGGCAATCACGATCACAAAAACCTTGCCGCTCAGTCCGATACCAAACCACAAAACAGCTAACGGAATCCACGCCAGCGGTGAAATGGGCCTAATTAATTCAATAACAGGATGCAGCAATTTTTCTAACAGGGCTATCCGGCCCATAATAACCCCAATAGGAATCGCAATAAAAGCAGATAAGACCCATGCAAGAACAATTCTCAAAAGGCTCGCTACCGTATGCTCTATCGCTTCACCGGATACGATAAATTCAAGAAACGTTTTCATGACAACTGTAGGCCCGGGAAGCAATGTTGCATTATTCGATATCATCGCACCAATCTGCCAAACAATAAAAATGAATGCTATTGCAAGGATAAAAGGGATAATTTTTTGAATTGAACGAAAGGTTTTATTGACTAACGATAAATCTTTTTTCATTCTCCGCACCTCTTCACTATAGTTTAAAGATCCCATTCGAAAAAACTTTTAATCTCTTTATTGGTCATCTTGCTCCCCAGCGCTGCAATGAGCTTTATTCTGGCTTTTACTCCATTCACTCCATGGCCTGGAATCACTCCGGCCTCTAAAAGCCTGCCGATTGAACCAGGGTATGCATACATTGAGTCAACCCAACCCTCAGCACAGCGCGTTGTGATAATTACCGGTTTTTTCTGTGCAAGCTGTTCCTTGATCCAGGGCTCCATCCAGGCCTGGCCATTGCCTAATCCCGTTCCTTCTATGACAAAGCCGTCGTAATCAGGCAATACTGACGGTAAAGGAAGCTCCCCAATGCCGGTCTTAACAATAAAAACGTTATGATTCAGGTGCTCCGGTTCACAATGCTGTCTCAAGAGAGGCTGATAATAAAATATCATTCTGTCGCCCAATATGCTGCCTATGGGACCTCTCCCCGGCGCCGCGATGCTGGCAACATTAAAGGCATGAGTCTTTTGGACATCCATGGCGGCATAAATATTATTGTTCATACACACCATTACCCCCTTATTCATTGCCTTTGCACTCCCGGCAACCTGAATGGAATGATAGAGGTTAACTGTTCCGTCATAACTCATTTCCGATGCGTTTCGCATAGAGCCGGTTATCACGACGGGCTCCGGAATATCAAGCAAGAGATCAAGTAGAAAGGATGTTTCTTCCATTGTATCGGTCCCCTGGGAGATCACAAACCCGTCCGGTTTGTCTTCTCTTGCCAGATACCGCTTAATCAAATTTGACAGTTCAAGATATATGGACGGCGTAAGCTCGCCACCCCCCACATGACAAAAGTCGTTGACTTCTATTGCCAAGTCTTCCTTGTTCTCGAACCGGATTGAATCCAGCAATTGTTTTCCGAATAAAGAAGGAACAACGCCACCTGATTCGTGGGCATATTTCATTGAAATGGTTCCGCCTGTGGTAATGAAAACAATTTTTTTCATCATATCTTTTCTTCCTTATCAACGAGATTTGTATCCTTCTTTAACATCGCTTTGATTTGATTTTCAAGCATTCTAAATTCATCGGAAGAGGTATCTCTGGGCCTTTTTGAGGATACCGGCAGTACAGCTTTAATACGCCCGGGATTGGCGTCCATCACAACAATCCGGTCTGCAAGGTATATTGCTTCCGTGATGTCATGAGTAACAAAAACAATGGTCTTACTTGCCTTCTTCCAGATAGAAACCAATTCTTCCTGCAGCATTGACCTTGTCTGAGCATCAAGGGCGCCAAAAGGTTCATCCATCAGGATCAGATTCGTTTCCATCGCCAAGGCCCTTGCAATACCCACCCGCTGCTTCATCCCTCCGGAAAGCTGACGGGGCTTTTTATCCTTCCATTCTTCCAGTTCCACCATCTTCATGTAATAGTCACTGGTATGATGAATTTGCGCTTTTAATAAGCTCCTTGAGGTCAGCGGAAATTCTATATTTTCTTTTACTGTCAGCCAGGGAAACAGCGCATGCTCCTGAAAAACAATGGATACATTTCTGGCAAAATCCCTCACATTTGCTAAATTCTCTCCATTAAATTTAATGCTTCCGGAGGATGGCTTCAGTTGCCGCGCAAGAGTATACAATAACGTACTTTTTCCACAGCCGGAAGGACCAAGCAGGCAAATGAACTCTCCCTGGCTCACATTGAGATTGATCTGATCCAACGCAAGGAACGAGGCTCCTCCATCCGTTTGATAGTTTAAAGAAAGGTCTTTGATTTCAATTAGATCCACGATTTTTCCCCCTAGCCAATTTATATTGTATAAGAAGAAATTGAACAGAATGCTCTATTCAATTTCTATATGGTTGATATCATCATTCTTATCGTATAGGAAAGTTCCGCTTTTTTACTTTTTGGTATAATCCAATATCACGTGCTCATCCAAAAATTTGTCGACATCTGATATCTGTGTAATACCATACTCATTCAACAATTTTACATATGGATTTAATGCCTCCAAATCAGGAGAAATATCCTTTACAAAGACAGACATGTTATTGTCTAAGGATAATTTTATAATGGACTCATCCAAACCGATCGCTTTGCTCCACAAAGCCGGTGTTTCTGATAAATTGTCAACAATATAGTCATTTGCCTTCATTATCGCTTTGACGATATCTTCTGTTAAATCCGGATATTCATCTGCGAAATCTTTTCTTACAACGACCCCTTCACCTAAATAATGGCCTTCTTTCAACGGCATAACTTCTTCGGCCTTTACCAATATCTTTCCCGCCCCCGAGCTTATCGCTTTTGTGGTATGAGGATCCCAGGCAATGTATGCCGATATTTCACCTTTTTCTAAAGCTGTAGACATATTGGAAGCATCCATCTTTAAAAGGACAACATCATCTTCTTTTAAGCCTGCACCTTCTAAGGCCTTTAGCATAAGCGGATATTGCTGAGAGCCTTTACCAGGGAACGCGACTGTTTTTCCTTTCAAATCGGCTACTGTATTGATGCTTTTATCTGAGATAATCGCGGTTTGTTCCAATATATCTATTGCCACCAGCATCCCGCCTGCTTTTTCCATTCCAACAATCGCAGGCGCCATCCCGTATTGGGCCCAGCTGATTTCATTCGCTGCCAGGGCATTGTTCTCAGGGCCGCCGGATGCAAAAGAGATAAGCTCAAACTTTGTGTTATATTTTGTTTCAATTTCCGTAAAAAAACCTTTCATATTTGCAATATGAGGCGGTTGTAAAGAAGGTTGAACGCCAAATTTGACCACTTTCGGCGCCGGTAAGTTTACTGTTTGTCCGGCGCTGTTCTCCGGAGTCTCTTTTTTAGCACACCCTGTGGCAACAGCGGAGAGTATTAACATCGATAAGAGTAATCCAATTATTATTTTTTTCATTTATCATCGTTCCTTTCATTTTGCTTAAAAAACAGAACTGAAGAATCCACTGATTTTGAGCCTTTTCATTTTTTACTAACTTTTGAGACATTTTGCTTTGTACGGACATCATGACATTTACAATTAAAAAAATAAAATGCGATGTTGTCATTTGTTGATGTTGGATTCTTTTTTAAAATATTGATGGCGCCTAATATAACACAAAAAATCTTCTTTGCCGCTGACGTCAGCGATCCGGAAGACTTCTTTGTCTTATAATCATTCAACAAAAACAAAAAATGCCTTAAATTATAAATATTTTATAAAATACTTATAATTTAAGGCACCGTTGCCAGCGTTGAAATCAATATTTCAAATTTTATTAAGCTAACGACATTGTAACCGATTTTTTAAATCCATGCAATATATTTTGAAAACAAAAAAATATCATTATCTATAGTGATGCTTATTGTTTGACATGTTATTGTCGTCAATAATGTTCACAAGAAGTTTATCATAGCGACCATTGGCTCCACCAAGCGAAGCAGGAACTACCGAGTACCAAACCAAAAAGTTTTCCACTTTTACCGTAGATTTGCTGGCTCTGCGGAAATGGTTAATTCAGTATAACAAGTTATCTTCCCGCCAGCACATAACGATTCACTTATATTCACTTTTCAAAACAGCTGTTTTGGAGCTCTTTTTGTTATGCCTTTCTCATCCCGTTGAGAATATAAAGTCTTTCAACCTATATACCCTCATATTTTAATTCCTTATAATTGAGTTGTTGACATATGTCGTTCGCAAATTTATTATAATGCATAAAGAGCATATGTTGATAACTAAAATTATTAATATGTTGGCAGGTCGCAGCAATAATAACGTAAATTGTATTACAAATATGCTCCTGCTAATTTCTTTTAAAAGGAGTAAAATATGCCAAGACCGAGAAAAGGTAGACGAGTATGCTGCTTGCCCGGGAGTAATCTTTTTGGACCGCTTGATGCTGGATTTAATCAGTCGGATTTTGTTATTATGTCGGTAGATGAGTATGAATCTATACGACTAATTGACTTACAGGAATTTACCCAAGAAGAGTGTGCTGAGCAAATGCATATTGCAAGAACAACAGTCCAGCGCACTTATAATGATGCCCGAAAAAAACTTGCCGAATCATTAGTTAACGGTAAATTTCTGAGAATTGAGGGGGGTGATTACGAACTTTGCAATGGGATTGAAAAAACATGCGCTTGCGGAGGGTGCCGTAAACACCGGTGCGATAATTTTAATAATGATAATACCAGACAAATCACTGATGATTAGAAGATAAGACCGTGCTTATTGTGGCATTAAGCCATAAGCAGACAGTATTAGCTGATATAAATAAAAATTGTAAATTCAGGAATTGATTTTCCTGATTTTTTTTACATAAGCTATCAAAATTTAAGGTAATCGTCTATTCACTAAATTGCCATAATAAGAATTCTGACGCCAACGTATTTTTGAAAATATCTTCAAAAATAAATTACTCTTAAGTACCCCTGAAAAGCAATACGTAAAGATCATTTAACATTAGAACTAAAATATGCTATTACAATAAATGTATGTAAGGCAACATTATTGATTTTGTTTAAAAATTGCGTATAATATATACCATACATAAGTACACATAACATAATAAATATTTTGCGTTTTATTAAGTTTTATCATGTTATAATGTGTGTCATTTAAAAAACTCAATGGCGAGGCTTGTATTAATACAATGCTTCGCCATTTTAATTTATATATAAATATAATAGGAGGATCTAAGGGATGTTAAAGAAAATTGGTGGATTTATATTAATAATAGTATTCTGTATTGGCATTTTAGGCTGCAGCAAGGAGCAGAATATCCAAACCTCTGCTCAGGCGAAAACATTGACTGCCTATGTCGGAGCTAATCTTAAAGATCCGATCAGTGAACTTGCTTCATCGTATGAGCAAAAAACTGGAGTGAAAGTTGAGCTCAATTTCAACAACTCGGGAACCTTGCTAAATCAGATTGAGACAACTAAAAAAGGCGATATTTACATACCGGGCGGAATGGCTGCAATTGATCAGGGTAAACAGAAAGGATTAATTGATCAGGTAGCCGGTCCGATTGCATATACCACTCCAGTGATTATTACTCCCAAAGGAAACCCAGCCCAGATATCTTCTGTAGAGGATTTGGCTAAACAGAATGTTAAACTGATTATTCCGGATAAGGATGCAACCGCCATAGGAAAGTCCGCTTATATAGTCTTTAATAAGATTGGTAAAACCAAAGAAATTGAGAAAAATATTATTGCTGTAGTAGAAAGTCCGGCAAAAGTATTAGCTGCTATTGAGATGGGACAAGGCAATGCTGGAATTGTTGAATTTAGCAATACCCAAAAAGATAAAGATAGAATTGATATTATTGAAATTGACCCCAAAGTAAATGCAATTGACCAGGTTCCTGTTGCTTCCTTGGTCTATACGACCAATAAAGACTTAGCAAATGATTTTCTGAAATATCTTCAGGAAAATGGCCCGGAAGTCTTTGAGAAATATGGCTTTAAAATTAAAATGGCTTAAGGCTGCGAAAAAACATGTATTTTTGGGGTCATTTTGGCTGACTTTTATACTGACAAGCTTATTCTTCCTAATTATTATCATTGGGTTATGCACTTATAGTGATTTTGCAACTATCGTCAATGTCGTTAAACAGCCGGAATTCCATTTTGCGATCAAGTTTACCCTATGGACTTCTTTGACAGCTGCCTTTTTTGCGGTACTGACAGCCTTGCCCTGCGGCTATGTTCTGTCCCGCTTTAATTTTCCGGGCAGGGCTGTATTTGACACCTTAGTTGACATTCCAATTGTGCTGCCGCCGCTGGTCAGCGGAATTGCGCTGCTTATTTGTTTTGGCCCGGTATTGGGAGAAAGGTTAGCTAAGGCCGGAATCAATATTGTTTTTACTCCGTTAGGGGTAGTAGTCGCTCAATGGTTTATTGCTGCTCCTTATGCCATCAAAAGTTTTATGCAGGCATTCAACGGAGTAGACAGGCGGATGGAAAATGTAGCAAGGACCTTAGGTTTTTCACCCGCTCAGGTTTTTTTAAAAGTATCCCTGCCTTTGGCTAAAGGGGGTATTATTGGCGGGATAATGATGGCGTGGGCAAGATCGCTCGGAGAATTTGGTGCAACGGCAATGTTAGCAGGAATTACGCGGATGAAGACTGAAACACTCTCAGTAGCTATCTTTTTAAACATGTCAATTGGTGAGATAAAATTTGCCATATCAACGGCTATTGTTATGCTCTCCCTGGCTTCACTTCTTTTAGTTGTTGTAAAAATAGCTGTACACAATGAGGAAAAGGTATGAGAGCACCTCTGTTTGAAGTATCAAATCTTAATGTTCAGGCTGGAGGATTTAAGCTCCAAGACATAACTTTTTCTTTAGAAAGCAAAGACTATCTTGTTATTCTGGGACCTACCGGATGCGGAAAAACGATCATGCTGGAAACTCTGGCTGGTTTGCGCAAAGCCAAATCAGGGAAGGTGTTTCTGCAAGGAGAGGAGATTTCTGCCTGGCCTCCGGAAATGCGGGGTTTTGGATTTGCCTATCAGGATAGTTTGCTTTATCCTTTTTTGACTGTAAAGGAAAATATATTATTTGCAGCAAAAGCGCGAAGAAAACACAAGGAACATGGTACTCTCAAAAGAGTATCCATGTTGGCTGAAGCTATGGGCATTACTCACCTGCTGGATTGCTTCCCCCTTACCTTAAGCGGAGGCGAGAAGCAGCGGGTTTCGCTGGCAAGAGCTATTCTTGTCTGCCCTCCGGTTCTTCTGCTTGATGAGCCGTTATCGGCCTTAGACCCTCAAAAACGGGACGCCCTGCGCTCTTTGCTGCAGGATATCCATAAAAATGAAGGTATGGGAATTATCCATGTAACCCATGATTTTAAAGATGCTATGTACCTGGCTGACCAGGTGCTTGTTATGAATCAGGGGAAGATTTTGCAGCAGGGAAGCCCTTTAACAGTATTTAACAAACCAAACTCCCTTTGGGTAGCTGATTTTCTGCAAAATAAAAACATTGTGAGCGGTAAAATTAAAAAAATCCAGGGGACATATTGGTTTGAAAATGTAGAGCTGAACTGGTCAGCAGGGCCTTTGGCAGAGGATCTGCTTCCGGAAAATATGTCTGATGAATTGTTCCTTATGCTTCAGGCTGGGCAAATACAGGTATCTTCCAAGGAGGATTGTTTCCATTCCAAGAAAATTAGCTGGAATGCTTTGATTGAGAAAGTAATCATTAACAGCTCTTATGTAGGGTTGACCTGTAGAGGGAACGGTTGCTGGCATGCGGTACTGTCCCGGAATGAATGGGAAAGAATTTCTGCCAGAGCTCATGATGAGATAACTTTATCAATTGATGTTGAAGACATTCATTTGATTGCAAACCTATGATATCTCGGGAAAAATTAATTTATGCTGAGGGAAAAGAAAATGGAAGAAAAACAAACAGAATTTATACTGTTAAAGCTTCAAAGAGCCTTGAAGGAATTGGCTGATAAAAACGGATTAAATGAGGAAATAGTAGAAGTTACCTGTTCCGTACTTACACTTCAGGAAGCGATCGGAAATCCTGAAAGAGATGATTTTCCAATTCAAAAGGGCAAGGAGAAAATGATGCAGGCGTGTTTCGGCTGCTCCTGCGGACAAGCATTTACAGATATGTCTAACACTTATTCCGGAAAATTAAAGGAACTGGCAACGATGCCGCTTGAGACAAACTTTGAACGGGCAGTTTTTATTTCTGCTCTGAATGCAGTTATGCGCGAGCTGAAAATGACTGACCGGACGATTCACTGTAAAGATGAGGGCCCCAAGAAATGCAGCTTGGAGCTTGTCGAAATGATCGAAAAAGAGTACGGGAATCCTAAGATTGCTCTTTTTGGTCTGCAGCCTGCGATGTCTGAGGTATTATCCGAGAAATACAGCCTGAGAATTTTTGACTTGGATCAGGATAACATCGGCAAAGAAAAGTTCGGCATTGTGGTCGAGGATGGGATCTGTGATCTCGAAGAGGTTCAGACTTGGGCAGATTTGTTTTTAGTCACGGGAAGTACACTCTGCAACAAATCAATTGTTAACTTCCTTCCAATTAAAAAACCGGTTGTTTATTTTGGTATCACAATTGCAGGCACAGCTTCACTTTTAGGCCTGAAACGCTTTTGTCCGCAGGCTTCTTAGTTTAACCTGATTATCGGATAAATATGAAAAATGGTGTAACAGGCTAAAGTTCTGTTACACCATTGTCATTCAATAAGCTGTTATTAAATTTCCTTAAAGGAAAATATTGAAAATATTTCAAATTATATATTCGTTTAAAAAACATTTTAATATGCTAAATCTACAGGACCGATGACTTTTTCGTACATCGTTTTTTTATTTATAGTTATTGACATATGTTCAAAACGCAGTATAATATAAAACATAAAGGGCATATGTCAATAACTTGGCTAAGGAGGTGATTTCATGCCTGGCAGAGACGGAACGGGTCCATTGGGACGTGGAGCAATGAGTGGCAATGGTTTTGGGTTATGTACCAGAGCGAATACTGGCAGAAGAAAGGGATTTTGCAGAAAGATTACTGATGATATGACTTTTTCTTCAACAAAAAAAGAATTGCTTTTTGAGCAAAAAGAATTTTTAGAAAAGAAACTTAATTTAATTAATAAACAAATTAATAGTCAATAGTAAAGAAAAAATTACAGGAGGACGCTCCTGTTAATTTCTTGCGGCGGTAATTACGCAGAAAAACCGAGTAATTATTTAATAGGAGGGTTGAGCGATGAAGATTGCAATACCTGTCGAAGGTAATTCTATGGATGCAAAAATCTGCTTTTCCTTCGGCAGAGCTCCATATTTTCTTATTTACGATACGGGAAAAAATGAAAGCAAATTTATAGACAACAGCGCAATTGCCAATCAGGGCGGAGCTGGCATTAAGGCAGCACAAAAAATTGCCGATTCGGGAGCGGATGTTCTCCTCACACCACGTTGCGGTGAGAATGCAGCAGATGTATTAAAAGCTGCTGAGATAAAAATGTATAGGACTATAAATGATTCACTGGAAAATAATCTAAAAGCCTTAGCTGAAGGAAAACTGGAATTGCTGGAAAATATTCATCCGGGTTTTCACCAGCACGGAGGGAATTAGAATGAAAATTGCTGTCTTAAGCGGCAAGGGAGGTGCCGGCAAGACCTTAGTATCTGTTAATTTTGCTTCAGTCGCCAAAAGTTCCATCTATGTTGACTGCGATGTTGAAGAACCAAATGGTCATTTGTTTTTTAAACCGGAGAAACTAAAAGAAGAAAATGTGCCGGTTAAGCTCCCTGAAATCAACCACAATCTATGTAATGGATGTAGGACTTGTGTGGATTTTTGCAAATTTAACGCCCTTGCATATATCAAAAACAAAGTAATTGTTTTTAATGAAATATGCCATTCTTGTAACGGCTGTGTACTCCTATGCCTGAATAAAGCGATCACAGAAAAAGACCAAAGTATAGGTTTAATTCAAAGCGGGTTATCCGAGAATGTTCAGGTTTTGACTGGAATACTAAATACCGGGGAGCCTTCGGGAGTTCCTATTGTCCGAAGACTACTGCAAACTATTTCCCAAGACAACGAACTAACTTTGATCGATTGCCCTCCGGGGAGTGCATGCATTGTTATGGAAAGCATAAAAGATGCCGATTATTGCATTCTGGTAGCAGAACCAACGTTATTCGGGGCTCATAACCTAAGCATGGTTCATGATTTAGTCAAGCTCTTTAATAAACCGCATGGTGCGATACTGAATAAATACCTGGACGAAGCCAACCCTGCTGAGGACTTTTGCCTAAAAAACGAAATTAATATATTGGGGAAAATTCCCTTTGACACTGAATTAGGAACCCTAAATTCCAACGGGCTGATTGTGATAAGGGAAAAAGAAAAGTACCGGGAATTATTCAGCAATTTATTATCTGCTGTGACTAAGGAGGTAGGTAATGAAACAGTTATTAATACTTAGCGGTAAAGGGGGCACAGGGAAAACAACGATAACCGGTGCTTTTATTAAACTAGCCAAGGCAAAAGCTTATGCCGATTGTGATGTCGATGCACCAAATCTGCATCTCGTAACTCAAAACCATAAATTGACTAAACAAAAGGACTATTTTGGCATGCCGAAAGCAGTTGTAGATTATAGAAAATGTATTTCGTGTGGGCTTTGTTTGGAATACTGCCGCTTTAATGCTATAAAAAAGAATAACAGCCAATACGAAGTAAGTTGTTATGAATGTGAAGGTTGTGGGGTATGTGAAGCTTTTTGTCCGGTTCAGGCCATTTCTCTTCAGCCGGATAAAGCCGGAGAAC
The DNA here is from genome assembly GCF_000190635.1 of Syntrophobotulus glycolicus DSM 8271. NCBI lineage: Bacteria > Bacillati > Bacillota > Clostridia > Eubacteriales > Desulfitobacteriaceae > Syntrophobotulus > Syntrophobotulus glycolicus. The sequence goes on along the minus strand of NC_015172.1, from coordinate 2,545,685 downwards.
TGAGACTGTATATGGGTGAAGCTGTTTTTTCTACGGCTCAGTTAAAAATGGGCAGCGGGACGTCTGGTAAACTTGTTACCGAAGTTAAAAAACAATTATTCCAAAATGCCAATAACGTTGATCTGGCAATCATAGACGGATCTCCCGGGATAGGCTGTCCGGTAATCGCTTCAATAAGCGGTGCAAACTTGGTACTCATTGTTGCAGAACCATCACTTTCCGGTCTGAGTGATATGGAAAGAATAATTAAAACTGCACAAAGCTTTGGACCCAAAATAGGTGTCTGCATTAATAAGTATGACACCAATGAGATCCTTACCAACAAGATTATAGCTTTGTGCCGGGAGCAAAATATCCCTGTTATGGGCAAGATTCCTTTTGATAGTGCTGTTGTTAAAGCAATCAATAACGGGCAAAGTATAGTAGACTTGGATTGTCTTGCCGGTCATGCCGTTAGCGAAGTTTTTCAAAAGACAATCCTGTTTCTTATCAGCAAAGAAAAGTACTCCAATCAAGTGTGATCCCGGAATGGTATAAATGTAGAATATTAACAATAGAGGGCAAAAAATGAGTGAAAACTGCAGCCAAAATTGTAATTCTTGCAGCGAACAATGCAGTGAAAGAAAAGAAGAGACGGATTTCAGCGAAAAATTGCATGAAATGAGCAACGTCAAAAAAGTAATCGGCATTGTTAGCGGCAAAGGAGGTGTGGGCAAATCCTTAGTAACTTCTCTGCTGGCAGTAACAATGAACCGAAAAGGCTATCATACCGCAATTCTTGATGCTGATATTACCGGTCCATCAATACCAAAAGCTTTTGGTATTACGGAGAAGGCCGCAGGAGACGAGTTTGGTCTATTTCCTGCCACAAGTAAGACCGGAATAGAGATCATGTCTACCAATTTATTATTACCAAGAGAATCAGACGCTGTAATATGGCGCGGTCCTATATTGGGCGGTGTTGTTAAACAGTTTTGGTCGGATGTCATCTGGACAGATATTGATTTCATGTTCATTGATATGCCTCCTGGAACGGGTGACGTGCCGCTGACTGTATTTCAATCCATTCCACTCGATGGAATTATAGTAGTTGCCTCACCACAGGAGTTAGTTTCTATGATTGTCACAAAAGCGGTAAATATGGCTAAAACCATGAACATTCCAATCATTGGTTTGGTAGAAAACCTCGCATATTTCAAGTGCCCGGATTGCGGCAATACCTACCAGATATTCGGAGAAAGCTCTATTGATAGAGTAGCTGCTCAAGAGCAACTGCCTGTACTGGCCAAACTGCCTATAGATCCCCAAATTGCAGGAGCTTGTGATAAAGGAATGATTGAATTTTATGAAGGCAGCTTGCTTGATAATGCAGCGAAAATATTAGAAAGATTAGGGGGAAATGAAAATGAAAATAGCAGTAGCGAGTGAGGGTCCAATGGTCTCGGAACATTTTGGACATTGTGATAGTTTCTTTATTTTTGATACAGAAAAAGAGCAGATCCTTAAAAGTGAGGCAGTACAAAACCCAGGTCATCGTCCAGGTTTTTTACCTAACTTCTTAAATGATATTGGAGTAAACGTTATTATTGCCGGCGGGATGGGAGCCGGGGCTATCGAAATATTTACTGAAAAAAACATTGAAATCATTACAGGTGTAAGAGGTAATGCCAAAATTGCAGTCGAACAATATTTACAAGGCCAGCTTCAATCAACAGGCTCTGTTTGCCATCAACATCAACATCATGGTGAATGTGGGGGACATTAAAATTTCAAAAAGGCATACCTTCTAGGGAGATAGGCAAATGAAATTGTTGTAAAGCTATATATTGATTCTTATAAAACAGAATGCTACAATACCCCTACTGGGTATAATAACATTCTGTTTTATAAGGAGTTGTTTGTAATGGCAATTATAGTTGAAAAGAATAGGTGTCCTCAAAACCATCCGTGTCCGTCTATTAGGGTATGTCCAGTCGGAGCTTTAAAGCAACAAGGATACAAAGCTCCAACTGTAGATGCGGCCAAATGTACTGAATGTGGAAAATGTGTAAGTTATTGTCCTATGGGTGCAATTCGAACAGTTAAGAAGTAATAATATTACTCTAAATCTATTATGCAAGGGCATAGAAAAAGCCACAGGCGAGCTGGGGCTCAGTTTCCTTGCATACAATTTAAAAAGGGCCATCAATATGGTGGGAACGAAAAGATTGGTGGAAGCAATGAAGGCTTAATGGCCTTCTTTTTTTTATACTTTTAGTCTGCAAATAAAAAAAACAGTTAAATAACTGTTAAAATGTTGCTTAGGAAACTCTAAAACCCGCTTGAACAGCGGGTTTTCGGACAAATTGTGGTGCGGGAGAAGGGACTTGAACCCCCACGGTTTCCCGCTGGAACCTAAATCCAGTGCGTCTGCCAATTCCGCCACTCCCGCATAGAATCAGCGTTTAAGGTAAAAACCTTAATCAGCATCAATGATTCTGATCTATTATATCACTGGATCGGGTTATTTATCAATCAATGAAAGATAATCTTTTGCATATTTAATGATTAGATCCCTGGATTTATTTTTTGTTGAGCTTATTGAATACCTAAATGATCCTTTAAAGCGTTTTGCAGAACCTGAGAAAAATTTACGTTCTTTTCTTCTGCAATGGTATTTAGCCATTGAGGAAGGGTAAGTGTTTTCTTAACCGCTTTGTTGTCATGAAATTTTCTGTATTCGAGAGTATCAACTCCAATTAAACTTACGAAAGATCCTTGCACGAAAGCAATATCGGTTGGATTTGAAGGGGCGGGAATGGGTTCTTTAGATTCCTCGAGATCATACAGGAGCAAACACAAGACATCCTCAGCCATTTCATAGGCATCTTGCAAGTTATCCCCTTGAGTATAGCAGCCTTCGATATCGGGAAAATTGATTGAATGGGCGCCGTTGGGTTCAGGCGTAAAAACTGCGGGAAATAGATATTTAGCCATAATTAGAATCTCCTTTCAAACTATATTGAGAGAGATACGGAATCTTATTTCAAATCCCGCGTCTTTTAGAATATTGTTCAGTGTACCTTTTGCTCTTTCCTTTTTATTTTTATGTTGTTTTGTGCTAGGAGCTTGAGCAGTTCGTCTGTTTTCATTTACTGTTCCCTCTTTTTGATAATATTTTAGCACGTGTTAACACGTGTGTAAAGATGAATGTGTATTTATACGTATGATCGCAATGAAAAGAGATGATGAAGGATGGAAGAAAATTTTCAAGTCTTTTCAGCAAATATTCAGGAGCTATTCAGAAAATTTTTATTGTAGTTTGGTATATTAATTCAATAGGATATTCAAATCAATTAATGTTCTCCGGAGCAGGCTGATTTTGATCAAAAGGAGAATCTATATGAAAAAAAAGATGACCAAAGAAACACTGGCCATGTTTTTAATTTCTTTGTTGTCAGCAGTTCTTAATTTTACAAATTTGAGCAAGGAAGGTTATGCAAATTCATATTATGCGGCAGCAGTGAAAAGCATGACATTAAATCTGAAAAACTTCTTTTTTGTATCGTTTGACCCCTCCGGTTTTGTCACGATCGACAAACCGCCTCTGGGATATTGGTTTCAGGCTGTTTCGGCAAAGATATTCGGGTTTAGCGGTTGGAGTATCTTATTGCCGCAGGCGCTGGCCGGAGTGCTTTCAGTCATCGTTTTGTACCATCTGGTCAAAAGGTCTTTTGGCAGTGCGGCAGGGTTGGTCTCGGCCTTATTTCTGGCAGTGACGCCTGTTTTTGTGGCGGTAAGCAGAAATAACACCGTGGATAATATGCTGGTTTTCTTTCTGTTGCTGGCTTGCTGGGCCGTTTCCGTCGCGGCTGAAAAAGGCAGGCTCAAATACCTGATCGCGGCTATGGTCCTGGTCGGGCTTGGTTTTAATATCAAGATGCTTCAGGCCTATTTGATTTTACCGGCCTTGTATGGAACCTATTTATTTTCTACCTCAATTTCTTTGCCAAAAAGAATCCTTCATCTGACGGCAGGAACCGCGGTGCTTCTCGTTGTCTCTCTTTCCTGGGCCCTGATCGTTGATGCTGTACCGGCAAACCAGAGGCCGTATATTGACAGCAGCACCAATAATACGGTTATGGAACTGATCACCGGACATAATGGCCTGGAAAGAATTAATATCGCGGGAATAATAGGAGACAGCAAAGGCTCCGGACGGGGTCCCGGCGGGGGTCCCGGTTTCGGGGGGACTAATGATGACAGGCAGATGAGGGGCCGGGAGACAAGCGGAAATGAGGGTGAGAGCACACAGCCGCCTGCAGGGATGCAGGGAGGCGGGGGACAGGGCGGCGGGATGATGCCTGGCGGCGGTGCTGGCAGAGGTGCCGGCGGCGGGCTCGCGGGCAGCTTTGGGGGACAGACGGCAGCGGGATTGTCCAGGTTATTCTCCAAAAATATTCTTTCTGACCAGATCGTGTGGTTTATTCCGCTGGCCCTGTTTGGCTTCATTGCGGCCGCCCTCAATGAAAAATTCAGGACAGGATTGAATACCCGGAGAAAGCAGGCTTTGGCCTTGTGGCTGATGTGGTTCCTGCCGGAATTTGTTTATTTCAGCTATAACACAGGTACCTGGCATTCCTATTACCTGACGATGATGGCCGCGCCGGCAGCTGCTTTGGCGGGTATCGGAATGGCTTCCATGTGGGAACAGTATCAAGAGGGAGGCTGGAAATCATGGCTGCTCCCTTCGGCTTTATTTGTGTCGGGAGCTGTGCACATCCTGATGCTGAGCTATTTTATTGATTCAGGCTATCTTGTCAAAATCCTGATGGGGATAGTTGCCCTGGCCTGTTGCGGTTCTTCGGCGCTCTTGGGCTTAATCAACCTCAGAAAGAAACAGGAACACGATGATGATGTTCGAGGTGAAAGCGATGCTGACAGAGGCAACAAAAAAAATAAGCTCTGGAAAGCTTTGGCCGGTTTAGCCTTGACAGGAATCCTGATCACGCCGTTGGTGGGATCAGCGGCAGCAATATTTTCCGGAAGCGGGGGCTCTTTCCCTGCTGCCGGTTTAGAATTGTTATCACAGGCTAAATCATTTTATCGTACAAATACTTCTGTCAATAATAATGGGAACAATGCGAGAATCAATGAAAATAACGCAAATTCCGTTTTGATCGAGTTCTTGCAGGAGAATAAAACAGCCAATCAGAAATATCTTCTTGTGGTTTCTTCTGCAAATGATTGTGCTGATATCATCATTCAGACCGGAGAGCCCGTAATGTGTCTGGGCGGTTTCTTAGGGAACAACAGCCCCCTGACTTTGGAAGAATTCAAAGCTTTGGCGGCTGAAGGGGAAATCAGATATGTCATGGCTGGGAACAGAGGGGGAAGATCCAACAGTGAGATCATGAGCTGGGTCAGCGAAAATGGGAAACCGGTGTCGGCGGGGAATGATACGGGGAGCAGAAGCTCCGCTCAGCTTTATGACTTGAAGGATTATACAGACAGTATGGGTTCAAACTAAAGCCTATTGATGAAGACCGTTTAATTTCGGCGATAGAGCCAGAGCAGATGGAGAGGATCTGAAAGCATGTCTGATCATCAGAAATGCTTTCAGTTTTCCGTCTGCTTTTGATTATTCATGTCATCAATCAGCTTCTCCGCCAGGCGTTTGCGGGCAAAAGCCTCGACAGCCAGGTGGAGGATCATTTCGGTGATGGCCCTCGGGTCTCCGTTTTCCGTGTTTTTTAAAAGGGTATCCATATCCTGAGATGCCTTGTTTTGTGCATCGAGGAAGTTTTGGAATAAATCATCTTTGCGATAAATGGAATCAGAAAGCTCAAAAAAACTTTTAATATCCTGAAGGGATAATACTTGCTTAAGATGATAAATAATAAATAAAGACTTTAACTGATTTTTATTGTATTTTCTTTTAGTAGGTTTCTCCATGACTCCGTTTTTAACATAATTATTAACCATGGTTTTAGTTAGGACTTTTTCTTTAGGATCTCTTCTGTAGGAATCAAGATACTCTTCAAAAAAGCTGATCAGCTGATCCATGTAAACATCTATATTAGGAATATCCGAGTCTTTCAGTTCTTTGTGGGGCATTTTATTTCCTCCGGTCTAAATCCTTATTTTCATATTGTAGTACAAAAAATCATTGAATTAAACATTTCGTCAAATAAAAAACGGGAACTATTTTTAAATGATGATGTCGTTTAACGTCAGATCTATTGCGCCGAGGTTTACAACAAGTTATAATATGGATATACTGGTATATAGTTTTAAAAACTATATAATTACAAGAATATTTAGGAGGTTAACAAATGCTTGCGAGAATCAGGGAGCCAATCAATGCGATGTCTCATTTAACAGGTGCGATACTATCTCTGACAGGTTTGGTTTTCTTAATCGTTCATACGGCTGATTCCGGTAGCTGGAGGCAGATTACCGGGGCCCTGATTTTTGGTTTAAGCCTGATTTGCCTGTATACTGCCTCAACTGTTTATCACAGTGTAAAATCCCGGGAAAGGGTGATCCGCGGATTACGCAAGGTGGATCACTGCATGATCTATGTATTAATCGCCGGGACCTATACACCTGTATGCCTTGTTACCCTCCATGGCCGGCTGGGCATGGGCCTTTTAATCACGATTTGGAGTCTCAGCCTTATCGGAATAATCTTAAAGCTGGTCTGGCTGGACGCTCCCCGCTGGTTGTATACTTCTTTCTACCTGGTTTTAGGCTGGATTGCCGCAGGTTTCATTTTCCCCCTGTCTCAGGCTCTGCCCGGTAAAGGGGTCTTCCTGCTGGTTTTAGGAGGCCTGTTTTATTCCGCGGGCTCAGTCTTTTACGCCCTGAAGCCGAAAAGATTGTGTGTCTTTAAGCTGGGGTTCCATGAAATATTTCATTTATTCATTCTGGCAGGCAGTCTGTCTCATTATGTTTTTGTTTATCGATATGTTTTAGTTTAAGGAAAATTGGGAACCACTATAAGAAGAGGACGGATTGGTCAAGGAAACCTCATTTCACTGTCGCGTGAATGGGGTTTTTTTCAACAAATTGTAAAAATAAATGTAAAAATATAATGTAAAAAAGAAGAAAAATCATAGTTGTCCAGTTATAATATAAAAAGCAATAATTATTTCTATATTTGGAGGGAAATTATTTGTTTGAGCCTCGCATACTTATCGTATCTTCTAAATTCGGCGGCGGGCACTATCAGGCAGGGGAGGCTTTGGCCGAGGGCTTAAGGTCTATGCTTCCGAAGGACGCGCAAATCAGACACTGTGATTACGGTTCATTTTTTCCGAAAGGAACCGATTTTCTTATGCGGACGGCTTATTTAAAAATGGTAAAAAATACTCCGTCAATTTGGGGCAAAATTTTTAAATATACAAATACGACTCACGCAGAAAATAAATACCGTAATTTTGTCAAAGGGTTCAGGCAGAAAAGCTTTATTCATTACATTCGGGAAATGGAACCCGATATTATCGTCAATACTCATTTTATGTCCGCGGGTGTTCTGGCGGAACTGAAGCGTAAAGGCTTGATTAAGGTTCCGCTTGTGACAGTAGTGACAGACTATGTCATTCACGGAATGTGGATTCACCCCGGCATTGATTTGTATATTGTGGGCTGCCGTCAGGTTCAAGAGAAACTGATTGAAGCAGGAATTAAAGAAGAAAGCATTATGATCACCGGGATCCCAATCAGATTGGAATTCGAGCAGGATTTAGACAAAGAGGAATTGAGAAAAAAATTGGGTTTTGATCCGAATAAAACGACAATCCTCTTTATGGGCGGAGCTTATGGGCCCACCTCTAAAGCCACTGAGATCATCAAAGCGATTAATCGTCTTAATCCCAGGCTCCAGCTTCAGTTCCTTATTGTAGCCGGCAAAGATGAAGAGTACTATCAGGCCTTGAAGCAATCTGAAAAGGAATGCCTTTTTCCTTTAAAGTGCCTGGGGTATGTCAATTATGTTGAGGAATTGATGGCGGCTTCCGATCTTCTGGTCAGTAAAGGAGGAGCCTTGACCATATCAGAAGCCTTGACTTTGGGTCTCCCTATTTTAATGTTTAAGCCAATTCCCGGGCAGGAGGATGGGAATGCGGAGTTTGTAGAAAGTACGGGAGGCGGGATGACGGTGTTAAGCTCAGAAGAATTGACCAGAGTCTTGCAGTACTTATCGCAAAATCCGGGAATCCTGAGGGAAATGTCCAAACTGGCCGGCAGTGCCCTTCCGAACTGCTCTTCCCAAAAAGCCGCCCGGGCGATCATCAATTTGCGGGAGAAAGAAAGGGTCAGCAAGGAACAGGTTATTGGTGGTTAAGCTGAAATCAATAAGAGGCAAAGGTTGATTATTTTTTGAAGTTCTGATAATATTAATGTCTGTTTTAAAGATTTTTACACAGAGATTTTTATTGAAATTCACTTTACGAGGTTTGTTTTTAGCAGAGAATGGTTATATAAAAAGATATAAATGACAATGATAGGTTCAAGGAGGAGCACAATGTCTGTTAAAGTGGAGAATGTAGAAAAGAACAAGGTGGCTTTGGAAATTACGGTTGATGTCAAGGAATTTGAACAAGCAATCAATAGAGCTGCCAAGAAAGTTGCCGGGCAGGTAAATATTCCCGGCTTTCGCAAAGGAAAAGCCCCCCGTCATATAATAGAAAGACATCTTGGTAAGGATTATATTATTAATGAAGCGATTGACCCCATGCTTGGGCCTGCTTATGCCAAAGCCGTTGAAGAAAGCGGAATTGCTCCTGTTTCCAAGCCCGAGGTTGATCTGGTTCAGGCAGAGGAAGGCAAGGATTTCATTTTCAAGGTTATTGTTGATGTAAAGCCTGAAGTTGAACTTGGCCAATATCTTGGACTGAAGGTGGAACCCCAGAAGGCGGAAGTTACCGACGAAAAAGTTGATGAAGAGCTCGTTCGCCGTCAAGAAACGCATGCCAAGTTAAACACGGTTGAAGAAGGCAAGGTTGAGAATAAAGACAGCGTAACCATTGATTTTGAAGGCTTTGTTGATGGTGTGGCTTTTGCCGGGGGCAAGGGAGAAGATCATGAGCTGGTCATTGGTTCCGGCACATTCATACCCGGTTTTGAAGATCAGCTGATCGGGTCCTCAATCGGTGAAGAGGTCACGGTTAAAGTACGTTTCCCTGATGAATATCACAGTGCGGAGCTTTCCGGTAAAGATGCCGAATTTAAGGTCGCGGTAAAGGGGATCAAACGTAAAGAGCTGGTTCCTCTTGATGACGAATTCGCCAAGGATATCAGTGAATTTGATACCCTGGAGGAGCTGAAAGCCGATATTAAGGAAAAAATGATTGAGGCAACTGAACTAAGGCTGAAAAATGAATTCCGTGCCCAGGTTGTCAATCAGGCGGTAAATCATGCCAGTGTGGAGATTCCTGAGAGCATGGTCGCCTCAAAATTAGACTCCATTGTGGAAGAAATGGCCAGAAACCTTTCTTATCAAGGCTTAACAATGGAGCAATACGCGAAATATCTGAATATGAATGAAGATCAGCTCAAAGAAAGCTATCGGCCTCAGGCAGTTGAAGGAATAAAAACAGAGCTTGTTCTTGAAACCATTTCTAAAAAAGAAGGAATTACAGTATCTGATGAAGAAATGCAAGCAGAGATGACAAGGCTTTCTGAGCAGTATGGACGCAAGGTTGAAGAATTACAGACAATGCTTGCTGCCCGCGGTGAATTAGATTGGTTTAAATTGGGTATGATTTCCGATAAAACAATTGATTTTCTGGTGGCCAACAATGATTTCCAGGAAGGATCCGCCGGCCAGAAGCAAGAGGCAAATGAGGTCAATGGAGAATAAGTTGACCGGAGACAATATTTCACTGAAAAGGGGTGAGCATTTTGGCAAAATATGGTGATGACAAAAATCAACTCAAGTGTTCGTTTTGCGGTAAGATTCAGGATCAGGTAAAAAAACTTGTTGCCGGACCTGGTGTTTATATCTGTGATGAATGCATAGAACTATGCAATGAGATCATCGAAGAGGAACTGCATGACGAAATGGATACCGATTTTGGGGAAATCCCCAAGCCAGTCGAAATAAAGGCGATACTTGATCAATATGTAATCGGGCAGGAACAGGCTAAAAAAGTCCTTTCTGTGGCGGTATACAATCACTATAAAAGGATCAGCCAGAGCAGCAAGATTGACGATGTTGAGCTTCAGAAATCCAATATTGTCATGTTAGGACCGACTGGTTCCGGGAAAACATTACTGGCATCTACTCTAGCCAAGATTTTGAATGTTCCCTTTGCGATTGCCGATGCAACATCACTTACCGAAGCCGGATATGTGGGGGAGGATGTTGAAAATATCCTGCTCAAGCTTATTCAAGCGTCAGATTTTGATATCGAAAAGGCCGAAAGAGGAATCATCTATATTGATGAGGTAGATAAAATAGCCCGCAAGTCCGAAAATCCGTCTATAACCCGGGATGTATCAGGAGAAGGGGTACAACAGGCACTGCTGAAGATTCTGGAAGGGACTGTTGCCAGCGTACCGCCTCAGGGAGGACGCAAGCATCCGCATCAGGAATTTATTCAGTTGGATACAACAAATATTTTGTTCATTGTTGGCGGTGCGTTCGACGGCATTGAAAAAATCATTCAAAACCGCACAGGCAAAAAGACCATGGGTTTTGGGGCTGAGATTCAAAAGAAAAGCGAAAAAAATGTCGGCGAGCTGCTCAGACAGATCATGCCGGGGGACCTTCTGAAATACGGATTAATTCCGGAATTTGTAGGCAGAATTCCGGTGGTTGTTACCTTAGAGGCCCTGGATCAGGATGCCTTGGTACGTATTCTCACCGAGCCCAAAAATGCTTTGGTCAAGCAGTATGAAAAATTGCTGGAGATGGATGGGGTACAGTTGGAATTTACTGAGGATGCGCTCAAAGCGATTGCGGAAGAAGCGATCCGCCGTAATACCGGTGCCCGTGGTCTAAGAGCAATCGTGGAAGAAACCATGCTCAATGTCATGTATGATATTCCGACCAGGACCGATGTGACAAAATGCGTCGTGAATAAAGAGTCCATCGTGAAAAAGGCAGATCCCGAGCTGATTAAGCTTGAGGGGAAGAATCAGGAATCGGCTTAACGGACAGGTCATTGATTCAAAGTTTATTTTTACGAAAAGAGATTTGGGACAGTGGAGATTACTCATCTGCTGTTCCATTTTTATTTTCCAATATTGATCAGAATATCCTGCTGTGTTCTTCGGTCTGACCGGTTATGGAGAGAGGTATAACCTGATTTTATCTGGGAAAGCTACCATAAGCCCACTGAAAAACAGTGAGAATAATTTGTAAAAGGTGTAAATCAGATGAATCTGCCAATGATCTCTTTGGTTGTTTTTACATTAATGATCGGATCAACATTTCTAAGTTTCTTTCGTAGAAAAAATCTGAAAATGTTCCTGGGATTTGTGTTAGCGTATTTTGCTTTTCTCGCTTTTATTCTTTTGGAATTCGCATATGATTTCCGGGTCTATGATTTCGTTGTTTTGTTGGTCGTTATGACGATTTTCATGCATTTCTTTATCGGAAAAAACCTTGGCTACTATGTAAAGTCAAGAGTCTTTGACAGGTACCTTCACCTGTTCGGAACCTGTTCTCTTTGCCTGTTTGCATTTTTAGTTTTAGGTAATCTTTATCAGCCTGTATTTCATTCTCAAGTACTGATCTTTATCTTTGTTCTTTCTTTAGGGGCCCTGTTGGGAGTATTGTTTGAACTGATGGAATTTGCTGTTGATACAGTATTCAAAACAAAAGAACAGGATGGGCTTGCTGATACGAATTTTGATTTATTATTTAATACCTTTGGTTCTGTCATTGCGGCGATTATTGTAGTATCCTCTAAGACATTGTTTTGATTAAATGATTTTGAAGTGCATATTTTAATGAGCATTGATCGATCATATCCCAAACGGTAAAGAAAAGCAATGATGGTGCCAGGCGATTTTAGGTCTGACGGCTTTTCATGTTTCATTTTGATCCTTCCTGTAAATACTAGGAAATATTATGACATAGGAGGAAGGATACGCAATGAATGAATTGGCGATGTTGATGATGGTCGTGCAGTTTATCTTTATCATCATTGTAGGGGCTTATTTTTGGTTTGCCCTTAAGCAGCAGCAGGGAAACAAAGTCAGTCTGGAAAAGGAGGCCCGGAAACAAAGGGAAAGGTTGATCAAACTCCGGAAAATCTCTCTTTCTGTTCCTCTCTCGGAAAAAACGAGACCGGGGGATCTCAGAGAAATCATCGGGCAGAAGGAGGGGGTCAAGGCCCTGAAAGCCGCCATCTGCGGCGCCAATCCCCAGCATGTTCTGATTTACGGTCCGCCGGGAGTGGGAAAAACGGCTGTGGCCAGACTGGTTCTGGAGGAAGCCAAGAAGAGTAATCTTTCCCCTTTTGCTCCTGATGCCAAGTATATCGAGCTTGACGGGGCGACGGCAAGATTTGATGAAAGAGGGATTGCCGATCCTCTGATCGGGTCGGTCCATGATCCGATTTATCAGGGAGCGGGAGCCATGGGAGTAGCCGGCATCCCTCAACCGAAGATGGGCGCGGTCAGTAAGGCCCATGGAGGGGTGCTCTTTATTGATGAGATAGGGGAACTCCATTCCATTCAAATCAATAAACTCCTCAAGGTGCTTGAAGACCGGAAGGTGATGTTGGAAAGCTCTTATTACAGCTCGGAGGACAACAATATTCCGGCCCATATCCATGATATTTTTCAGAATGGTTTGCCGGCGGATTTCAGGCTGATCGGTGCCACGACCAAAAGCCCGGCGGAGATCCCGCCGGCGATTCGTTCCCGTTGCATAGAAATCTTTTTCCGGAATCTATTGCCTGAAGAGATCGGGATAGTGGCCAGTAAAGCAGCCGCTAAAATTGAAATGCGAATCAGTGATGAAGCGTTGGATATTATTCAGAAATATGCCAATAATGGCCGGGAGGCTGTTAATATCGTTCAGCTGGCCGCCGGGGTGGCGGGCAATGAAGGGCTGAATTGCCTCGACCGGCGGATTATTGAATGGGTGGTGACAACCGGACAGTATGTACCGCGCCTCGAAAAGAAGATCCCGGACAGTCCGCAGGTCGGAGTGGTCAATGGTCTTGCCGTTTATGGGTCCAATACCGGTACGCTCCTGGAATTGGAGGTTACGGCTTATGCCGCCTCCAGCGGCAAGGGGGATTTATTTGTAACCGGTATTGTTGAAGAAGAAGAACAGGGCAGCAGGGAAGGCCGGAAAGTGCGGCGCAAAAGCATGGCCCGCTCTTCTGTGGAGAATGCCATGACTGTACTGCGCAAAGAGTTCGGTGTGGAACCCCGTAATTTTGATATTCATGTCAATTTCCCCGGCGGCACACCGATCGACGGTCCCTCAGCGGGGGTAGCCATGGCTGCGGCCGTATATTCGGCAATCACAAAGTTAAAGGCGGATAACACCTGTGCTGTAACCGGCGAATTGTCGATCAGAGGGAAGGTCATGCCTGTGGGAGGGGTAAGCGCCAAAATAGAAGCAGCGATTCAAGCCGGATGCAAAAGGATTTTCATTCCCCGGGAAAACTGGCAAATGAAGTTTGAAGATATGGAAGACGGGGTGGAGGTGATCCCTGTCGATTCTCTGACAGAGGTTTTGACCGCTGTCTTGATTCCGAATACGCGGGTGGAAACGGTGGAAGTGAATCTGGCAGAAAAGAACACTTCTCTGCATAACCTTTTAAAGGGCATCAAAATGCCGGTGTGATTTGCTTGCCTAAAGTAAAAATGGTAGAATATTTGAACCGAGGATAATCGAGAGGAGATAGAAAAATGCCTAAACTTGAATTTCCTGTTCTCCCATTGAGAGGGATACTCGTTTTTCCATATATGCTGATTCATCTTGATGTAGGCAGGGAACGCTCAATGGCTGCCATTGAGGATGCTATGCTGAAGGATAAGCAGGTACTGCTTTTGGCTCAAAAGGAAATCGAGATTGATAACCCTACGCCGGACGACCTGTATACTGTAGGGACAATTGTCGAGATCAAGCAGCTCCTCAGGCTTCCGGGAGGGACGCTCAGGGTGCTGGTGGAAGGGATCACCAGAGGGCAAGTAGATGAATTTATCGAGGAAGAGCCGTTCTTTAAGGCCAGAGTCATCAGGATGACCAATGATGATAATCTGACGCGTGAAATTGAGACGATGTGCAGGAGCCTGCATCACCAATTCGAGGAATACGCCCGGTTAAGCAAGCGCATTTCACCGGAGACCATCGGCTCAGTCCTTGCGGTCAAAGAACCGGGGAGAATGGCAGACCTGGTCGCTTCTCATTTAAACCTTAAAATAGAAGATAAACAAGCTGTTCTGGAGGCAATGAACATCAGTGACAGGCTGGAAAAAATCACTGAACTGATCATGCGGGAAATTGAGATCCTTGAATTGGAGCGCAGGATCGGTCTGAGAGTGCGCAAACAGATGGAGAAAGCCCAAAAGGAGTATTACCTGCGTGAACAGATGAAGGCGATTCAAAAGGAGCTTGGCGACAAGGACGAGAAGCAGGCTGAAATCGAAGAATATAAAGAGAAAGTCAATAAGGGGAATCTGACCGAAGAGGCCAGGGAAAAGGCCTTGAAAGAGATTGACCGCCTGGATAAGATGCCTGTATCTTCATCGGAAGGGACAGTGGTCAGAACGTATCTGGATTGGATCCTGGCTCTGCCGTGGAATAAGACCAGCCGGGATAAGGCTGATTTAATCAGGGCGGAAAGAATTTTGGATGAAGATCATTACGGTTTGAAAAAGGTTAAGGAACGGATCATTGAGTTCTTATCCATCCGGAAGCTGACATCAAAGATGAAGAGTCCGATTCTTTGTTTGGTGGGCCCGCCGGGTGTGGGCAAGACTTCTTTGGCCAAATCGATCGCCAGAGCTTTGGACCGTAAATTTGTCCGGATGTCTCTGGGGGGAGTACGTGACGAGGCGGAAATCAGGGGGCACCGCAGGACATATATCGGAGCCTTGCCCGGCAGGGTGATTCAGGGTATTCGTCAGGCAGGGACCAGAAACCCGGTGTTCTTATTTGATGAAATAGACAAGATGACTTCGGATTTAAGGGGAGATCCGGCTTCGGCCTTACTGGAGGTCCTTGATCCGGAGCAAAACAACACCTTTACGGATCATTATCTGGAGCTTCCCTTTGACCTGTCCAAAGTGTTGTTTATTATGACGGCCAATAGTATGGACACCATTCCCCGGCCCCTTCTGGACAGGATGGAGGTGATCCAGCTCAGCGGCTACACGGAAGAGGAAAAGGTCAATATTGCCGTGGAACACCTGGTGAATAAGCAAATGAAGGGCCATGGCCTCAAAGATAATCAGGTCAGCATTGATCCCAGTGCTGTTCGCAAGATTGTCCGCGGCTATACCCGGGAATCCGGGGTTCGGAATATGGAGCGGCAGATTGCCAACCTGCTCCGTAAGGTTGCCGTAAAGGTGGTAAAAAATGAATGGAAGCCACAGACCATCATGCCTGAGGATGTTGAGAAGCTGCTGGGAGCATCCCGCTTTCAGCATCAGGCGGCGGCCCATAAACCGGAAATCGGGGCTGCTACCGGACTTGCCTATACAGAAGTGGGCGGGGAGGTCCTGATGATTGAAGTGACTCCTTTGGTGGGTAAAGGGGTGCTCACGCTTACCGGCAAGCTCGGTGATATCATGAAGGAATCCGCACAGGCCGGTTGGACTTTCGTGCGTTCCCACGCTTCAGAGCTTGGAATCAGGGATGATTTTTATGATAAGATTGACCTGCACATCCATGTACCGGAAGGCGCCGTGCCCAAAGACGGTCCTTCGGCAGGGATCACCATGGCGACCGCTATGGCGTCTGCTTTGGCAAAACGGGCCGTACGTCAGGATGTGGCCATGACCGGAGAAATCACATTGCGGGGCAATGTCCTGCCGATAGGCGGATTAAAGGAGAAAGCGCTTGCTGCCCACAGGGCCGGTCTAAAGAAGGTCATTGTGCCCAAAGACAACAGAAAAGATCTGGAGGAAATTCCGCAGGAAGTCCGCAAGGAATTGGAGTTTATTTTGGTTGAGCGGATGGAAGAGGTCCTCAATGTAGCTTTGCTGCCGGTATCCGAGTCTGTTCAGTATTTAAGGGATGTACCGGTATATTCTGAATTCAGTGAGCTGGAGATGGTTGATGAGGCGGGGAATCATAATCCGCAGGAAAGACCGCTTTAAGTCTTCTTTTCATCATATTAAGACGGAGTAATAGATCATGATCATACGAAAAGTAGAATATATCATCTCGGCGGTAAAGCCGGAGCAGTATCCTCCGGGTGTCAGCATGGAGCTTGCGGTGGCCGGCCGCTCAAATGTCGGAAAATCTTCCCTGATCAATAAATTCCTCAACCGGAAGAATATGGCCAGGGTGGGACAAACACCGGGAAAAACTCAGGCGATTAACTTTTTTCATATTAATGATGAGTGGTATCTGGTCGACCTTCCGGGATACGGGTATGCCAAGGTTTCTCTGGAAGTCAAGGCCCGCTGGGGCAGGATGATGCAGACTTATTTTCAAAAAAGGGGCAATCTGCTTGGGGTCATTCAGCTTGTGGATATCAGGCATAAACCGACTGAAGACGACAAGACTATGGTAAAAATGCTGCGGGACAGGGGAATCCCCATGTTATTGGTTGCGACCAAGGCTGACAAACTTTCACGCAGCCGTCAGATCGTCCAGCTGAAAATCATAGCCGAAACACTGGGTGTGGAAGACTGGAAACAAATTATTCCTTTCTCTGCTGTGGACGGAACAGGAAACAGAGAGCTCCATGAAGAAGTAGACCAATTGCTGCAGAATGCCGCTGAGGCTGTTATGCCGTCAGAAGCCGGTACTCCGGCAGAGCATGATGATAAAAAAGAAAAGTGAGGTGGATGAGATGTCAAATGAAAAGCAGACACAGGAAGCAGGCCTTCTGGAGATTATGGCCGAGGCCTTTCCGGGATACCGGGATTTTAAACTCAGTTCGGTGACTCCTTCGGTCATGGGGGATCAGGACAGGATCCTTGTCTCTTTTCTGATCGTGTGCAATGAGGAAGCGGCTGAAGACTTCAGAAAAGAAGAAGAGATTTATGCCGATGTCAAGGTTCATGTTCAGGACAGTGCCAATGCCGAAGGGTTGGATTTACATATGACCATGATTTTTGCTTTTCCCTCCTTCAATCTGGAATTCTACCTGACAATTCCGGGGGAAAATGGAGAACAGCAGAAATATTTGGCGGAGAAGCTCGGTAAAGTGGATAAGCTGGTCGTCTGGCTGGTCGATCAGGAGAAAAACTTCATCAATGTTCTGCAGATGAATTGGGATTACAGCAAACATAAAGAAGCGTTTGAGCTGGTTTTACGGTAGGAGAGTTAAGGATTCAAGATTAACCTGTTTGAATAAAGACCGGCCTTGAGATCAAGATAGCCTTTGCGCATAAGCAAGGCTATTTTTTTATTTGGAGATGAATATCAAAGATGCCTGTCTCATAAATTTTTAACGGGGTGGTATTTTTGAGCAAAAGCATTCTGAAGGGAATTACAACAGGCTTGCTGGTCACTGTACTGACACTTTTGGCTGTGTTTTCAAGTGCGGTGCTGGGCTTTGACCAGGACACGATTACCTATGTGATTGATTTCGGCTTGATGCTAAGCTGTTTATCGGCGGGCTATAAGGCGGCCAGGGACAGCGGGATGCTTATTCCTGCTGCTTTGGCGGCGGCCAGCTATGCATTGATCGGCATCCTTCTTTTGGCCCTGTTTTTCCCAATCAATCCAAGCGGGGCCATATCGGTGATTGGAGAGTGTCTGATTTTGGGTCTGTTATCCGGCATTTTAGGTACAGGGATCATGAAAAAGGGCCGTCTGGAATCCGGCCGGACGTATCACTTTTTGAACGAGGATAAAGAAGAGGAGGAAGAAACGAACTTTTTTAAAAAAATATCATGATTTTACTAAAGTGGACCATTTTGGTCAATACTGTTTTTACCGGTGATTAATTCTGCTGAGCGATTCAAGGGAAAAATGTGCTGGAGACACCTGTAATCGTTCAGGTAAAGACAGCAATGACGAGGGCTTAATGCAATTGTTAAAAATCCTGAAAAAAAAAGAAACGGTAATCTTTTTCATCTCAATGGTCTTTTTATTGACGTTGAGACTGTATCATCTGGATGTCCCGCCTCTGGAGAATAAAGAAAGCTGGCGGCAGGCCGATACGGAATCGATAGCCCGCAACTTTGTGCAATATGATTTTAATCTTTTGTCTCCAAACTTTAATTATGACGGTCCCTTGCCCAATGTCCCGGCGTTGGAATTACAGGTTACGACCTTGATCATTGCTGTGCTTTATCAGGTTTTCGGATTTCATTATTTTTTGGCCCGCCTGGTTCCCATCTGCTTTTATCTGGTGTCGGCCGGCTATTTATACTGTTATGCCAGAAAACAAATGGGGTTTGAGAAAGCATTGTTCAGCCTGCTGATCTACGGCATACTGCCGGTCAATGTATACTTTTCCCGGGCGATTATGCCGGAGGCCGCCGGGCTGATGTTTTTGCTGGGAGGCTTCTTTTATTTTGACAAATGGATAGACAAGCCTGTTGGGAAAGGACTGGCGCTGAGTTCAATTTTCCTTGCGCTGGCCTTGATGACGAAGCCGCCGACGGCTTTTATTGCCGTACCTATGGTGTATCTGTGCTGGAAAAGGTTTGGCTGGAGTTTTCTCAAGAACAGGGAGTTATGGGTTTTCACGCTGTTTATCTGCAGTGTCGCGGGCGGGTATTACATCTACAGCAATTCTACGGCTGAATTTCATTTTGCGCTCAGTATCACTGAAGGTCTTGTTTTGCGGAGGATTGGCAGTGCTTTTTACAGCCGGGAGGCTTGGGATTTTTTTCGGCTGGAAATTCCGGGAACGATGACCCGTCATGTTTTGTATCTTTTGCCCCTGGGAATGATTACTGCCTGGAAAAAGGACAAAACAATAATCTTCTGGTTTTTAGGGATGGCGGCTGAGGCTATTTTTATCGTCAGTACGATTCGTTCTTCTTATTACCTTATTTTTTTGACCCCGCCCATTGCCCTGCTGGCCGGTTCTTTTCTGGGCCGGCTGGCGGAGAAGCGTGTCCTGCTGCCGGTCTCCTTTCTCATCCTGCTGCTGATCGGATACAGCAGCTTTCAGGAATTAAAACCGATGTATGCGGTCAATACTAAGATGCAGGAAGAGGTCAGACTTGTACAAGCTTTGACTTCTGCAGAAGACCTCCTGGTGGTCGGGTCTCTCGATCCCTGTGTCCTGAGCTTATCGGGAAGGCGGGGATGGCGGCTGTATACCGGCAATGATCATCGGGCGTCCGAAGATCTCCGGGAAGAGCTGGACTTATATATTCGCAGCGGGGCCAATTATTTTATCCCGATTCAGGGAAAAGTGTACGGAGATGAAGATGGAAGCTTTTTGGAGTACGTGGTTCAGACCTATGAAAAAATTGAACCGGTCAAAGGATATCCCATTTTCAGGCTCAACCGGCCCGCGCAAAGCAGTGCAATGAAAGGGGTATTGCGGTGAAGGTTCTGATTGGGCTGCCTGCTTATAATGAGGAAGAGGGGATCAAAAAGGTCCTGGCAAGCATTCGTGATCTGCGGGAGAGCAGTAAATATGAGATCAGGGTCCTGGTTGTTGAAGACGGGAGTACGGACGGGACAGCATTGGTGGTAGAAAAGGCGGCCTTGAGTGAGGAGTATATTGTTCTTCTCAAGCACCAGCGCAATCTGGGACTGGGGGAAGCGGTAAAAAGTATTTTGCGTTACGCGATTGAGGAACTGGAAAGCGAAGATATTCTGGTCACCCTGGATGCGGATAATACGCACAGCCCTCACCTTATTGAGCGGATGATCGACCGTTTGCTGCAAGAGGACCTGGATCTGGTCGTCGCTTCGCGTTTCACTGAAGGAGGCAGGGAGATCGGCTTAACCTTGTTGAGAAAGGTTTACAGCAGGGGAGCAATGCTTTATTTTAAAATGTTTTTTCCTATTGTTCATTTGAATGACTATTCATCAGGGTTCAGGGCTTACCGGGTCGGGACATTAAAAAAGGCCCTGATCAGATGGGACAGTTTGGTGACGACCAATGGATTTGACTGTATGGCCGAAATCGCGGCTAAGTTCAGCAAAATGAAAGTTAAAGCCGGAGAAGTGCCGCTTATCCTGAATTATCACTTAAAGCAGGGTGAAAGTAAAATGCGGGTGATGCGCACGGTGAGAGGGTATTTTTCCTTGCTGGCTAAGGTAAGGTAGATGAAAATATATCTTTTGGCTTTGGTTTCTATTGTTTTGGGTGCCGGGGGACAGTTTTTGTTAAAGCTCGGTGCCGGCGGGTTGAAATCAGAGGGCGGGCTAGTCAAGATGATCGGAAGCATGCTGTTCAGCCCGGCCTTGCTGATCGCAGTATTTTGTTTTGTCAGCAGTATGTTCTTATGGATCCTTGTGCTGAGGAGAATGGATTTGAGTGTCGCATACCCCATGGTCAGTCTGGGGTATGTTATTGTTCTTTTGTTATCCTGGCTCTTCCTCCAGGAAATGGTTAACGGGCCCAAAATGATCGGGACAGTTCTGATCATCACAGGGGTTATCGTGATCAATCTGTAATGGATGATGAAAGGGAAAAATAAAGCCGATGCTTTGACAAGTACAGGATCTCTCCGTATAATGGAAAAAAGGAAAAACCCTATGATCGTGAGGAAAGGTCGTTCGGCCGTTCAGAGAAGAAACCACCGCCAGGCGGTGCTGTGAGGTTTCTACGGTACTGGGCCCGGGTCGCACGGGAGGGGCGGAAGGGAACTTATTGAGCGGTTTTTGGAGACAAGAACTGGGGAGTGTACCTTTTTGCCGGGCGGCCCGTTACAGCGAAGAGAGCCGGATTTGCTGCCGCTTTTCCGGAAAAAAGGTGGTACCGCGGAGTCTTTCGTCCTTTAAAGGATGGGGGGCTTTTTTTCATGATATTTGGTGAAAAGGGGAATTTTTATGAGGGAAGAAAAGGATATGGCCAAAACATATGAGCCAGACCAGGTTGAAGGCAAATGGTATAAATTCTGGGAAGAAAACGGGTTTTTCCAACCGGAAGCCGCAGGGGACAAGGAAACAGCTCCTGGAAAAGACGCTGCGGGAAACAGAGAGGCGTTCAGCATTGTCATGCCCCCGCCCAATGTTACCGGTTTTTTGCATTTGGGTCATGCCATGGACAGCACTTTGCAGGATATTCTGGCCCGTTACAAGAGGATGCAGGGCTATGATACTCTTTGGCTGCCGGGAACAGACCACGCCGGGATTGCCACTCAGGCCAAGGTGGAAGAAAAGCTGGCTGAGGAAGGGACCAGCAGGCAGGAGCTGGGCCGGGAAAAATTCCTGGAACGGGTTTGGCAGTGGAAGGAACAGTATGGAGGAAAGATTACGCAGCAGCTGCGCAGACTGGGTGCTTCCTGTGACTGGTCGAGGGAACGTTTTACCATGGACGCGGGCTGTTCGGAAGCGGTCAGAGAAGTTTTTGTCAAGCTTTATGAACAGGGATTGATCTACAGGGGGAACTATATTGTCAACTGGTGTTCCAAATGTCATACCACAATCTCCGATATTGAGGTTGAGCATGTTGAAAGAGACGGCAATCTGTGGCATATCCGGTATCCGGCCTCTGATGGCGGTCCGGGGGTTGTTGTGGCCACAACCAGGCCGGAGACTATGCTGGGGGATGTGGCGGTGGCTGTTCATCCTGAGGATGAGAGGTATGGCTCTCTCCTTGGCAAGACAGTGCTGCTGCCGCTGATGAACAGGGAGATTCCGGTGATCGCCGACGACTATGTTGACCGGGAATTTGGGACCGGTGCGGTGAAGATCACGCCGGCCCACGATCCGAATGACTTTGAGATGGGACTGCGTCATCAGCTGGAGCAGATTAATATCTTGAACCAGGATGGTACAGTCAACGAAAACGGCGGAAAATACCGGGGACTGGACCGTTATGAAGCCAGAAAGCTTGTGGTGAAGGACCTGGAAGAGCAGGGGCTCCTGGTCAGGATTGAGCCGATCAGTCATGCGGTAGGGGAATGTTACCGTTGTTCGACGGTTGTTGAGCCGTTGGTCAGCAGGCAATGGTTTGTCAAGATGGCTCCTCTGGCCGGACCGGCGATGGAGGTTGTCCGGGATGGCCGCCTGAAGTTTGTCCCGGACCGTTTCGCCAGGATCTATACCGGCTGGCTGGAGAATATCCGGGATTGGTGTATTTCCCGCCAGCTGTGGTGGGGACACCGTATTCCGGTCTGGTATTGTCAGGATTGCGGGGCCGAGATCTGCGTCCGGGAAGATCCGGCAGCGTGCCCAAAGTGCGGCGGCAAGAATTTGGAGCAGGACCCGGATGTTCTGGATACCTGGTTTTCTTCGGCATTATGGCCTTTTTCCACGATGGGTTGGCCCAAAGATGCCGAAGATCTCAAGAAATTTTACCCGACGAGTGTTCTGGTGACCGGACGTGATATTATTTTCTTTTGGGTAGCCAGAATGATTTTTATGGGTATGGAGTTTATGGGGGAAGTCCCCTTCCATCAAGTCATGATTCATGGCCTGATTCTCGATGCTCAGGGGCGTAAAATGAGCAAGTCCCTGGGGAATGGCGTTGATCCGCTGGAAGTGATCGACCGCTACGGAGCGGATACCTTGAGATTTACTCTGATTACCGGCAACACTCCCGGCAATGATTTGCGCTTTCATTCTGAAAAACTGGAGGCTTCCCGTAATTTTGTGAATAAGATTTGGAATGCTTCCCGTTTTGTCCTGATGAATCTGGAAGACTTTGCAGCCACGCCGGGAGGGGAGCTGACTCTGGCCGACAAGTGGATATTATCCCGCTATGACGGCACGGTGAAAGCGGTGACGACAGCTTTAGACAGGTTTGACCTGGGGGAAGCGGCCAGGCTGCTTTATGAATTTATCTGGAACGAATTCTGCGACTGGTATATCGAGCTGAGCAAAAGAAGGCTTTATGACAGGGAAAACTCAGAGGGACGCCATACTGCCCAGAGGATCTTACGGGAGGTTTTGGAAGGAACCATGAGACTTTTGCATCCGTTCATGCCGTTTCTGACGGAGGAAATCTGGCAGCATTTGAATGTTCCGGGCAGGACCATCATGCTTCAGGATTATCCGAAAGCCGCTGGCTGCCGGAATGAAAAGATTGAAGCGGAAATGAATGTCCTGATGGATGTCATCAGAGCGGTTCGCAATATCCGGGCGGAGATGAATGTGCTTCCCGGACGGAAAGCGGATCTGATCTTGGCTGCTGCCGACCATTCGACCAGAGAGATTCTCCATGCCGGAATTCATGAAATTAAACAGCTGGCGATGGCGGAAAAGATCACGATTACGGATGGAAAGGGAGGGGAACCTCCCCAAACGGCCAGTGCTGTTTTAAATGGCCTGACGGTTTATATTCCGTTAAGGGGCCTTCTGGACTTCGATAAGGAAATCGCCAAAGTACGCAAGGAGATTGAAGCCGGGGTCAAGGAGAAGGAAAGGCTGGAAGGCAAGCTGAATAATGGGGGCTTTATTGCCAAAGCTCCGCCAGATGTTGTCGATAAAGAAAGAGAAAAACTTCAGGCTGTGGTCAGCAGGCTGCAGTCTCTCCGGAACAGGCTGGCGGAACTGAGTTTATAATTTCTCGTGCAAAGGATTTGGTCGGATGAAACCGGAACCAGCATTTTATGGAGAATATGAGGAGGCTATGGAGTTTATCCATAGCCTGTGTCAATTTGGGATTAATCTCGGTCTTGACCGGATACGTTCCCTGCTGGCCAGATTGGGCAATCCGGAGCGTTCTCTGAAAATTGTTCATATCGGGGGAACCAATGGAAAGGGCTCGACGGCCGCTTTCCTTTCCGCGATTTTGCGTTCTGCCGGGTACCGGACAGGAATGTTTATTTCCCCTCATCTGGAGGACTACCGGGAACGGATTACGATTGACGGTCAGATGATCGGGCGCTCTGATTTCGTGTCCCTCCTGAAGGAAATCAAGCCGCACTTGCAGGCGGTGGTCGCTTCCGGGATAGAGCACCCGACAGAATTTGAGGTGAGCACAGTGCTGGCGATTCTCTATTTCGCCAGATTGCAGCCGGATATTGTCCTGATGGAAGTCGGTCTGGGGGGAGAGATCGATTCTACCAATGTGGTCAATCCATTAATTGCGGTGATCACCAGTATAGGACTGGACCATATGGACTATCTGGGGCGGACAATCGCGGAGATTGCCAGGGTCAAGGCCGGGATAATCAAAGAAGGTGTTCCTGTGGTCACCTCTGCGGAAAAGGCTGAGGCTTTGGCTGTGCTGACGGAAAAAGCGAGGGAATGTCAGGCGGAATTGATCAGGGTCGGGCAGGATGTCTCATGGCAGCAAAGGGGACCCCGCAGTTTCGATTATCAGGGACGCCAATGGCGGATCAAGGGGTTGAAGCCGGCTTTGCTGGGGAGACACCAGTTCAGCAATGCCTGTGCCGCCCTGGCCGTTTGTGAGGTCTTGCGGGACAGGTACGGATTTGGGATTACGAAGGAAAATGTTGTCCAAGGTCTTCAATCCGCAGAGTGGCCTTGCCGTTTGGAGGTTTTTTCCGCGGAGCCTAAAATCGTTCTGGACGGGGCCCATAATGCCGATGGGATGACCGCGCTAAGGGATGCCTTGGAATCAGAACTCAGAGACACCGTGCTGGCCGGAAAAAGACTGGTGCTGTGTCTGGGTATGCTTGCCGACAAAGAGAGAGAAAAAGCAGCAGAGATCCTTTTTCCTCTGGCTGATCAGGTGATCATCACCAAGCCTGATTCGCCGCGGGCAGGAAACTGGAGGTCTCTTCAGGATGTTGCGGGCAGGATGATTGGGCCGGACAAGGTCCGGTCTATTGAGGACCCTGAGCAGGCTGTCCGGGAAGGGCTGGAAATGCTGGCCCCGGGAGATATGCTTCTGGTAACGGGTTCTTTGTACCTGCTGGGTGAGGTCAGGTCTTGTCTGAACAAAAATTTACTTTTCTGATGATGTAAGATATCCCAACTGATCTAGGATATCCCAACGGAGGCAAATTGTTCGCGTATCGGTTTTACACAGGAGCGAGTAAAATATTTGATGTCGAACAATAACTCAGGAGGATGATCATGAAAAGCAAATTATCTTTGCGGCTGATGGCAGTCTTTGGTCTGATCAGTATGGCAATTGTCTTCATGCCCCCGAATCAAGGATTTGCGGCGACAACGCAGCGCCTTGAGGCTGCAGACAGGTACGGGACGGCCATTGCGATTTCCCAAACTGGATGGAAAGTGTCGGAAAATGTTGTATTAGCAACCGGTCAGTCTTTTCCGGATGCGCTCAGTGCGGCCACCCTGGCCAAGCAACTGGACGCTCCGATACTTTTAATCGGAAAAACCTTGACCAAGGAGCTCAATGCTGAGCTTGCCAGGTTACAGGCCAAGAATGTTTTCATCGTCGGTGGTGAAGGGGTCATTTCCAAAGAAATAAAAACACAATTGGAAACGGAGCATTTTCAGGTAGCCAGGCTGGCGGGTGCCGACAGATATGCGACATCCCTGGAAATTGCCCGGTATATGACGGCAAATTTTAAGGTCAGCTCAGAAATCGTTGTGGCAACCGGAGAAGGATTCCCCGATGCCCTTTCTATCGCCCCGGTTGCGGCCGCTAAAGGAATGCCGATTGTTTTATCGCAAAAAAACCGGCTGCCGGAGGATGTGAAGGAGTTTATTGCCGGGGGCGCGGTCACAAAGGCTTTTGTGATTGGCGGAACAGGGGTGATCAGTGAGCAGGTGATGAACCAGCTGCCTGTCCCCGAAAGAATAGGAGGTTCCGACAGGTATCGGACAAATATTGCTGTTTTAAACAGGTTTGCAGATGATCTATCCTTAGATAAGGTTTATATCGCAACAGGTAAAGATTTCCCCGACGCTCTGGCCGGTTCTGCTTTAGCCCCGAAAGCATCGGCCCCGATTATTCTGGTTGATCAAGCCTTGCCTATCGTCACGGCGGACTATCTCTATGCCAGGATGTCTTTAATCAATGAGATATCCATCCTGGGCGGACAAGGGGCCGTTTCCTCAACCGTTTTGACCGACAATGTCTATGGCAATACATCGGGAAATATCACCAATATGGGATTTGTCGCTGTTCAAGGCGACTGGATTTATTATCACAATGATGCTCTTTACAAAGTAAAAGCAGATGGCAGCGGCAAGCAGGAATTGAGCAAAGATATCCCAGGATTTATCAATGTCGCGGGAGACTGGGTCTATTATGCCGATGCTGCGGATCAAAAATTGAATATGTATAAAATCAAAACTGACGGGACAAGTCGGACGAAATTAAGCGATGATCAATCCATGTATATTGTCGTTGCCGAGAACTGGATTTATTATATGAATGCTTCAGATTCAGGCAACCTGTACAAAATCAAAACCGATGGAACGGCAAAAACCAAACTGACGGATGAACCGGCTCTGGAAATCAGTGTTTCGGGGGATTGGGTCTACTATACAACAATCAACACCTCTGGTCAGGGAGAACTCCATAAAATAAAAACGGATGGGACCGGATCGGCGATTGTTTATGAAGGCGGTTCCATGATGTTCCTGAATGTCGCGGGTGATGATCTTTACTTTGAAGTGGCGGACAGCAGCGGCGAAAACACGGCTCTGGCCAAAGTAAAAAAGGAAGGAACGGATTATGCCGTAGTGACGGATGATCAGGCCGAGTTTCTCAATGTCGCGGGCGACTGGATTTATTATTCCAATGCCTCTGATGAAAATAAGCTGTATAAAATCAAAACAGACGGAACGAACAAGACGAAAATAAGTGATGAAACGGCATTGTTTATTCAAGTGGCAGGAGATTGGGTATACTACGCCAATAACTCATCCGAACAAATAATCAAAGTGAAAACTGATGGTTCCGAAAGGCAGATAATGGATTGACCTTCGTATGTCCAAAGAGGTAATGTACACATAAAAAAATCTAATGTCTATTTTTTACGGCTCCCTCATATGCTTGAACTAACAAGCTTCATAGAGGGAGTTTTTGATATGGGCAAATTTAAAAAAGTTCCATGTTTGATTAAAATAATAATGGTAATAATAGGAATAACAGCCGCGGGATTTTTCCTGTGGAAAACAGGACAGATCTTTATTCAGATGGTCTCTAAGGATCATGTCCAGGATACGGCCAATACTCAGGAAACACAAGAGGAGATCCTTGTTTTGTCCAAGCTGGAATTCTGGACTTGTCAGACAGGAGTATATCAGAATAGAGGGAATGCCGAAGCGGCAGTAACCAATTTGGGAAACAAGGGCTGGAAGGCCGGTATTATTGAGGAAAAAAACGACATTGTATCGGTAGGCATGACGTCAACAAAAGAAGAGGGGGCAGAAATCAGCAAAAAACTGGAACAAAACGGAGTGAGCAACTGGACCAAAAAAGTGGAATACCCTGCCCTGCATTTTAAGGTGACGGGCAAGGATATCGGTACAACGATTCAGATGTTAAAGCTTGCCAATGAGCTTTTGGCAAAGAGAGATCTCAATAACCCGGAAGTAAGCCGGTATACAGCTGTTCTAAGTGCGGAAAAATGTCCCGGCGATCTCGTTAAAATCCGGCAGATCATTCAGGAAATCCGGCAGGAACAAGATCCGAACGGGCAAGCAAGCGCAGTAAAGCCGGACAGCAGAAAGCTTTTTCAGTTATTTAACGAATATAAAGACATAACAACGAAGTATTTTAATCATAATGATCAATTCAGCAAAAAATAGGAGCCTAACCGGTAAAAATCAAGCCCCATCTTTTTTTCGCCGAGTTGCATTGTCTGGAGGTAGTGATATAATTAACTTAATTTTTGGAATAAATAATCTTTTGAAATAAATCCTACATCACATGAAACGGGGGATACCATTGAAAACATTAAAGATTCCTGAGGCCTCAATTATCAGAATGTCAGTTTATTCCCGATACCTGGCGGAGCTTGACCGCAAGGGGATCATTACAATTTCATCAGGTGATATTGCGGAAGGAGTGGGGGTCAGCCCTGCTCAGGTCAGAAAGGATCTCGCCTATTTCGGGGAGTTCGGGATCCGGGGGGTAGGATATAATGTGAAGGATCTTCATTTAAATATTCTGCGCATTTTGGGATTGAGCAATGAATGGAGTATTGCTCTGGTCGGGCTGGGAAACCTGGGGTCGGCGTTAAGCAATTACCGCGGGTTTAAAGAACGGGGTTTTATCATCACCAGTATCTTCGATAATGATCCCCAAAAAATAGGGATGCTGATTGATGGGGTGGAGGTAATGCCTGTTTCCAGGATGGAGGAGGTCATTCCAAAAAACAAAACGCAGATCGGCGCCATCACAGTTCCGACATCCTCTGCGCAGGAGGCGGCGGACAGGTTGGTGAAATGCGGAGTGAAAGCTATCCTGAACTTTGCCCCTATTGTCCTTAATGTTCCTCCGGAGATAGAGCTGCGTAATGTTGACCTGATGGTTAATCTTGAAGTGTTGACGTTCAATTACGCCGGTAAAATGGCTTAGACCGTCAGTAAGCTCAACCGTTACCCGGTACTGGTTATCAATCATTAGCCCGCTTTGGCTGATATGGACAAAAGCGGGTTTTTTCGTTTATTCTTGTCAGCCGCAAGACGGGGCCATATAATAATAAATGAGTTTCGAAGGGAGAGGAAGAGGATGTCCGGGAAAAAGGCCGTCTATATTTATGATACAACATTAAGAGATGGGGCACAGGGAGAAGGAGTGCACTTTTCGGTCAAAGACAAAATGCTCTATCTGGCAAAAATCATGGAGACCGGAGTTCACTATATTGAAGCGGGCTGGCCGGGTTCAAACCCTAAGGATGATGAATTTTTTAACAGGATTGCTTCCTCCGAAACCATAGGCTCCGGGATGTCTAAAATTGCGGCCTTCGGGAGTACCTGCAGGGTGGGGGAGGAGCCGGAAAACAGTGAAATCCTGAGCAATTTATTATCTTCCTGTGCTCCGGCAGTGACGATTTTCGGGAAGGCCTGGAAGCTGCATGTCAAGGAAGTGCTGCGGACCGACCACAGGGAAAATTGGAGAATGATCAGAGAATCGGTCCGGTTCTTGTCGGCGGGCGGCAAGGAAGTATTCTTTGATGCCGAGCATTTTTTTGACGGTTTTGCGGATGATCCTGATTTTGCCCTGGCTTGTTTGGAAGCGGCCTTAGAGGGCGGAGCGACGGGTGTTGTTCTGTGCGACACCAATGGCGGGGCCTTTCCGGATGAGATCCGGAAGGGAGTATTGGCTGCCGGGAAAGCTTTTGTCCCCCGGTATCTGGGCATTCATGCCCATAATGACGGAGGTATGGCTGTAGCCAATAGTTTGACGGCCGTACAGGCAGGGGCAAATCAAATTCAGGGGAGCTGGAACGGCTTCGGGGAAAGATGCGGTAATGCCAATTTAAGTACACTCGTTCCCTGGCTCCAATTAAAATTGGGATATCAGGTGCTCGGAGCGGAAACCGTGAATGATCTGAGCCATTTATCCCGTTATGTAGCCGAATTGGCCAATTATCCTTTTGACGAAAAGCAGCCCTTCGTGGGGAAAAGCGCCTTTGCGCACAAAGCGGGGATGCATGTCGACGCTGTGATCAAGAATCACAAAACTTTTGAGCATATTGATCCTTCGGCAGTCGGCAATGAACGCAGAATTTTGGTTTCTGAACAGTCCGGCAAGGCAAATTTATGCCAGAGAATGAAAAAGTTTCAGCCGGAGATCACCAAGGACGATCCTCTTGTGGAAAAAGCGATGGACAGGATCAAGCAGGCGGAAAAGGAAGGCTTTCAGTACGATACGGCGGAAGGGAGCCTAGACCTGCTGTTGCTGGATATTATGGGCTTGCTCAGGCGGCCGTTTGTTTTGGAGGATTACCATGTATGGAGTGACCCGCTGAGGGGAGAGCTGGACTCTGTCGCCGTAGTCAAAGTCAGGGTTGGCGACAGGTCTGAGCATATTGCCGGAGAAGGAGACGGGCCGGTTCATGCTTTGGATAAGGCATTGAGAAGAACCCTCAGTGTTTTCTTTCCTATTATTGAGGAAAGTGAGCTAAGCGATTACAAAGTGAGGGTCATTGACGGTTCTCACGGAACCGGAGCTACTGTCCGGGTCGTCGTTGAGACCAGATGGGGGCTGCGAAGCTGGGGCACGGTGGGAGTGGCGACAAATATTCTCCGGGCCAGCGCCATGGCTTTGCTGGATGCTTTATATATTGTTATTTTGTCGCAATCAGAGGGAAAAACCGGTTAGATATGTTCTTGCGAAAAAAAATGTAAAATGTTAAACTAAATAAGGACTTCTTAGCCGGGGACAATTGGCCCTGGCTTGTTGTACTTTTTCATGACTCGCACAATAGAGGATAGGATGTGTACGGTTGCTTGTTTTAGCTTCTTCTTCACCGCGCCGGCGGGAACTTCTTACACAATGGGGATATCTTTTCAACCTTGTCGGGGGAAACGTTTCGGAGACCGTTCCTCAGGGGCTTGCCCCGGAGGAGGCTGTTATGGAAATCGCCGGGCGCAAGGCTCTTAAAGGCTGGGAGAATTGGCGGAGACAAACCGGAAGCAGTTCGGATGTTGTTCTGGGAGCAGATACACTGGTCGTTTTTAATGGAACGATGCTGGGCAAACCATTGAATGAAAAAGATGCCTGGAACATGCTTTCCGCTTTGAGCGGAAAGACTCATCAGGTCATGACCGGGATTGCTTTGGTGGATGCCATTACAATGGCTGAAGAGGAAAAAGGTTATCTGACCTGGGTCGAAGTGACAACTGTAGTATTTAAAGAAATAAGCGGGCGGGAGATCGAAGATTATATCTCAACAGGAGAGCCCATGGATAAAGCAGCAGGATATGGAATTCAAGGAAAAGCAGAAATGTTTGTAGATCATATTGTTGGGTCATTAACCAATGTTATCGGGCTTCCCAGAGAACTGCTGGAGCAAAAGCTTCAGGATAGGGGAATACTGCCCGGGTAAGAGCGGCAGATGAATACGGGGTATGCGATATGGGCAATAAAGTCTGTAATCCATTGAAAAATCTTCCTTGCGAACTTAAGCCAAGGGAGCGTTTGTACAGGATAGGACCGCAGTCTTTATCCGACGCGGAGGTCTTAGCCATTCTTTTAGGGACAGGCTCTAAAGGAGAGAATGTACTGGATTTAGCGGCAAGAATTCTGACCGAGGCCGGGGGCATTTCCTCCATGGCCGGAAAGTCGGTCCACGATTTTGAACAGATCAGAGGAATCGGACAGGCCAAGGCCGCTCAGGTTAAAGCCGCCCTGGAATTTGGCCGCAGGAGTGCTTCGTCTACTTATGGGCAAAGGCCGATTGTCAGCTCACCCGGAGATGCGTCAGCCCTCGTGATGGAGGAAATGCGTTTTTTAGACAGGGAGCACTTTAGGGTGATGCATCTCAATACGAAAAAAATGCTGCTTGGGATCAGCGAGATTTCGATAGGATCGCTCAATTCTTCTCTGGTTCATCCTAGAGAATGCTTCAAAGAAGCAATAAAAAGGAATTCACATTCTCTGATCTTGCTGCATAACCATCCAAGCGGTGATCCGTCACCAAGTCAGGAGGATCTGGAAATTACCCGGAGGCTTGATGAATGCGGCAGGATTTTGGGAATCTCTGTTCTCGACCATATCATTATCGGTGATGGAAGGTACGTCAGTTTAAAGGAACAAGGGATGATTTAATCGAAGAGGCAAAATTGATTTCTAAGGATTAAATTATTTGATCATGGTAAACTATTCAGGTATGGATATAATTACAGAATGAAAGTTGGGAGTATACTATGTTTTTTTCCAGAGATTTAGGAATTGATCTTGGTACAGCGAATACGCTTGTTCATATGAAAGGTAAAGGAATTGTTGTTCGTGAGCCTTCGGTTGTCGCTATGGATCTGCAGAGTAAGGAACCTCTGGCTGTAGGGGACAGGGCCAAGGAGATGATCGGACGTACGCCGGGAAATATCGTGGCAATCAGGCCCCTGAAAGACGGGGTCATCTCGGATTTTAATGTTACGCAAAAGATGCTGAAGTATTTTATCAACAGGGCGGTAGGGTCGCAGTTTATGTTTGCCCGGCCGCGGGTGGTTATTTGCGTGCCTTCAGGGGTAACCGCGGTTGAGGAACGGGCTGTTAAGGAAGCCGCTCTGGCCGCCGGTGCCAAAGATCCCATTATTATGGAGGAACCGATGGCCGCGTCCATTGGCGCAGGGCTTCCCGTGAGCGAGCCTACCGGAAACATGATCGTGGATATTGGCGGAGGGACAACCGAGGTCGCCGTCATCTCACTTGGAGGTATTGTCACTTCCGGTTCGATCAGGGTTGCGGGTGATGAGATGGATGAAGCCATTATCGCTTATATTAAAAAGACCTATAATTTATCCGTTGGCTATCAGTCGGCCGAAGATATCAAGAAGAAAATCGGTGCTGCCTATATGCCGGAAGAGGGGGCCGTTTATCAAATCAAAGGACGCGACCTTCTGAGCGGTTTGCCGAAAACGGTGGAGATTACAGCTGAGGAGATCGTTGAAGCTCTGAGTGAACCGGTATCGGCTATTGTAGAGTCGGTAAAGTCGTGTCTGGAAAAGACACCGCCTGAATTGGCGGCCGATATTATGGACCGCGGTATTATGATGGCGGGCGGGGGCTCCTTGCTAAAAAACCTGGACAGACTGATTGCCGATGAAACGGGCATTCCCGTTCATCTGGCTGAGGACCCGCTTTCTTGTGTAGCTATCGGGACAGGCAAGGTTTTGGATGATGAAGACGTCCTGCGTAAGATTGCCGCTTTACAGAAAAGCTAAGAGCGGAGGAATAACAGGTGGGCAATAAAATCAGTCCGATGCTGATTGGTGTGGTTACATTTGCCATTATTCTTGTGACCATCACGACAATGAGGCTAACAGGAATCGGAAGCAACTTTGCCAATCCTGTCGGAGGGGCGATGGAGGTTGTGCTTTCACCTGTGGAAAGCTTCATTTGGCGAGCCGGAAACAGTATTAAAGGGAATTTTTTCGCTATTTTTACGTTCAGCAAAGTCAAAGCGGAAAATGAAGAACTGAAAAAACAAGTCGAAAAGTTAACCGGGGACAACCTGCAGCTTAAGCAGCAGGTTCTTGCCGGTTTACGCTATCAGGAGATGGATAAGGGAAAATTTCAAAGTCCCGTTCTCGATAAATACCCCAAGATCGGGGCGAGTCTGGTTAACCGGAATCCGATGGCCTGGTATCAGACCGTAACAATCAATAGAGGGACAAAAGACGGGGTTAAAGTCAATGATCCGGTCGTTGCCAATCTGGGGCTGGTTGGGAAGGTGATTTCCGCCTCAGCCGCTTACTCGGATGTTC
Source organism: Syntrophobotulus glycolicus DSM 8271 (assembly GCF_000190635.1). Taxonomy (NCBI): domain Bacteria; kingdom Bacillati; phylum Bacillota; class Clostridia; order Eubacteriales; family Desulfitobacteriaceae; genus Syntrophobotulus; species Syntrophobotulus glycolicus. Next base: position 2,512,147 of record NC_015172.1, on the reverse strand, counting down.
TCCTTATTTTGGACGGGCAGGGGGAAGCGGGGGCTTTAGTGCGTGACAGCAAAGGAAACGCAATCTTTGGGGTTGTGGAGGGAACCTATGGTAACGGTTCGAGGATAACGGCCACGGGCTCTCTGGAAATGAATGTTAAACAAGATGACGAGGTGAACCCCGGTGATCTGGTCTTAACCTCCGGATTGGGCGGTGTGTACCCTAAAGACATTCCGATAGGAGTAGTAGATAAGGTCATTCTGGACAATACGGGCTTGTTCAAAACGGCGCTGATCGAGCCTATTGTTAATTTTGATATTTTGGAAGAAGTCTATGTTGTGGATACGGCAGGAGCGAAATGATGCGTTATTTTCTGATGGCGGGTATTCTTGTTTTATGTCTCATTTTCCCCGGCACTCTGTTTTACTACCTTTCCTGGGACGGAATTAAGCCTGACCTGGCTATGCTGTGGTTAATCTATCTGGCCCTGCATCACCGGACCTCGGAGGGAGTGATTTTAGCCGCGGTTACGGGGCTTATCGTTGATCTCTACCTCGGAAGATATTTGGGCCTGTATGTATTTACGTTCATCGTTTTAGCGCTTGGGAGCAGTTACTTTCAGAAACGCTGGTACAGGGACAATATCCCCTTAACCACTGTTCTGGTTTTTTGTCTTTCCCTGATCGGGCAGGCTCTCATTGCTTTTCTGACTTCGGCGGCAGGATTGAATTGGAGCCTCGGTTATACGGCCAGGCTCATAATTTTAATCTCTTTATACAATGCTCTGCTGGTTCCCATTACTTATCCACCGGTTCACAGATCGTTTACAGCGGGCTGGCTGAAGAAACGATCAAAATATGACCTCTATTAAAAAATCGATTAGGGCGGCGGTTTGATGGAAAATAAAGAAAAAAAAGTATACAACAACAGGCTGACTGTTTTCAGTATAGTTGTCATTTTGGTGTTTTTCATTCTTGGCTTTAATCTTTGGTGGCGGCAGATTGCCAATGCCGAATATTACTCGCAGAAAGCGGAGAACAATGTGGTGAAGACCGTGACGACTTCGGCGGTCAGGGGAACAATCACCGATTCTAAGGGTGCTGTTTTGGCCAAAAGTGTACCCAAAACCACTCTGGTGATTGATTGGACGGATATGCAAAATACGAATAAGGATTGGAAAAGTGTCGTGCAAAAGCTGGCCGAGTATGTTAAGCCGTACTGGAAGTACCCTAATCAATCGGTTGAGAATATTGCCGAGGATATTTTTGTCCTGATCCGTAATCAAAACTATAAGCCGGTTACAATTATGGAGGAGGTTTCTCCTGTGCTTCAGGCGATCATTGCCGAGCATGCCAATGAATTGCCGGGTGTCAGTATTGAGGCTTTGGCGGTGAGGGTGTATCCGCAAGATCAGATAGCGGGACAGGTTTTGGGGTTTGTACGGGAGATCAGCCCGGAGGAAATCGAGCAGTTCAATAAGCAGGGGGAGGAAATTGGAGACACCTACCAATATACCCAGGGTGATCTGGTCGGTAAGATGGGTGTGGAAAAGACCTATGATTACTGGCTGAGAGGGACCCACGGCATTAACAGAGTGGGAATAGACAGCAAGGGCCGTCCGGTAGTCAAGGAAAAGGTTCAGGGCGCCCAGCCAGGGGATACGATTCAGCTGACTATCGACAGTTCTCTGCAAAAAGTTGTTGAGGACGAGATGGAAAGGGTGATTGAGAGTATCCGGCATGACTATCCCGATGCTAAGGCCGCGGCGGCGGTCGTCATTGAGGTGAATACGGGCAAGGTCTTGGCTATGGCTTCTCTGCCCTATATGAACCCTAATGACCTGACCGGTATTATTTCTGAGGAAACTACGGAAAAATATTTCCGCGCTGAAAATGCGGCGGCTTTTAACCGCGCCATAAGCGGGCTGTATGCTCCGGGCTCAACGTTTAAGATGTTAACCGGGCTGGCTGCCCTGCAAAAGGGTTTGGTTTCCCCTGATGAAACCGTGAATGATGTGATGTCCTCTTTAGGCAATCAGGATGCTCAGCTTCAGGGGGTTGAGGAATGGGGCGGAAATTATTTTAAATATGTGAATCTTTACTCGGCATTGGCTCATTCTTCCAATATTTACTTTCAGGTGATCGGCCGGCGTGTTTTTGAAAATGATCCTGAATATATTCGTACTGTTGCCCATGAGTTTGGTCTGGGTGTCAGATCAGGCATTGACCTGCCTCTGGAAGGGACGGGAACCGCTCCTTCGGCGGCTTGGAAAAAAGAGTTTTTTAAACCATACTTTGACCGCAAGCACCAGACACAGTTGGAAGAGATTGAAGAAAAGTACGCTGAATTGGAGAAGGGCGCGGCTGCGGCCGACATCCAGAAATATGAAAGAAGCAAACAGAAAGAAATTAATCAGGTTGAGCTGGAGTATAAGGACAATACCACTTATCAGGTCGAATGGAGGCTGTTTGACGCTTTCGGCAGCTCGATCGGGCAGAGCTACAATTCATATACCCTGATCCAGCTGGCGAACTATGTCGCTGCAATCGTCAACGGAGGGAAACATTACCAGCCATATGTCGTCGATAAGGTAATCAATCCATTGAGCAAAGCGGTAGTGAAGCAGAATGAGCCGACCTTGCTTAATCAGGTCTCTATTTCCCAGGAGAACCTGCAGATCATGAAAAAGGCGATGTCGGAGGTCACCAGTGGAGCCGGTACGGCAAGCGGGCTTTTCTATGATGTTCCCGAATTCAGCGGGGGAGGAAAGACCGGTACGGCTCAGATCGGATCAAAGGGCTCATATTTAGGGGATAGCTATAATGGGATGTTTGTCGCTTTTGCTCCCTATGAGAATCCGCAGATTGCTTTTGCCGGAGTGGTTGAATATGGAGGACATGGCGGAAATACGGCCGGTCTTGTCGCAAAAGCGGCGTTTAAACATTACTTTGGCTGGAAATAAGGTGGTTGAGCCGGAAAAACCGAGGAATTTGAACCTCGGTTTTTGCTTTTTATGGAAAGGAAATAGGGTGAGGCTGTAGAATTAGAGATTGACAGCAAATGGAAGAAGCAACTGCTTGAACTTATTTTGTTTTACACAGATTACAGGAAAGGTAGGCTTTATCATGGGAGAGATAATTGTGGTAACGTCCGGTAAGGGTGGGGTTGGAAAGACAACAACATCTGCAAATTTAGGAGCGGCCCTGGCTTCGGCAGGACATGGAGTAGCACTGGTAGATACGGATATAGGATTGAGAAATCTCGATGTGGTTTTAGGACTGGAAAACAGAATCGTCTATGATATTGTGGATGTGACCAGTGGTAATTGCAGGCTGAAACAAGCCCTGATCAAAGATAAGAGGTTTGAAAACTTGTATTTGCTTCCTGCGGCTCAGACAAAAGACAAAACGGCGGTAAATCCCGCCGAGATGAAAAAACTGTGTGAGGAATTAAGGCAGGAATTTGATTATACAATCATTGATTGTCCGGCAGGAATAGAGCAGGGCTTTTACAATGCCATCGCAGGGGCCGATAAGGCCGTAGTTGTGACGACACCGGAGGTGAGTGCCGTCAGGGATGCGGATAGAATCATAGGGCTTTTGGAAAGCGCTGAGCTTCATGATTCGCGTTTGATTGTAAACAGGATGAGGCCGCGAATGGTCAAACAGGGCAATATGATGGATATCGATGATGTTGTTGATATTCTGGCCGTTGATCTGTTGGGGGTAGTCCCGGAAGACGATAAGATTGTCATTTCGACAAATAAAGGGGAGCCGGCAGTAATGGATTTTAATTCAGATGCGGGGGAAGCGTTTCGCAGAATCGCACAAAGGATCAAGGGCGAGCAGGTTCCATTGCTGAATCTTGATGTGTCCGGCGGCCTGATTGATAAGTTTAAAAAAATTATTGGCATGCGCTGAAGGCCTAACATTGGAAGGAGGTATTCACCTTGTGGGAATTCATATATCGTGTGCTGGGCAAAGATAGTACCGGGGGCAGCCGGCATTTTGCCAAAGAGCGCCTGAGATTAGTGTTGGTCCATGACAGAGCAACGATTTCCCCGTATCTGATGAACAAGCTGAAAGAGGACCTCATTACGGTAATCAAAAACTACATGATCATTGATGAAGCGGAAATGGAAGTCCATCTCGATGAAGATGATAAGGAGGTAGCCTTAATTGCCACGATTCCGGTGAAACAAATCCGCAGAGATTATCATGAACAGGTTCAGGCAAGTTTATAAAAACCTTTTCAGCAAAATCGGAAAGCAAACCTGGCCGGAAATGTCAGGTTTGTTTTTTTGTGTTTATCAGGTAAAATAGAGATAAACATAGATCCAAGCATGGACATTGAGAATTGATCATGATCGTGGCAGTTTTGTCTGTTTATTTGAGCTATTTTACACCAAAAGATGTTCATCAGCTGATCAAGTCGGAGTAGGATGATTATATGCGTTTTAAGATTGATCCAAGAAATTTCCGGGGAATAGATCCGGTGATGGTAGGAGTCCTTTTGATCCTGCTTATTGCCAGCCTGTTCATTCTCAGTACCGCCTCGATAAATGTCATGTCGTCTGACCCCTATCACTATGTGAAAACCCAGACGATTTGGATTATAACCGGGCTGGTCATTGTTGTCGTTGCCGCACTGTTCGATTATACAAACCTGCAGAAGGTGAACTGGTGGATTTACGGCGGCATGCTGGTATTGCTGGCTCTGGTATTTGTCATAGGAGAATCGGCGAAAGGCGCTCAACGCTGGATCCCGGTTACGGAGAATTATGGCATTCAGCCTTCGGAGCTGGCAAAGGTCATGATTATCGTGACATTCGCTGATTTCCTGTCTAAACGCAAAGGGCGGCTGAATACTTTCCGGGAATTCATTCCAGCCTTTTTGTTTGTGCTGCCTCCCATGCTGTTAATCTTTGTTCAGCCCGATCTGGGCACCGCTCTGGTTTTCGGCGCGATTTTTGTGGGGATGATGTTTGTTGCCGGTGCTCATCCTTTGAAGTTTGGCGGGCTGATTCTCGCTGTGTTTTTGATCGCTGTCTGTTCTATTTATTTTCATGTGGCGAAAGATTTGCCGGGGCCGTTGAGTTATTTGGAGGGTATGCCGATTCCTCTGGAGAACTATCAATTAGAGAGGCTCTTGGTTTTTATCAATCCTGAGAAGAGTGTTTCTGATGATGCCTATCATGTTACCCAGTCGATCTATGCCATTGGTTCGGGCGGGTTTTGGGGAAAAGGGTATAGGTTAGGTACCCAGGGACAGCTGAATATCCTGCCTGAGCACCATACGGATTTTATCTTCGCGATTATTGGCGAAGAATTCGGTTTTATCGGGACCTCCAGCCTGATTTTGGCCTACTGTATCTTATTGCTGCGCTGCATCACGATTGCCACCAAGTCCAAGGACACTTATGGCGTGCTGATTATTACCGGGGTCGTATCCATGATCACCTTTCATATTTTAGTCAACATTGGGATGACCTCCGGGATTATGCCGGTTACAGGAGTTCCCCTGCCTTTTATCAGCTCGGGCGGAAGCTTCATGTGGGCCAATATGGCAGCAATCGGTTTGGTGATCAGTGTAGGCCTGAGGGGAGAAAAGATGATGTTTTAAGCTTCTTTTGAAAAAAAGGATTTCTTCTTGCGGGATATCTTGCCATGAACAGTGAAAAGCTGTTCTTTTTTATGTTATCGGGCATATCATTTATCAGGTTGTCTTAAGATCATGTCAGGCAATTTGAGGAGTGAAGAAAATGAACCCGCTGGAAAGATGGGATGATTGGGAATGGGAAAAAGCAGCTCATGAAATCGGCAAAACCCACAGGGACAATTCCGGCTTCTTCGAACCGGAAAATTTGTTCAAAAAGAGTTCTTTCCAAACAAAAAAACGAGGCAAAAAAGATATTTTGGTCAATTGGTCCGGCAGTCAAAAGAGAGTCCTGCTTTCTGCCCTGTTATTTCTAACAGTAATATTCAGCTCCAATGGCACCGATCTGATTTCCAGGTCGGTCTACAGTGCCTATGAGACCGCCATGGAAAGCGGCAATGTGTATTCCTCTCTCAATAATATGGCAAGAGATGCCGTAGGCCTCAGTCCGGCAGAAAGCATTCAAGTGAATAAGGCCGTAAACCAGCAATTTTATCCGCCGGTAGCGGGTGTGATCAAGGTGGAATTTCAGGGATTAGGTTATGATAATCAAAAGAGCAAGGGGATAGAAATTCAGAGCTCTTTAGGCACCGTAGTTCTCTGTCCTCATGAGGGGATCGTCGTGGACATTGAGAACAACAGTCTGAGCGGGAATACGGTGTATATCAATTTCGGAGAAGGCTGGATCGGGGTATTGGGCAATTTAGGCGATGTAGCGGTCAGGAAAGGGGACCCTGTATCATCAGGCAAAAAAATCGGGACTGTCGGGGTGTCCGCTCCCAGGAAACAGCCCTGGCTTTATTTTGAACTGAGCAAAGACGGCAAGGCTGTCAATCCTGTTCCATACCTCATCCAAAATTAAGAATAAGAGTAGGGACTGCCGGATGATGAAGAAAGCCTGGAAAAATAGCGTTTTGTCTAGAGGAATCGAGATCGGGGGGATTTCCTTCAAGGTGCATCCTTCTTTTCTGGTGCTGATGCTGATTTGTGCGATATTAGGGATGGCCGCAAAGGTCCTTCTCATCTTTATACTGGTTTTGCTTCATGATACCATGCATATTCTTGCGGCAAAAGGATATGGGATTAAGGTTCAGGGGGTCATCCTTTATCCGTATGGGGGAACGGCGGTGATGGAAAATACGTTTGAAGGGCGCAAGCTTGAAGAGGCAGTGATCGCCCTGGCCGGCCCCGCTCTCAATATCGCTCTGTTCATTGCGGGTCAGGCTTTGAGGATGAACGGTATTTTTGAAGGCAGATGGGCTTTGGAATTTGTACAAATTAATTTATGGCTGGGATTATTTAATCTGATTCCTGTGCTGCCGCTGGATGGAGGAAGAATGGTCAGGGCTTTTCTGGCGGATCGGTTCGGCTTTGTCAGGATCAGCAAAGGACTGGCCTATATGGGGAAGGTTCTCGGCGGGGTCATGATTTTCATGGGTTTTTATTTACAGGCCCGGTTTTTCTATTTTTTTAATCCGTATACCATTATCGTGCTGGGATTTTTCTTTTGGATCGGCAGCAATAGGGAATTGGCCAATGCCAGGATCGTTTTTCTGAAAAATCTTTGCAGAAAAAAAGAACAGCTTCTCAGCAGGGGATTAATGCGAAGCAGGTGCCTGACGGTGAACAAGTCGACACCCATAGCCGCCATTATTGATGAGCTGAATATGGATTCCTACAGCCTGATCAGTGTCATAGGCTCAAAGGACAGGGTGGAAAGGACCTTGAGCGAGACTCAGGTCATGCAGGGGATGCTGGAGAAGGGATGGAAATGTTCGGTCGGTGAGTTGCTGTAAATTGCTCTACTCGATAACGGTGTGCTATAATTTTCCTTGCGATATTGGATAGTATAAGTCATTTTAGCTGGGAGGAAATCCGGAAAGCATGGAAAACAACAGCACACAGATAAGGAACCGGATCGAGCGGATACTGCCTAAAGTAACCAAACCGGGCCGTTATGTCGGCGGTGAATGGAATATGCGGCTCAAGGACTGGGACAAAGCCGATCTGAGGATGGTCTTTGCCTTTCCCGACGTTTATGAAGTAGGAATGTCCAACCTGGCCTTGAGAATATTATACGGCTTAGTGAATTCCGGCGAAAAATTTTTATGTGAAAGGGCTTTTGCTCCGTGGCCCGATATGGAAGGCTTGATGAGAGAGGAAGGGATTCCTCTCTATTCCTTGGAGTCCTTTCATCCCCTGAAGGAATTTGATGTGATCGGGTTTACTTTGCAATATGAGCTGAGCTATACAAATATTTTAAATATGCTGGAATTAAGCGGGATCGCATTGCGCAGTGAGCAAAGAACGGACGGGGATCCCTGGATCGTCGGCGGAGGTCCCTGTTGTTACAATCCTGAGCCGATAGCACCCTTCTTTGATCTCTTTGTTTTAGGGGAAGGAGAGGACGTTCTGCCCAGGCTCCTGGAGGTATTTTCTCAGGGGAAAGCCGGAGGGCATTCCCGCAGGGAGATATTACAGGAGGCGGCACAGCTGCAAGGTGTATATGTCCCTGGATTTTATTCTGTTGACTATCATGAAAACGGAACGATCAAAAAAATCCAGCCCAGCTCCGGGGCTCCGGCTACGGTGACCAAGGCGGTTGTTCAGGATTTCAGTTCGGCCTATTTCCCGGTGGATTGTATCGTTCCCTATACGGAGGCGGTTCATGACAGGGTTATGCTGGAGGTGATGAGAGGATGTACCAGGGGCTGCCGATTTTGCCAGGCCGGGATGATCTCCCGTCCGGTCAGGGAAAGGGATCCAGAGCTCCTCTTGCAACAAGCTCTGGCCTCGATAGACAAGACCGGCTATGAAGAAATTTCTCTGGTATCCTTATCCACAAGCGACTATTCAGGGGTTAAAAACCTTCTCGGGCAAATGATGGACAGGCTTCAGGATCAGGGGGTAAGTGTGTCCTTGCCCTCACTGAGGCTGGATTCTTTCGATCCTGATCTGGCCAGGGAAGTACAAAAGGTCCGGAAATCCGGTCTGACCTTTGCTCCGGAGGCAGGCACACAAAGGCTGCGGGATGTGATCAATAAAGGGGTGACGGAGGAGGACCTGCTGAAGACTGCGGAGGCGGCTTTCAAGGGCGGTTGGAGCAGCATTAAGCTCTATTATATGATCGGGCTTCCCACTGAAACGGATGAGGATCTGGACGGGATCGTTGAGCAGGCGCGTAAGGTTTTGGAAACAGGAAAAAAAGCCGGGTGCAGAAAGGCCAAAGTGACGATTTCCACCAGTTCGTTTGTACCGAAGGCCCAGACACCCTTTCAATGGGAGGGACAGGACCGGCCGGAAGGATTAAGGGAAAAACAGGAGTATTTAAAAAAGAAACTCAAAGATGCCAGAATAAAATATCTGTATCATGATGTGCAGGCAAGCCTTTTAGAAGCGATTCTGGCCAGAGGAGACAGGAAAATTGCCGCTCTGCTGGAAAGGGCTGTGCAAAAGGGCTGCAAATTTGACGGATGGTCGGAATATTTAAACTTTGAGCAATGGCAGGAAAGTATGAATGAATTAGGAATAGATATACCGTTCTATGCGAACCGCCGGTTTTCCACAGATGAAATTCTGCCCTGGAAGCATTTGCGTTGTGGTGTAAGCGAAAGGTACCTGCAGAAGGAGTATCAAAAAGCTCTGGCCGGTATTTCGACTCCCGACTGCCGGAAAGGATGTACCGGATGCGGTGTCTGTCCTGATTTGGCTGATTCCGGCAGGCTTAAGGGAAATAGGGGAGGTTCTGATGAGACTAAGAATGGCTTATGCCAAAAAGAATCAGACTAAATATATCGCCCACCTTGATTTGACGAGAGTTTTTGACAGGGCTTTGCGCCGGGCAGGGATAAAAGCAGCTTATTCGGAAGGGTTTAACCCTCACCCTAAAATTGCTTTCGGGGCGCCGTTGCCTGTTGGGGTTGAGGGAGAAAGAGAGTATGTGGATATTGAGATCAGGGAAGACCTGATGGCGGAACAAGATCCCGCGGCAATCATCAAATTATTGCAGGAGCAGCTGCCCGCCGGTATCCGGATCATAGAAGGAGCAATGATGCCGGCTCATCCCAAAGCTTTAATGGCAGTAATCAATGTGGCCAGATATCAGGTTGAAGTTCCTTTCCTGAGAGAGCTGGGAAGGGAGGAGATCGAGCTGTTTTTGGACCGTTGGCTGGCAAGAGGTACGGTTCTGCATAAGCGCAGACAAAGGGACAAGATTGTTGAAAAAGATATCCGCCACTATGTATTAGCCGCCCGGGTGCTTGAAGCAGCCGGTAATGCTTGTACTCTGCGGCTGGAGATGAAAATAGGCAATGAGGGAACGGCCCGGCCGGGAGATATTCTGGACAGCTTGGTTTTGCTGGAGGAATTCCCCATAGACCGGGATGGGGTAATGACGGTCAGGGAGGGACTTTTTGTGCGAAAAGAAGAAATTTTGCTTACCCCGATTGAGGATGCCCTTCAGGCCGGCCGGAAGGAATGCCCGGATTGTAGTGATTGGTCGAAAAATCAAGCTTAATGTCCGATTAGGTGGGATATTGAAGTGAAGTGTTGACACTATGCAGTCAGAGGTGCTAAAATTACTCGATGTGGTGGCTTCTTACCACAACCGCTCTCGATGGGTAAATCAAACGGATCCCTGACAGGATCGACCTGCACAGAGGCGAGTATGGGTGAAGGAGGTGTAATGAAAATGTATGCAATAATCGAATCTGGTGGAAAACAATACAAAGTTCAGGAAGGCTCGGCGATCAATGTTGAGAAGCTGGATGCTGAAGTTGGAACCACAGTTGAGATATCCAAGGTCTTGCTTGTCGGCAACGACGGCAAGGTGACCGTGGGGACACCTGTTGTTGAGGGTTCCAAGGTTGTAGCCAAAATACTTGAGCATGGCAAAGCGAAAAAAGTAATCGCATTCCGCTATAAGCCCAAAAAACACGTCAGAGTCAAAAAAGGGCATCGTCAGCCTTATACAAAAATCGCGATCGAATCCATCAGCATTTAAATTTTTTTTATAGAGCATAGGATGACAAACGTCTTTGTTTAAGAAGACGATTTACGGAGGTGATTTTAATGGCTCATAAAAAGGGAATGGGAAGTACCAGAAACGGACGGGACAGTGAATCCCAACGTCTTGGTGTGAAACGGGCCGACGGACAATTCGTCACGGCGGGCAACATTTTGGTCAGACAACGCGGGACCAAGATCCACCCCGGCAAGAACTGTGGAATCGGGTCTGATGACACTCTTTTTGCACTTGCCGACGGCTATGTTAAGTTTGAACGCAAGGATAAGTTCCGAAAGCAAGTAAGTGTTTATTCGGAGAATCCCGTTGCTCAGGTTCAATAATTTTTGCAGCTTACCCCTGGGTTTCACCCGGGGGTTTATTTGTTTATGTATGAAAAGGAGAATTGCGATGTCTGAACTGGAAGAAAATATTTTATTAGAGCAGCTGGACTGCTTTCAAGTTCAACGGCATGATTTTTTGAATAATTTCCAGGTCATTCGTGGCTATCTTCAGTTGAACATGCCTGAAAAAGCGATAGAATATATGAATACTGTCGTTAAAGAACTTGAGCCGCAACAGGAAGCCTATAAAATCCCGGACAAGCATTTTCAAGCCTTGCTTCTGGGCTGGCTTTTTGGGCTGCGCTTCAAGGGAGTAAAGACCAGCTTTGTTTTGAGGTATGACAGGCAAGTCAACAGGGCGGATAACTGGCAAAGGTATGCTGAAAAGTTTCATGGATATACTAAAGAATGCCTGAGCCGGATTCTTCCTGATGAGAATCTGGAGGAAAGCAATGCGGCTATTGTGCTGACTGCTCAGGATAATGGTTTTACCTGCCGGTTTGATTTTTTTAAGAAGCAGGAGCTGCTATTTTCTTCCGACTTTCAGGGAAATCATATCTAAATTGACATCCGTGTAGGATAACAATAGATTCAGGAGAAGACACTGCATGTTTTATGATCAAGCTAAAATATTTGTAAAAGCCGGTGACGGGGGATCCGGTATTGTTTCTTTCCGCAGGGAGAAGTATGTCCCGATGGGAGGTCCTGACGGCGGGGACGGGGGACGGGGAGGCAGCATTATTTTTCAAGCGGACGAAGGGCTGCGGACCCTTGTGGATTTCCGTTACAGACGCCATTATAAGGGAGACAGGGGCCAGCATGGTCAAGGAAAGAACATGCACGGCAGGGGGGCGGAGAATTTTACCCTGAGGGTTCCTGTAGGCACTGTGGTCAAAGACGAAGAGAGTGGGGAGATCCTGGCCGATTTGACGAAACACGGCCAAAGTGAAATTGTGGCTAAGGGCGGGCGGGGCGGCAGAGGCAATGCCCGTTTTATGAGCAATACCAATAAAGCGCCGACCATTGCCGAAAAGGGAGAGCCCGGTCAGGAAAAATGCCTGATTCTGGAGCTTAAGCTCCTAGCGGATGTAGGACTGGTTGGATTCCCCAATGTCGGAAAATCGACTCTTATCTCCCGAGTATCGTCGGCCAAACCTAAAATTGCCGATTATCATTTTACGACACTTGTCCCTAACCTGGGAATGGTAAACATTGACGAGACCGGCTTTGTCATGGCCGATATCCCGGGACTGATCGAGGGGGCCCATTCCGGGGCCGGCTTGGGACACGAGTTTCTCCGCCATGTGGAACGGACCAGAGTTCTGGTTCATGTTTTAGATATATCCGGCTCGGAGGATCGTGATCCTGTCGAAGATTTTGTGAAGATTAACAAAGAATTAAATCTTTACAGTCAGACATTGGCGACAAGACCAATGCTGGTTGCCGCTAATAAAACCGATCTCAGCGGGGCGGAAGGGAATCTGGCAAAGCTCAGAGAGACGATTGGCGGCAGTTATGAGATTTTCCCAATCTCAGCGGTAACAGGAGAAGGGGTGGAAAAGCTTTTGCACAGGATCGCGGAAATTCTGCCTGGGGCCGTACCTCTGGAATTTACAGCCGCTCTTGATGAGCACAGGATAGTCCGACCGGAAGAAAACCAGCGTTTCTCTGTGGAGAGGGACCAAAACGGAATCTTTATTGTCAAGGGCAAAGAAGTGGAAAAACATGCCGCCATGTCCTATCTGGACACGGAAGACGGGCTGAGGCGCTTCCAAAAAATTCTTAAGACGATGGGAATCGACGATGCCTTAATCAAAAAAGGGATCAAAGAAAAAGACAAGGTCCTAATTGGTCATTTGGAACTTGAATGGTCGGAGGGAATATAAGTATGCTGACGGGAAAACAGAAGAGGCATTTGCGTTCCTTGGGCAATCAGATCACTCCAATTTTGTTGGTCGGCAAGGAAGAAATCACAGACAATCTGCGCAGGCAGGTTACTGATGCTCTGGAAGCGCGGGAATTGATCAAAGGAAGAGTACTCCAGAACTGTGCGCAGATTCCCGAAAATATTGCAGGGCAGCTGGCTGAAGATGCCGGAGCAGAGCTTGTACAGGTCATTGGCAGGAATTTTCTCCTTTATAAAAGGTCAAAAGACAAACCGAAAATTGAGCTTTCTTAACTGTATTAGCCAAAGGGGAAAGAGATGGAAACAGAAATTATTGAAGCAATAGCAGGCGGAAAACATTTGGGCATTATGGGCGGAACTTTTGACCCGATCCACTATGGGCATCTGGTTGCCGCTGAAACGGCGAGAACGGTGTTCGGGCTTGACAATGTTTTGTTTATTCCAACGGGGATACCCCCGCATAAAAATCATTGTCCGGTGACAGACCCTAACCTGCGTTATGAAATGGTCAGACTCTCCATCAGGGATAACTCCTATTTTAAGGTTTCCCGTTTGGAGATAGAAAGGGATGGCCCTACGTATACAATAGATACTCTGCGTACGCTCAAGGGATTGTTTCCGCAGCAGGAGCTCTACTTCATCACCGGATCCGATGTTTTGGAAGACATTCTTGCCTGGCGTGAGCCAAATGAAATCATCAGACTGGCAAGAATCATCGGAGCTTCAAGGCCTGGATACGACGCGGGGGATTCTCTAAAAAGGATTTATGATCTTTATCCTGAAGTAAAAGGGAGGATTACGGAGCTGGAGATTCCTGCTCTGGCAATATCTTCCACGGATATTCGAATCAAGGTAAAAAATCAAAGGTCCATACGCTATCTCCTGCCTGAAGAAGTACGGTTATATATAAAAAATAACCATTTATATGAAAAAAAATAAAAAATGTATTTGACTAATTGCTACAAGGTATACTATATTAATAGATGTTCATAATATTATCAAAATATTTATAGAGGTGAATTTGATGAGCAAAACCCTGTATGTTGGCAATCTTCCGTGGGCAACATCTTCAGAAGAACTGACTGAATACTTTGCCGAGTTCGGCAATGTAATCGGCAGCAGAATTATTACCGACAGAGAAACCGGCCGTTCGAGAGGCTTTGGTTTTGTAGAGGTTGCGGATGAAGATGCAGAACGTCTGGCTGAGGAACTCAATGGCAAAGACTTTAATGGTCGTTCTTTGACAGTTAACGAAGCAAGACCTCGCCAGACTGTCTAATCATTGAGTTTGGAGTTGAGGAGTTTCTTAAAGATAAATTATGATATTTGATGATACCGGATTTATAGGCTTGGTTACATAAATATGGGTTTATCTTAAGAGGACTGGGACTCTAAAAGAATTTCGGTACAGTGATACTGCTGTACCGCTTTTCTTTTTTTGTATCTGTTGTAATGTTGGCAGAAACAGCAGGAAGAGGGAATCATATCATGGATCATCCTGATGATTATCGAAAGCTGGTCCAGGGAAAATTATCCGCGGAAAGATACCAGCATGTCTTGGGGGTAGAACAGGTTGCGGTTGAACTGGCGGGAAAGTACAGCATCAACTCAGAATCGGCAAGCATAGCCGCTCTTACGCATGATTTGGAAAAAGAACGCCCCTGGTCTGAGCAAAAGGCTCTTGCCCAGGCCCTCGGCCTGATCTCCTGCCCTGAGGATCTGGTTAACCCTCAGGTTTTGCATGGAAGACTGGCGGCCTATGTGCTGGAACATGATTATGCAATGACAGATATAGATATTTTGAATGCCGTAGCCAATCATACTCTGGGAAGGCCGGGAATGTCCGCATTGGAAATGCTGATTTACAGTGCTGATCTGATTGAGCCGGGCAGGTCCTTTACAGGAGTAGACAACCTGCGTGAGAAGTTGTATGATGACCTTATAGAGGGCACTTATGCCTGTGTAGGCCACATGCTGGCCTATCTGGAACAACAGGGAAGACCGGTACATCCTCTGACCAGGCTCGCTTTTCTTGATTTGGAAAAAAGAACAGGAAAGTCAAGAGGCGGTTTTTCTGATCATTTATCAGTTTCAAGGGAGGTTTGAATTTGGAATTATCTCAGAAGAAGCTGAAGATAGTTACCGACTATATTTTGGATAAAAAGGGCCATGATATTGTCGTCCTTGATCTCAGGGGTATTTCCGCCGTTACAGATTATTTCATTATCGTTACCGGGAATACACCTATCCAAACGAAAGCCATTACGGAGCACCTTCAGGAAAAATTTAAGGAAGAACAAATTCCGGTGCTGAGGGTGGAAGGATTATCTGACGGGCGCTGGGTGCTGATGGACTGCGGAGATCTGGTGATCCATATCATGATTCCGGAGGCCAGGGAATTTTACAGTTTGGAACGTTTGTGGGGAGATGCTCAGGAAATAAATCTCGGTGTCTGAAAAGACCTGGATTTACACAAAGCTTGGCGTGAGCCAAGCTTTCTAGATGATACAGGAGGTTAGACAGATGCAGGAACGTTACCTGTTTGATAAAATTGAGCCTAAATGGCAGAAAAAATGGGTGGAAGAAAGAGTTGATCAAACCTCTGAGGATGACCGACAGAAGTTTTATGCCCTGGCCATGTTCCCTTATCCCTCAGGAAACCTACATATGGGACATGTCAGGAATTATTCCATTGTCGATGTGATCGCCAGATTTAAAAGGATGCAGGGATATCATGTTCTTCATCCTATTGGCTGGGATGCCTTTGGACTGCCCGCGGAGAATGCGGCAATCAAAAATCAGACCCCGCCTGCGGAATGGACCTGGAAAAATATAGCCAATATGAGGAGCCAGCTGCAGGAGATGGGAATTTCCTATGACTGGGACAGGGAAATCGCAACCTGTCATCCGGAGTATTACCGTTGGACCCAGTGGATCTTCCTGGAGCTTTATCAGCATGGACTGGCCTACAAGAAAAAATCGGCTGTCAATTGGTGTCCTTCCTGTAATACCGTTCTCGCCAACGAGCAGGTTGTGGATGGCGCTTGTGAACGCTGTGAGACGGAAGTAACGAAAAAGGACCTGGAACAGTGGTTTTTTAAGATTACGGATTATTCCGAAGAACTGCTTAATGATTTGGAAAAACTGACAGGCTGGCCGGAAAAGGTAAAGACCATGCAGCGCAACTGGATTGGCCGCTCTGAAGGCGCGCAGGCCAAGTTCAAGCTTGAAGGGCGCAAAGAAATGATCACGGTGTTTACAACCAGACTGGATACAATTTTTGGAGTCAGCTGTCTTGTTCTTGCTCCTGAACATCCCCTGGTTGCGGAGTTGACCAAAGGGACTCCTTACGAAAAGGATGTACAGGCGTTCATTGAAAAAATGAAGGGCCTGAATGAAATTGCCAGGACTTCAACAGAAACAGAGAAAGAAGGACTGTTTATCGGGAGCCGTTGTATCAATCCGCTTAGTGGGGAACTGGTCCCGATATGGATTGCCAACTATGTCTTATTGGACTACGGAACAGGTGCGGTGATGGGAGTCCCTGCTCATGACCAGAGAGACTTTGAGTTTGCCGCAAAATACAATCTGCCTGTCACCAGAGTAATCAGACCAGAAGATATGCCGGAAGAACAAATCCATTTGCCGATGGCCGCCGCCTATACGGAAAATGGAATGATGGTCAATTCCCCCGATTTTAACGGGATGGATAATGAGACAGCCCGGGAAAGAATGGCCGGCAAACTGGAAAAATTCAAACTGGGAGAGAAAAAAATCAATTACCGCTTGCGTGACTGGCTGATTTCCCGCCAGCGCTATTGGGGGGCGCCTATTCCGATGGTTTATTGTGATCAATGCGGTATCGTGCCTGTGCCGGTTGAGCAATTGCCGGTCCGGCTGCCGGATGATGTGGTGTTTAAACCGGGAGATAACCCGCTCACTACCTCCTCAAGCTTTCTGGAAACCGTATGTCCCCAGTGTGGAGGCAAAGCCCGCCGGGAGACGGATACCATGGACACCTTTATGTGTTCCTCCTGGTATTTTCTGCGGTACTGTGATCCGCGTAATGCCAAGGAGGCCTTTGCCGCTGAAGCTGTTGACAAATGGATGAATGTAGACCAGTATGTGGGCGGGGTGGAACATGCGATTCTGCATTTGCTGTACTCCCGGTTCTTCACCAAAGTATTCAGAGATTTTGGCTATCTGCATGTTGACGAGCCCTTTGAAAACCTGCTGACACAGGGCATGGTTTGTATGGATGGCTCCAAGATGTCCAAATCAAAGGGCAATGTGGTCAGTCCGGAAGAAATTATCGGCAGGTTTGGGGCTGATACGGCCAGACTGTTTATCCTTTTCGCAGCTCCTCCGGAAAGAGATCTGGAATGGAGCGAGCAAGGTGTTGAAGGTTGTTACAGGTTCCTGAACCGGGTCTGGAGACTGGCTTACCAGTACCATGAAGCAGTCAGGGTCCGGGAAGATGTCCAGACGGATTCCAATGAGACCGGAGAACAGGGAATAAAGGATATCCGCCGTCAGATCCATTTGGCGATCAAAAAAGTGACTGCCGATGTGGGAACACGTTTTAATTTCAACACGGCGATCAGCTCTGTTATGGAGCTGGTCAATGCTTTGTATCTCTATAAGGAACAGCCCGGGGCCGATCCGGCTTCATTCAAGGAAGGAATAGAGACGGTCCTGCTTCTGCTGTCTCCGTTTGCCCCTCATATTACGGAAGAAATATGGCATGAGTTCGGACATGAAGAGAGTATTCACAGGCGGGCCTGGCCGCAGTGCGATGAGGATGCCCTGATCGAGGACGAGGTTACTGTTGTTTTACAGATCAATGGCAAGGTCAGGGACCGGCTTCAGGTACCTGCCGCAATCCCGGCAGAGGACCTGGAAAGGCTTGTCAGGTCTTCTGGGAAAGTGATACAACTGGTTGAAGGGAAAACAATCGTCAAAATTATCACTGTCCCCGGAAAACTGGTCAACGTTGTTGTGAAGTAAGCTTTTTTCTCCGTCAAAAAGAAAAGGAATGGCCGCAGTATCGCTTTGGTACCGCGGCCATTCCTTTTTGGGCAATTGATTATTTCACAGGAATAGGCCCTACCAGCCATTCTTCGTCTACCTCAGCCTCATAGCCCGACTGGATGGCCGTTGTCCCGGGTTTGATTTCCAGAACAACTCCATTGCTGCTGATGGTTGCCTTTGTTATTTTTCCCTCACCGGATACTGTTGCCGGGGACATGACGTTCAGAGCTTTAATCTCCGCCTGTTCCAGAAGAATATCTGCTCCGGCGGCAGAGACATTCAGAGTATTAAAAGTGCCCAGGAGGGTGAGATCTCCGAGCCGGGCATCAACATCATTGAAGCCGCCCGCGGCGGAAGTTTCCTGGGAATCATCAAGGGTGGCGGGGGAAAGGGTTTTTACCTTGGCGATCTTTGATTTATTCTTGACCGCAAGGTTGGTTGTTTTTTTATCCGGAACATTAATCGTAATCAGTTTTGCTGTCAGCGCATCCCCCAGAAGGAGAGAATTATATCCGCCCCTGATGGTGATTTGTCCTTTTACCGTAACGTTTTTCAGGATGACATCACCGTAATATATTCCTTCACCAAGTAAAAGGTCGCCTTCGATCACGGTATTTTGAACGGTAATATCGCCTGCTTCAATATCGATGCTTCCGGCTACCGTGCTTGTTCCTGAAGAAGGTCCGTATGTGCCCGGCTGGTCAAAAATACTTTTTTTCATCTTGCCCAGATCGTCGAGAAGAAGGCTCACCACTTCATCAGGTACGGCGCCGGTTCCACCTAAAACAGTAAGATGACTGGCGACAGTCAGTTTGGTTCTCAAATAATCTCTTGTTCCTTGAGGCAATTTGTTGTTGACCAGGATAATCGGAGAACCGAACTGAGCGGCAAGGGCTCCTCCGGCCAGGGAATCGGCAAACCCATCGGAGCCTTCGCCCCGGGAGACAAAGAGATTGTTAAAATCCAGATCGGAAGAGAATTTCTGCAGAATAAGCTTGTTTGTTTCATAACGGTTTTTCCCATTGATTCTGGTCGGAGCAGGCACCTGTTTCTCGATGCTTTTACTGATTGCTCCGGTTCCTCCGATAATATAGGTATGCTCAATTTTATAGTTATCCAGGTGGTTTTTTACTGAGTCCGGGATGTTATTTTGGGGACAGAGCAGAATGGCAAGGCCTTTGATCGAGGCAATGGAAGAGATGGACAGAGCATCGGAATAATCGTTCCCTGTTACCAGAGCGACATCCTTGCTGCCGAGTCTTTTGGCGATTTCAACCGAAGTTTCGTATCTGTCCGCTCCGAAAATGCGTTCGATATTGTCAATGTCGATGGAATCCAGCTCTTTTTCAGCATTATCGGATATTGCGCCATAGCCGCCGACAATCAAAATATTTTCTGCCTCCAGTCTGTCCAGCTCATCAAGGGTAGCGGAGTTGGTCAGATCATAATTGGAGAACAGAATGGGACAATTGTATTTTTGGGCAAGGGGCACGGCGCAAAGAGCATCGGCAAAGTCGCTGCCCCGGACAATGATGGCATATTTAGAAGTTTTCCAGCCTGCCTGGGAAATCTGGACGGCTGTCCGGTACCTGTCCGGTCCGGCCAGTCGGGAAACTCTATTTTCAGCGTATGCTTCCTTACTTTGGGAGGAAAAGATAAACAGGACTGACACAGTGAGCAGCAGACAAAAAAAACGTTTGAGAAGGGAACATTTTCGCATTGAAAGGAGCCTCCTTAGTAAAAGTTGATGATTGTCTCAGGGGACGATTACTTTAATTATATCGTCAAAAAAGGTAAAGATAATGATAGCGGCGCCAAAAAAACAACATAAAAAATAAAAAGAATTTCAGCTCTAATAAAGAATTTCAGCTCTAATCAGGAAGGATTTTAGAATAAAAGGAAGAATGTTCCTAAAAATACTTTTTCAGTATATTGGGGGCAGATCATGAGAAATAAAGCTAAAGTGCTGTGGTGGGCAGCGTTAGGTCTGTTGCTGGTGACGGCTGCGTTAAGAGTTTTCCTGCCTGTCAAATCTCCGGTGGAGTTTGAGCAGGACCCCAACAACGGGGATATTGTGGTCTATATTACGGGGGCGGTTCGTCAGCCGGGGATGCTGCGTCTGGCCCTGGATGCCCGTATGGATGACGCGTTAAAAGCTGCTCAGGTCACTTCAGAGGCTGATTTAGATATGATTAATCCCGCCCAAAAGCTGAAAGACGGACAGAAAATTATCATTCCCGCAAAGAAGACGGCAATGGAAAGTCAGAAGGACACAGAACCCGGCAGTACGACGGATAATCGGGACACTTCAAGCAGCTCCTCGGAAAAAGTAAATATTAATACGGCAGACCTGGCTGAGCTTGACAGGATTCCGGGGATAGGGCCGGCTTTAGCCAAGAGGATTATAGATTACCGTAAGGACAATGGATTGTACAATACTCCGGAGGACCTGAAGAATGTGTCGGGAATCGGAGAAAAGACCTATGAAAAGATGTCAGGGTATCTGACGGTCGGACAATAAGGGATGACGGACAAATGGGTGAACAGGGCCGGAACAGTTCTTGCCGGAGGAATTGCGGGAGTGTACTTCAGCAAAGCCGGGATATGGATAGGATTTTTGCTTTTCCTGATCTGTTTAAGATGGTTGGTTTGGAAACCCCGGGATTTTTTCGGTCGTTTAAGAAGAGCTGAATGGTGGCTGCTTCTGGCCGGTTTCGGAGCCGCTTGTCTGCTGGGAATGACTGCCGATAAAGGGCTTTCTGTTCCTGTAACCATGGACAATATTACGGTGGAGGGCATTCTTGAAGACTGGCAGGCTGATTCTTCCTCAGCCAGGGGGGTATTGAGGATCAGCAATGTTTTTGGAGAAAGCCGATATGGGACTGAAGGCAACTATATCATCGCTGTTTATTCTGGGAAGGAAGGTTTTGCGGACGGCTGGAGCAGGGTGACTCCCGGTGACCGGATAAGAGTTCGTGTGAAGCTCGAACAGCCCAAAGAACCGGGAGTTGAAGGCGGCTTTCATGCTCCTGTCTATTATGCGGTAAGGGGAATCAATGGGATTTTAACGGCCAAAGGGGAAGCGATACTGGTTCGGAAAGGAGATCCTCCCTTGAACTGGCTGTTGCGGGATAAGTTTCATCAAATCCTCATGGAGATGCGGCCTGCTGAAGCCGGCTTGATGGAAGCAATCCTTTTTGGGGACACCTGGGGTTTAGACAAAGACCTGGTAGAACTGTTTAAGGTTACCGGAGTCCTTCATGTTTTTGCGGCATCCGGGTCCAATATTGTCTTTGTCTTGCTTTTGGCCTGGGGGATATTCTTTTTTCTCCCGCTTAAACTGAGGGCGGCGGCGAGTTTAGGATTTATCTGGCTTTATGCCTCATTGTGCGGTTTTCATCCTCCTGTTTTAAGGGCAGCGATTCTGGTATCGGCAGTATTGGCGGGCAGAATCTCCAGGCAGCAGGTATCCGCTTTGCGCTGGCTGGCATTTGCCGGAGTTCTGCTGTTTTTGCACAATCCTCTTTATCTCCGGGATGTGAGTTTTCAGCTTTCTTTTGCTTCAAGCTTAGGAATCATCCTGCTGACTCCGCTTTTGGAGGGGAAAAAGCCCTTCGCGGCGATGCCTGCGGGATTGAGAACCGCTTTTTGTTTGGGATTGGGCGCACAGATCATGGCGATGCCCATTCTGATGACGGTATTCCATAGAGTGTCCCTGGTCGGCCTGGCAGCTAATCTGTTTATTGGATATGTCCTGGGCGCGGTGTTGGAATTGGGTCTGATCGGGATGCTGCTCATCTTTCTGCCTTTTCTGGCCAGGATCTTTCTTACAGCAGCCTTTTGGCTTCTGGAGCTTTCGCAAAAGGGTCTTGTTATCCTGGCCTCTTTACCCTGGGCGGACTTCTGGGTTTTGGAGCCGGGAAAGGCATTTTGGCTTTTCTGGTACCTGGGGATTTTTCTTTTGTTTGGAGACAGGGAAAAAGCGGTCTTTATTGTCAATGTAGGGTTAAGGAAGTTCAAGGTGAAGAATCTGATTACGCAAAAACAGGCGGCAGGGATTTTGCTCTTTGTTTTCTTCCTGACGGTGATTTTCCATGGGTACAGCGGAAGAGATATCCGGATAGTTTTTCTTGATGTCGGGCAGGGAGACTGTATCCTGCTCCAAACAGCAGAGGAAACCCTGCTGGTCGACAGCGGGCCCCAAACAGACAGCTTTAATGCCGGAGAAACGATTGTTCTTCCCTATCTTTTACATAAAGGGATAGGAAAACTGAACATGGTTTTGTTTACTCACCCGGACAGGGATCATTTAGGCGGAGGAGAATATCTTTTAAACAATATTCCCACAGAAAAAGTAGGCTTACCGCAAACCGGCGGTCATGAAGCGGAGCTAAAATGGCGGGAAGGAATACCGGAGCCTTTTTGGAGAGAAAACAGGATAAGCAGGCTGGGCGCGGGAGATGTCCTCCGTTACGATTCGGGACTGGTTCTGCATTTTTTGGGTCCTGTAAGCGGATATCACAATACAGAGACGGAGAGCTTCAATGACGGCTCACTTGTCTTATTGGCTGAATATGAAGGCTTTAAAGTGTTATTGACCGGAGATATGGCCGAGCAAGAAATTCAAGATATCCAGGCAAGGGGAGATGATTGGGGAGCGGATTTTCTGAAGATCCCCCATCATGGGAGCAAGGGATCACTGGTTCCCGATTTCTATCAGGAGATTTCCCCGCGGGGAGTGGTTATCTCTGTCGGTAAAAATCGCTATGGTCATCCTGCGCCTGAGGTTGTGGAGTATTGGGAGGAGAGAGGTATCCCGGTCTACCGCACGGATGAGGACGGGACGGTCACGCTTGTCCTGGGCCGCCGGGGAATGACCCTGTCAACGGAGAGGAACTAAATCAGGTATTTTGTAATGATTGCTGATATGTTAAAATAGAGCCAATTGATTGAAAGGATGGGATGCCAAATGGAAAATCCAATTGTAACCTTTGAAATGGAAAACGGGGGGATCATAAAGGCTGAGCTGTATCCTGAGGCTGCGCCGAACACCGTGCGTAATTTTGTTTCCCTGATCAAGAAGGGTTTTTATGACGGCCTGATTTTTCACAGAGTAATTCCCGGGTTCATGATTCAGGGAGGGTGTCCCAACGGATCAGGCATGGGCGGTCCCGGTTATGGAATCAAAGGGGAATTTAGTTCCAATGGAATCAAAAACGATCTGATACATACCAGAGGGGTTCTCTCCATGGCCCGCTCCCAGGATAATGATTCTGCGGGTTCACAATTCTTTATCATGGTCGAAGATGCGGACCATCTGGATGGTTTATACGCGGCCTTTGGCAAGGTTATCGAAGGTCTGGATGTTGCTGATGGAATTGTTTCAGCGGAAACAGATTACCGGGACAGGCCGATTGAACAGCAAAAAATAAAGACCGTCACGGTCGATACCAAAGGTGTCGAATATGAAGAACCGGAAATAAGCTGAAAGTAGTTTGGATCGTCATCTTTTCTGAATAATTTAACAAAAAATATAAATTAATGAATAAAAAGAGGAATGACATGGAAATAATAGTGTTGAACATCTCTTTTCTCCTCCTCTTTCTTTCCCCCTTCATGAAATTGAAGGGGCTTTTTTTTGTTTATTGCATAATAGTATTGGCCGGGTATATACTTTTTATGGGGCTTGAACACATCAGGCCGAGGAATCCGGTATTTGAACAAATGATCCAAGTATGGATATTTAAGGTGGAGAGAGATGTCTTTTGATCGGCTGAAGAGGGATATTGAGGAAGAAAATCTGGCAGTTGTTTATCTGTTATACGGGGAGGACAGGTATTCCCTTTTACAAAGTGTTCAAGGAATGAAAAAGCTGTTTCTGAGGGAAGATCCTTCAGGAAGCAATATTGAGATCATGCAAGGGAAAGAGATACCTGTGGATCAGATCATCGAAACGCTGAATTCCTCTGCTTTGTTTTCCCGCAAATTGGTGATTGTGGACAATGCTCCTTATTTCGATCAGGCAAAAAAGAAAAACAGTTCGGAGGATGAGGAGATGGACCAGGATTCCTGGTCGGTTGAACCTTTGATTGACTATCTGCAAGATCCTAATCCTTCAAGCATTTTATGTATCATTGCCAATAAAGCGAATAAAGGCCGCAGGCTATATCAGGCCATGGCTAAAGCAGGCAGAATCATTGAATTTGCTATGCCTAGTGGAACCGGAGAGTGGCAGGAATGGATAGGGGCCGAAGCAAGGGCAAACGGGAAAACCATCGGAATGCAGGCCGCGTCCTACCTGGCGGAGTGGTCAGGGCATCATACCGGGATATTAGGCGCTGAGATAGAAAAGCTGGCGGTCTACCTTGGGGACAGACAGGAAATCATGAAGGAAGATATTGGGGCTGTTTGTATTCCCATGGCGGAAACAACGGTGTTTAAAATGCTGGACGGAATTGCCGCCAGAAACGCCGGGGAAGCCCTGCAAAGACTTCGGGAAGTCGTGGAAAGGGAACACTATCTGAAGGTAAATACAATGATCGTACGCCAGGTAAGATTGCTGCTAACGGCATGTTATCTCAGAACCGGGGGGGGGAAGCCCGAGGAATTGGTGAGAGTCGCTTCGATCAAGCCCTTTGAAGCGAATAAGGTTTTTCGCCAGTCCGCAAAATTCACTTTCCCGATGCTGGAAAAAGCCCTGGAAGATTGTTTGAATACGGATATCGCCTTTAAGACAAGCGGGGGAGATCCGCAGTTTTTATTGGAAATGATGGTGATCAAACTTTGCAAGTAAGGTTTGCCCGGCAGTTTCTTTTTCTTATTTTTTTAAAGAGGTAATTAACATGCTTGGAGCAATCATCGGTGATCTTGTCGGTTCACAGTTTGAGTGCAGCACAATCAAGACGAAAGAATTTGACTTGTTTACTTCTCACTGTAAATTTACGGACGACAGCGTGATGAGCCTGGCGGTGGCGAAGGCTCTGCTGGATTGCGCCGGAGATCAGGATAAGCTTGGAGCTTTCGCCGTTAAAGCAATGCAGGAGGTTGGCCGCCTGTACCCTGACTGCGGCTATGGCGGGATGTTCAGGCAATGGCTGTACTCGGACAATCCCCAGCCTTATCATAGTTTCGGCAATGGTTCGGCAATGCGCGTATCTGCTTGTGCTTTCGCGGCTGAAACGATCGACGGGGCAAAGCGGCTTTCACGCAAAGTCACCGAGGTCACCCATAATCATCCCGAAGGGATAAAGGGAGCGGAAGCAACCGCCGTCTGTGTTTTTCTTGCCCGTGAGGGAAAAAACATTTTCGAAATCCGGAACCATGTAGACCAGTACTATTACCCGTTGAATTTTACACTCGACATGATACGTGACAGCTATAAATTCAACCAAACTTGTCAAGATACCGTGCCGCAGGCGATTATGGCCTTTCTTGAATCAGGATCTTTCGAGGATGCCATTCGCAATGCGGTCTCGATCGGCGGTGACAGTGATACTCTGGCCGCGATTACGGGCGGTATAGCCCAAGCCTATTACGGTGTCCCGGCTGAAATCCGAGAAAAGGCCTTGACGTTTCTTGATGGGCGCCTTCTAAAAATATTGACTGATTTTGAAAGCATTTTCCCGCCTGTCTAATCAAGTTCAGATATGTCGTTGCTTAGCACAGGGAAAGGGTAAAAAAGCAGGCATCCATTCACATGATTGTAAACGGATGCCTGCTTTCTCGTAACGGGTTAGAGTATTGGTTGAACAAATTCCTCTAGCTCGCCTGGTTTTTTGTATCGCTGAGTTTTTTCGTTAGTCTTGATTTTCTGCGAGCAGCTTGGTTTTTATGAATCAAGCCTTTGGAGGCTGCTTTATCCAGTGCTCTGGTAGCCTTGCGAAGAGCTTCGGCAGCACCTTCAGGCCCTGCGGCAAGAGCTTCCTCAAAACGGCGTATTGTTGTTTTCAAGGCAGACTTAGCGGCGGAATTTTTTAGATTCCTGATTTTGGAGAGCTCAACTCTTTTCACAGCGGATTTAATATTCGGCATTAGCATAGTCACCCCCTTCAAACGAACTACCGTACATTTACGCAAAGATTATTCTATCATAGATGACAAAATAGATGCAAGGAATATTGTAAAAAAAAATTGTTCTATCGGTAAAACAACCCTCATATTCCTTAATATGGAAGGTGGTGGTGTTTTGTTTTTTGAAAAGAGATGGGTAATGATTGTTTGTATCGGATTTTTTCTGGTCTCTTTTTCGACCTCAATTTATTTTGCAATTTCCAATGACAGTACCGGTTATGTGATTAAGGTTCTTGCGGAGAGAAGTTTTCCGTTTGAAAATATTATTTTGGAAGGTATACCCGGATTGGCCGGGCCTGAGCAGGTAAAAATAGATCAACTGCGAAAGCAAGCGGCAGGAATCGGGATGTTTCTTCTGACAGGAGTTAATATTTCAGATGCCAGGACATATTTTTTGGGTTATTTTGCCCCGCCCAGAGACGGCCCATACTGGCTGGGATGGGCTTATAATCCTCAGGACCCTGAAATGGAAGGAGCAAATATTGAACCCATTGAAAATTATGTTCCGGCTGAACCGGCTCCGGCCAAAAATGATGAGGATATTTTAGTGGGGATCTACCATACCCATAATTCCGAAAACTATACAGGGGATGATTCCGGCAGAAAGGATCATGCCGACGGGCAGGGTGATGTGGTGGCTGTCGGCAAGGCCCTCGCGGAAACGTTGAACAAGAAGGGTATAGGAACAGTTCACAACACGGACATCAATGATAAGGAATTTATGAGCGCCTATAGCCGCTCAATCAATTCGGCCCAGAAGCTGCTTAAGGAAAATCCGACGATTCGGATTTTGATCGATTTACACCGGGACGGGCTCCCGCCCGAAGTCGGAAAAGGAGTGGTGAGGCTGGAAGATAAGAATATGGCCAAAATATTGTTTGTCGTCGGTCAGAAGAATCCTCATTGGGAAAAAAATAATCAGCTGGTGAAAAAGATCATTGGTGTCGGACAGCAAAAATATCCGGGACTTTTCTCGCAGAATCCAAACTATGCCTTGCAGGCCAGGTACAATCAGCATTTGTCCAATGGCGCCGTTTTATTGGAAGTCGGCAGCCAGCTCAATTCTCCGGAGGAAGCCCTGAACTCGGTTGAGCCTTTGGCAGAAGTATTGAAGGAGTGTTTAAAACAATGATATAATTTCTGAATAAGGATTTACCCGAAAAGAGAGAGCTATGTCTACTACGCAAAAGATGATGAAGGCCGCCGGATTTATGGCGGCGGCAAATTTGGTATCCAGAATCCTGGGTTTTGTCAGGGAGTCGCTGATGGCCGGGCTTTTTGGCAAGATCGGGGCCACCGATGCCTATAATACAGCGTTTATCTTGCCGGATCTCCTTTACTGGCTCTTAGTGGGGGGAGTGCTCAGCGCGGCGCTCATTCCGGTCCTGTCCGAGTATATTGCCAAGGGTGAGGAAGAAGAAGGCTGGAAGGTCATCAGTTCGGTGACGAATGTGATTTTCCTGGCTTTATGTGCGCTGGTCGTTACAGCGATGATTTTTGCCCCCAAATTTATCGCCTTTCAGGTACCCGGGTTTACTTCTCAAAATAAGGAACTGGCAGTATATCTTACCCGGATCCTGCTCATGCAGCCGGTCATTCTGGCTTTGAGCGGGATAATCATGGGTATTTTGAATTCCCATAAAATCTTTTGGCCCTCAGCGGTCGGAACGGTTTTATATAACGCCAGTATTATTTTTTTTGGAGCATTGATGTCTCATTCTGATGATCCCAGAAGTATTTCCGGTTTTGCTTTCGGAGTGGTTATCGGAGCTTTGGCAAATTTTTTGGTCCAGCTGCCTTACTTGCGTAAGGTAGGCTGGCGTTATTATCCGGTGATTGATTTGAAGCATCCCGGGGTCAGAAAAATCATAGCCCTTTCTTTGCCGATCATTATTATGTATACCCTTAATCAGCTGCAGGTGGCCGTGAATTCCAATTTGGGCTCGGCTTTGATCCCGGGCAGCCTGACTGCCATCTGGTATTCCTACAGGCTGTTTCAGGTGCCGATCGGAATTTTCGCTTTGGCAATCGGGGTGGCGGTATTTCCGACCATGACTGAACAGGCGGCATTAAGAAAGACCGAGGATCTGATTGAAACCATTTCCGGCGTGACCAGGCTTGTCATTTATATGACAATGCCTGTTTCAGTCGGAATGATCGTGCTTAGAGAGCCGCTTATTACATTTTTGTTCCAACATGGTAAGTTTACAGCCAATGATACTCTGCTTACATCTATACCTCTTTTCTTCTTCTGTCTGGGGATGACTGCTCAGGCTGTAATCCAGATTCTACCCAGAGCTTTTTATGCTATGCAAAATACTTGGACTCCCGTTTTTATCGGACTGGCTGCCATGCTTTTCAGTATAATCTGGATGTTTATTCTGGTCGGTCCTCTGGCCCACGGGGGCTTGGCTCTGGCCTCCAGTCTTGGAGTAGTCCTGCAAATGATTTTACTTTTTGTTTTTTTACGCAGGATCATGGGCAGGATAGATGCCCGGACCATCATATCAACGACATTCAAAGCA
Source organism: Syntrophobotulus glycolicus DSM 8271 (assembly GCF_000190635.1). Lineage (NCBI taxonomy): Bacteria > Bacillati > Bacillota > Clostridia > Eubacteriales > Desulfitobacteriaceae > Syntrophobotulus > Syntrophobotulus glycolicus. Next base: position 2,483,635 of record NC_015172.1, on the reverse strand, counting down.
ACAGTGGTTTCACTTTTGATGGGACTGATCGTGTTTGTTTTAGCCAGGCTCCTGGAGTTTAGCCTGGGAAGCGGCAAAGCAGGGTCTCTGGGGGTCTTGATCTGCGGAAGCCTGGCCGGGATGGTTTTCTATGCAATTGCTACAAAGATCATGAAAATGGAAGAGTACGAAATGGCTATGGATATGTTAAGAAGACGCAAAAAAGGAACAACGGAAAAAAGAACCACATGAAGAAACAAAAAGAACGATCAACATAAACGACCGGAAAAATATGCTTTTGTTGTCAGGACAGTGCTTTATTTGCTATAATTAGGGGCTGAAAACAAAACATATCCGGTCCAATAGGATAGAACATCTTGTGGAAAAATAATTAGATTTTTAGGGGAGTATAAAAATATGGCTCAAGCCTCGTCCAAAATCAGAAATTTCTCTATTATCGCGCATATTGACCATGGCAAGTCTACTCTGGCCGACCGTTTGATTGAGCATACAGGAACACTGTCTGCCCGGGAGCTTAAGGAACAGGTCCTCGATTCGATGGACCTGGAGAGAGAACGCGGGATTACGATTAAGCTTCAGGCGGTCAGGCTGAAGTACAAGGCGGCTGATGGAGAGATCTATGAACTGAATCTGATCGATACCCCGGGTCATGTGGACTTTTCTTATGAGGTTTCCAGAAGCCTGGCTGCCTGTGAAGGGGCCTTGCTTGTTGTTGATGCCGCCCAGGGGATTGAGGCCCAGACTTTGGCCAATGTCTATCTGGCTTTGGAAAATAACCTGGAGATTATTCCGGTGATTAATAAAATTGATCTTCCCAGTGCTGAACCGGACCGGGTGAAAAAAGAGATCGAGGAGATCATCGGTCTGGATGCCAGTGACGCGATTTTGGCTTCGGCCAAAAGCGGACAGGGTGTGGAGGAAATCCTGGAAGCCATTGTGAACAGGGTCCCGCCCCCGCAAGGTGATGATTCCGCTCCGCTTAAGGCATTGATTTTTGACTCTAAATTTGATTCTTACCGGGGCGCGATCCCTTATATCCGCCTTTTTGACGGGAAGGTGAGCAAGGGGACCTCCATTAAAATGATGTCGACAGGCAAGATTTTTGAAGTGATTGAAACAGGTGTCTTTACGCCGGAAATGACTCCCGTACAGGAGCTTAAAGCCGGTAATGTCGGTTATATCGCGGGGAGCATCAAAAATGTGGGAGATACCAGGGTCGGGGATACGGTGACAGATGCCCGCAATTCGGCACCCATGCCGCTGCCGGGATACCGGAAAGCCGTATCTATGGTTTTCTGCGGGCTGTATCCGGTGGAAACCTCTGAGTATGACCGTTTAAAGGACGCTTTGGAAAAACTGCAATTAAATGATGCCAGTCTGATGTATGAAAATGAGACATCGGCCGCTTTGGGCTTTGGTTTTCGGTGCGGTTTTTTGGGACTTTTGCATATGGAAATCATTCAGGAAAGACTGGAAAGAGAATTTGGTCTGAATATTATTACGACAGCGCCCAGTGTTGTTTATAAAGTAAATAAGGCTGACGGTGAAGTAATTTATATCGATAACCCCGCTTTAATGCCTTCAGCCGGAGAAATTGCCAGCATAGAGGAACCTGTGGTCAGGGCTACGGTCATGGTTCCTTCGGAATATGTAGGGGCAATTATGGAGCTGAATCAGGAAAAACGCGGAACCTTTGTGAACATGGAATATATTACGGAGACCAGGGTAAGTCTTCATTATGAGCTTCCGCTCAGTGAAATTGTCTATGATTATTTTGACCAGCTCAAATCCCGGACAAAAGGATTTGCTTCTCTGGACTATGCGTTGAAGGGCTATAAGGAATCCGACCTGATTAAATTGGATATCATGCTTAGCGGCGAGATCGTTGATGCGCTGTCTTTTATTGTTCACAAGGACAAAGCTTATCCTCGCGGACGGAAACTTGTGGAAAAACTGCGTAAGCTCATTCCCAGACAGATGTTTGAGGTGCCGATTCAGGCGGCAATCGGGACAAGGGTTATTGCCAGGGAGACCATTCAGGCGATGCGCAAGGATGTATTGGCCAAATGCTATGGCGGTGATATCAGCCGGAAACGCAAGCTTTTGGAAAAGCAGAAAGAGGGGAAGAAACGGATGAAGCAGGTTGGCAGTGTGGAAATTCCTCAGGATGCTTTTATGGCCGTACTGAAAATGGACGACTGAATATTCAGGAACGGGCGGAGGGACAAGTGATGACTGCCTTGTATGTACATGTTCCGTTTTGTGTAAAAAAGTGTCCGTATTGTGCTTTTTATTCCGTTGCTCTGGCCCCGAACGGGAAAGAGGACAAAAACAGAAGTGTCTTGATCCGTAAATATTTGGAGGGTATACGGAAGGAAATTTCTCTGCGCAGACAGGATGCCCCGGGCGGGGTATCTTCTCTTTTTATTGGGGGAGGAACACCGTCGGTGCTGGATGAAGGGGAATTAAAGGAATTGCTTATTCTGATCGGGGAAATAGCCGGCCGGAACGACGGAAGAACAGAGAGGACCATAGAATGCAATCCGGGAACAATCAACGAAAAGAAAGCGCAAATTTTGCAGGCCTTTGGGATCAACCGGGTTTCTCTGGGGGTACAGGCTTTAGATGACGGCTTTTTAAAGGAGATCGGGAGAATTCACGGGGTCAAACAAGTGGAAGAGGCGGTTAAAATCATTCGTGGAGCGGGAATCGATAATCTAAACCTGGATTTGATGTTCGGATTGCCGGGACAGACAATGGAAAAGTGGTTTGAGACTCTGGAAAAAGCGATAGCCTTTAAGCCTCAGCATCTTTCTCTCTATGCCCTGACTTTGGAAGAGGAAACACCTTTCGGCCGGGAATACGGTTCTGACGGCGCCGGCAAAGCCAATGTCTGTCTGCCGGACGATGATCTGCAGGCCGATATGTATGAGGGAGCGGTTGAACTTCTGGAAACAGCGGGATATGCCCGCTATGAAATATCGAACTTTGCGCTCCCCGGTTATGAGTGCCGGCACAATTTGTCCTATTGGCGGGGGGATCAATATCTTGGGCTTGGTCCGGGGGCCGTATCCTGCTTAAAAGGAGTAAGAAGTAAAAATATAGACAGCCTCGATCAGTATAATTTGAACCTGGCAGAGGGCTATGCCCGGCAGGCTCAAGCAGAAGACCGGGAATACCTGACGGAGGAGCAAATGATTTCTGAATTCATGATGCTGGGATTGAGGACGGCTGAAGGGATTGCTTTTGAAACATTTTACGGAAAATTTCAACGCAATATAGAGGATATTTATAGAGAATTTTTGGCAGAATATATGCAAAAAGGGTACCTGTTAGCCGATCATGGAAGGTTAAAGCTGAACCCTCAATATTTTTTTGTGGCGAATGCTGTTCTGACAAAGTTTATGCTTTGAATCTTTGCAAAAAGCCTTGACAATATTTTACCTTCATGCTAATGTATGGTCAGAATTAGCACTCACCAAATGAGAGTGCTAACAAGATGCGGGTGGTCAAGATGGGAATGGATGAAAGAAAACAAAAAATTTTACGGGCCATTATTCAGGATTATATTGCGACGGCCGAACCTGTGGGATCAAGGACAATTTCCCGCAAATTTGATCTTGGAGTATCACCGGCCACGATTCGCAATGAAATGGCTGATTTGGAAGATATGGGTTTTATTGAACAGCCGCATACTTCTGCGGGAAGGGTTCCTTCCGATTCCGGCTACCGCTACTATGTGGATTATTTGCTGGAACCGCTCTCCCTGACAACCGAGGATAAAGACCGGATTAATCATGAGATTTCCGGCAGGATCAATGAGGTTGAGGAAGTCATCGAGTATACAGGCAAGCTTATTTCTCAGATCACAAGCCTGACCAGTCTGGTTCTTGGGCCCAAAAGAAAAAATAAGGCCTTGAAAAAGATTTACTTTCTGCCCTATGAAGAAGGAAAAGCCATTATGGTGACAGTGAAGGATAACGGGACGGTAGAGAATGATCTGATCGATTTGGATGAAGATACTTCCCTGGAAGATCTTCAGATGCTGGCGAATCTTTTCAATGAAAAGATCAGCGGCGCTCCGGTAAGCAACCTGAAGCAGGGGATCTTGCAAGAGATCTATAGCGCGCTTTCTCAAAAAAGAAGGATGATTGATTCCATGCTGGGCATTCTGGAAAGAACGCTTGTTGACGAGAAGGAAGGACCAAAGGACAGGGTGTATCTGGGAGGTACGCTCAATATGCTGAACCAGCCTGAATTTCAGGATATGGATAAGCTCCGCTCCTTATTTGGTGTTTTCGAAGAAAACAAGAAGTTGAAGACTTTGCTGAAGCAGGACCAGGAAGGGGTCCAGATATCGATTGGTTTGGAAAATGAGGAGCAGATCCTGCGCAACTGCAGCATCATCTCCGCGACATACCATATTAATGGCCGGCAGATCGGTTCCATAGGGGTTCTCGGTCCGACGAGGATGGATTATCAAAAAACCATTACGATCGTGGACTATATGACCCATTATCTTACCGAGCTTCTGACGGAAGGGCATCGTTGAAAAATGAGTAACAAGGAGGCAGGTTGTTCAATGAGTGAAGAAAAGAGAAAAGATCCCGAATCATTAAACAACGAGGATGCAGCTGAAAGACCAGAATCTGATTTTCCTGAGGAATTCAGGGTTGAATTAGAGGAATACAAAAGCAAATCTGAAGAATATTATGAAATGCTGCAGAGGATGAAAGCAGAATTCGATAATTTTCGCAAAAGAACGCAAAAGGAGAAGGAGGAGAATGCCAAGTACGCATCTGAAGAGGTGATTGTTTCTCTCCTGCCGGTACTGGATAATTTGGAAAGGGCGATAGAGTCATCTAAAGTCAACCGCGATTTTGATACATTTTCACATGGAGTGGATATGATTCTGCGTCAATTCGTGAAGGTTATGGAAGGTCACGGTTTGGCGGCGATTGAGGCTCTGGGCCGCGATTTTGACCCCAATTTGCATGAAGCGTTAATCCAGGAAGAATCGGAGCATGACGAGAATATTATTTTGGAGGAGCTGCAGAAAGGTTATCTGCTGAAAGAAAAAGTCATCCGGCCCAGCATGGTTAAGGTATCGAAATAAGGATAAAATTCCGGGAAGCAAGAGGAAGATTCAATCCATTCAGGCTTTTGGGCCTGGCGATGAAAAAAGGAGGAAACTAAAAAATGAGTAAAGTAATCGGTATCGACCTGGGGACAACAAATTCATGTGTAGCAGTCCTTGAAGGTGGCGAGCCTGTCGTTATTGCCAATGCTGAGGGGTCCAGAATTACTCCTTCGGTAGTTGGTTTTTCTAAAACGGGAGAGAGACTGGTCGGTCAGGTGGCAAAACGTCAGGCGGTTTCCAATGCGGAAAACACGGTGATTTCCATTAAGAGACACATGGGCTCTGATTATAAGGTTACTTTGAGCGGCAAGGCCTATACCCCGCAAGAAATTTCCGCAATGATTCTCCAAAAACTGAAAACGGATGCCGAGGCATATCTGGGAGGACAGGTCAAACAGGCAATCATCACTGTTCCGGCTTATTTCACAGATTCCCAGCGTCAGGCCACGAAAGACGCCGGTACGATCGCCGGACTGGAAGTATTGCGTATCATCAATGAACCGACAGCCGCCGCGCTGGCCTATGGTCTGGATAAAGAAAAAGATCAGACGGTACTGGTCTATGACCTTGGCGGCGGGACCTTCGATGTGTCCATACTGGAGCTCAGCCAGGGGATGGTAGAAGTTAAGGCAACCAGCGGGAACAACAATCTGGGCGGAGATGATTTTGACCAGAGGATCATGGACTACATTGTGGTCGAATTCAAAAAACAAAATGGAGTGGACCTGTCGAAGGACCGCATGGCTATGCAGCGCTTGAAGGAAGCGGCAGAAAAAGCCAAGATTGAACTTTCCGGTGTCAGCCAGACCAACATTAACCTGCCTTTTATTACCATGTCGGCTGAAGGCCCCTTGCACCTTGATCTGAATGTCGCCAGAGCCAAATTTGAAGAGCTGGTCGCTGATCTGATTGAATCTACTCTGGGACCAACCCGTCAGGCCATGGAAGATGCCAAATTGGGCTTCAACGATCTTGACCAGATTATTCTGGTCGGCGGTTCTACCCGTATTCCGGCAGTCCAGGAGGCAATTAAGAGAATCAGCGGGAAAGAGCCTCATAAGGGTGTAAATCCCGATGAAGTTGTGGCGCTGGGAGCGGCGGTTCAGGGCGGTGTGCTTTCCGGAGAGATGAAGGATATTGTTTTGGTTGATGTTGCCCCGCTTTCCCTTGGGATTGAGACGATGGGCGGTGTGTTTACCAGAATTATTGAACGCAATACCACGATCCCCACAACAAAATCCCAAATTTTCTCTACCGCTGCAGACAGCCAAACAACTGTGGATATCCATGTTTTGCAGGGTGAACGTGAAATGGCCTCATACAACAAAACACTGGGACGTTTTCAGCTTAGCGGTATTCCTCCTGCTCCGCGCGGGGTTCCCCAGATTGAGGTTAAATTTGATATCGATGTAAACGGGATTGTGCATGTTTCTGCGAAAGATATGGCGACAGGCAATGAACAGAAGGTCTCCATCACGGCTTCAGCAGGTCTGAATAAAGAAGAAATCGAAAAAATGCGTAAAGATGCCGAATCTCACGCCGAAGAGGATAAGAAGCAACGGCAAACCATTGATGCCAAAAATGAGGCTGATTCTCTGGCTTATCAGGCGGAAAAAACCCTTAAAGATTTTGAGGGCAAAGGAGACCAGGCAGAACGAGACAATATTCAAAAGGCCGCTGAAGAATTAAAAAGTGTGGCGGGCAGTGATAACCTGGAAGAAATCAAAGCAAAATCCGAAGCTTTGACTAAGGTTCTCTATCCTTATATCGAAAAAATGTATCAACAGAGCGGCGGCGCCCAGGGGGCTGCCGGACCGGAGGCCGCTGCGGGTCAGGGAGCTGAACAGCAGGCAAAAAGCCAAGGCAAGGCTGACGACAATGTTGTCGATGCCGAATATACCGAGGTGGACAAAGACCAATAAGATGAAGACCGGTTTGCTCAAAAATAATCTCGATCGAATTCGGGATAAAAGCTGACATCAAATTGTATTTGGTTGTATAATATTGTATTGACGAATGCCTACGGGTACAAAGCTGTCTTTGTGCCCGCTTCGGCGTTATGAGACCTGTTGAGAGGAGCTATAGGCTGAAAAATGAAACGTGACTACTACGAGGTTTTAGGAGTCGGTAAAGCCGCAAGTGCTGATGAGATAAAAAAGGCCTATCGGACCATAGCAAAGGAAAATCATCCTGATATGAAACCCGGGGATAAAGAGGCGGAGGAGCGCTTTAAAGAAGCGACAGAAGCCTATGCTGTTTTAAGCAATCCGGAAAAGAGAGCCAAATATGACCAATTTGGCCATCAAGGGGTAGATTTCAATGGCCAAGGCGGAGGATTCGGTGGTTTTGATTTTAACGAATTCGCTGATTTTGGTTTTGGCGATATCTTTGATCTGCTTTTCGGCGGCGGAGGAAGAGGAACCAGACAAAGGGGCCCTGCCCGTGGAGCAGATCTGAGGTATGATCTTTCCATAACCTTGGAGGAGGCCGCTTTTGGAACCAGGAAAGAGATTGAAGTTTCTTTGTCGGAGACTTGTCCGGAATGCCGGGGCAGTGGCGCGGCGGCGGGAACGCATCCGGTAACCTGTACAGCCTGTCAGGGCAGCGGACAGGTAAGAATGGTGCAAAGGACCCCTTTTGGGCAGGTCACGACTGCCAGACCATGTCCGACGTGCGGAGGACAAGGAACAATCATCAGCTCCCCATGTGCCAAATGCAATGGCAAGGGCAAAGTACGGGCAATGAAATCGATTGAGGTCAATATTCCGGAGGGGTCTGAGGAAGGGTTAAGCCTGCGCTTCGGAGGAAAAGGTGAAGCCGGAGAGAAAGGCGGTACCCCGGGAGATCTTTATGTTGTCCTGATTATACAGAAACATGAGTTTTTTGAACGCCGGGGAAATGACATTTACTGCGAGGTTCCAATTACTTTTGTTCAGGCTGCACTCGGAGATGAGATGGACGTGCCGACTTTGCACGGAACAACGAAAATGAAAATTCCGGAAGGCACGCAGACTGCCAAAGTATTCAGGCTGAGAGACAAGGGTGTGCCTTACCGGAGAGGCTCCGGTCATGGAGACCAGTATGTGCGTGTCGTCGTGGCTACTCCGACCAAGTTAACGGATAAACAAAAAGAACTGTTGAAAGAGTTCGGCAATATTACTACGCTGAGTCAGCAGATGGGAAAAAAGACCATCTGGGATAAGGTCAAGGAAAACTTTAAAGATGCCTTGGGATAAACGAAAAATATTTAGAAACAGGTAAAGGACGTTTTGGGTTAAGGGGAGATATTTTTGAAATGGCAGGAAATTTCGGTAACAGTTTCATCAGAAGGAGAGGAAGCTGTTGCCGCTCTTTTTTATGAGTATGGAGCAAAGGGAGTAGCGGTGGATGATCCGGGCCTGATCCGGGAGTACATGATCTCAGGCATTTGGGATGCTCACGGCTTTGCTGACATGGAGCCGACCGGATGTTGTCTGATCAAGGGATATTTCCCGGAAGATGAACGGATTTTGGATATCCTGTCCGGGATCAGGGAGGGCTTGGCCAGACTGAAGGTATTGTTCCCGGAGTGGATTTTGCGGTCTGAAACAGGAACCGTCAGGGAAAGGGACTGGGCCGACGAATGGAAAAAATTTTTTAAGCCTGTACGGATAGGCAGAAGATGGCTGATCGAGCCGACCTGGGAGAAGGCGGAAGTGCAAGAGAATGATATCCTGATTCGGATTGATCCCGGCATGGCTTTTGGCACCGGCACTCACCCTACCACATCATTATGCCTGGAAGCCATAGAAGATTTGGTGAAGCCGGGCATGACAGTATTTGATATCGGGACAGGCTCGGGGATACTGGCTGTAGCCGCCGCTAAGCTGGGCGGAAAGGTCCAAGCCGGAGATATTGATGCCCTGGCAGTCAGAATAGCGAAAGAAAACGCGGAGTTAAACCAGGTGGAAGGTAAAGTGACAGTCGAAGCGGGAAATCTGGGGGATATCTTTAAGGGCCGCGCTGATGTCGTCATAGCCAATATTGTTGCCGATGTGATCATCGAACTGCTGCCTCAGCTGGAAAATCTGATGGCTGAAGACGGAGTATTTGTTGCTTCCGGTATTATTGACACCAGGGTGCAGGATCTGGAAACAGAAATACAAAAAGCAGGGATGAGAATGATCCGCAAAAGGGAGGATGCGGGCTGGGCGGCAATAGAGGCTGTAAGAGAGGGATACTATGCATAGGTTCAGGATTTCTTCCATCGATCAGGATTATTTCCTGATCGATGGAGAGGAGTTGCACCATCTGACCAGGGTGTTGCGTTTGGGGCCGGGAGAAGAGATTTTGGGATTTGATCACTCAGGCCGCTTATGGAGAGGGGCAATTCGGGAAATTAATAAAGAGCAGGCTGTTTGTTCCGTCATTCGGGCAGAGATACCTGAGACAGAGGCTAAGGTGAAGGTCTATCTGATTGTGGGCTTGTCCAAAGGGGAGAAGATGGAGCTGGTTATTCAAAAGGGCACTGAATTAGGCATGACCGGACTGATCCCTTTAAGGACCCGCCGCAGTGTGATGAAGCTGGAAGGAACGAAAGCGGAGGAAAGGGTGGACCGCTGGCGGAAAATTGCCGGTGAGGCTGTTAAGCAATGCGGAAGAGTGATTCAGCCTGCAGTGGCGCCTGTTTTGGATTGGCAGGACTTACCTGCTTATTTGCCGGCGGATACTCAGTGGCTGATCCCTTTTGAGGGCGAAAAGACGGTCTCGCTGAAAGCTTGTCTGAAAAGTTTTGACCCTTCTTTGCCGATGGCCCTGATTATCGGTCCGGAAGGCGGATTTGAACCACAGGAGGTTCTTTGGGCGAAAGAAAAGCTTGGTGCAAAAAGCATTTCCTTGGGCAGCCGGATTTTGCGGGCGGAAACAGCGGCGATCGCGGCGTTGACCATAGTGCTGGCTTTTTATGGAGATTTAGGATGATGGATGACAGGAATTTGAGCAAAATTTCAAGGAAGAAAAAGGTGTTTCTCGCCACCCTCGGCTGCAAGGTTAATCAAAGCGAAAGTGAAGCTTTAGCCCAGCTCTTTGCTGATCATGGCTATGATGTGGTTGAGGATAAGGAAAATCCCGACATCATTGTGATCAACACCTGTACGGTCACAGGTACAGGCAGCAGCAAATCCCGCAAGCTGATCCGCCGGATGATCAAGGAGCATCCTCAAAGCTTCATCGCGGTTATGGGATGCTATTCCCAGCTCAACCCGGAGGTTGTCGCCGCCCTGGAAGGAGTGGATCTGGTTCTGGGAACCAAGGATCGTCTGACAATTCTGGAACACCTGGAGAAAAGCTGGTTTGGACATATTGGGTCCATCGAAGCGGGTGGAAAGAGATCTGCGTTAAAGGCAGTGACCCAATACGATGATCAACCGGAATATGAAGAAATGCCCCTGGTTAAGCAGGAAAGCAGAGGAAGGGCCATGATCAAAATCCAGGATGGGTGCAATCAGTTTTGCAGCTATTGTATTGTTCCCCTGGCTAGGGGACCTTCCCGCAGCCGGCCTCCCGAAAAGATCGAGGAAGAGGCGCGGATGCTGTTAAGAGGCGGCTATAAGGAATTGGTTTTGACGGGGATTCATATTGGGGTTTATGGCCGGGACTGGAACCGGGGGGGAGAAACCGGCAAAGACACCGGTGATGAATTAGGCTGTCTGCTTGACAGGATCGCAGGCCTGCCCGGACTGGCCAGGCTGAGGTTAGGTTCTATAGAACCTAAAGAGATTTCTTCGGGGCTTCTCCAGGTGATCGCAAAAAATCAGAAAGTGGTTTGTCCTCATTTCCATATTCCTTTGCAGAGTGGAAGCGATTCGGTGTTAAAAAGAATGAGACGGCCGTATACAACGGCCGAATATTGGGACCTGCTGGACCGGATACGCTCCAGATTCCCGCAGGCGGCGATCAGCGCCGATGTCATGACGGGCTTTCCGGGAGAAACCAGGGAAGAGCATACGGAAAGCATGGAATTTATCCAGAAATGCCGGCTGGCGGACCTGCATGTTTTTCCTTATTCGCGCAGGCCGGGAACCCCTGCGGCCGATCTGGGCGGGCAGATAGAAAAAAGGGAAAAAACCGTGAGGGCAAAGGAACTCCTGGAATTAGGAAAAACAAGCCGCGAGAACTATGTCTCTTCATGGATCAAGGAAGAGATAGAGGTGCTTGTGGAAAAAATTGCGGCAACCGGAAATGCCAGGGGGTATACAGCCAATTATATTGAGGTCGAAATTCCCGCGGAATTGAATTTTGGCGACTGGAAGATCGGTGATATAATAAGAGTCAGATTAGAAAAAAGCATGTTAATTAATGAAAAATATTGAAATCCTCTGTTAAATTCGTGTAAAAAAAGGTAAGATAATAGGGCCGGATTGGCATGGATTTTTTGGACAATATCAAAAAGGAAAACAGTGTATGAACAAAAAAAGAGATTATAAGAGAATAATGATTATTATCCTCCTGTTTATTTTTACCATAACCATCCTCTTTATCCAAGCACCGGCCTATGCTCAGGCGCGGAGTTATATGATTATGTTTCTCTTGGATAAGTACGAGGGATATACCAGTGTGATGGCCGAAAATAAAATCGATCTCAATATTCCTGATGGCAGAAGCACCGGCCAAAGGGACTGGTACCGTCTGATGAATATTCATAATGATGAAAAGGGGATTTCCAATTTTACCGGCAGAAATCTTTCCTTAAGCGTTCTGTATACTTTTGGCGGGTTTAAATGGTACCAGAGTTCTTCCGATTTCTTTATTCCGGAGTCACCGCTGTATAACAGCTTTTACGGAGGCTATGTCATTAAGGACAAAGACGGCGGCCGGTTTGGTTTTGATGATGCAGGAGAGCTCGTTTTAAAGGACATTATGGCTGTACCGGAATATGATTACAAATATCTGGTCCTGAAGAGTTTAGATTGTACAGAGGATAAAATGGTCATGAAAAATGACAAGATTACAGTAACCAAAGATATTGAATACATTGGGGAGGAGAACTGGACCAAAATAGATACCATTATGGTGGTCAATAGTCCTACTCATAAATACAGGGCCGGGAAGAGAGCGTATATTCAATATGGGGTGCCTGTCAAAAGGGAGGGTCAAAAGGATTTTGGGCTGATGACCATGCACGGCAGGATCTACGCCAAATATTTTGATGAATATCAAGCAACGATTTTCCTTTATGTGATGACACCTGAACAAAGCACTTTGGAAAAAACCGACCGGGATTATCTTTCCAAGACAACGATCGCAAAACGTACTTAGAATGAGCCATAGAAAAGTAAACGGGGAGAATTGGAGGTGAGGTTATTGTCGGACTGTATTTTCTGTAAAATAGTGAACAAGGAAATTCCTTCAGCGGTGGTATATGAAGACAATGAAATTTTAGCATTTAAGGATATTTACCCGGTGGCACCTGTTCATATCTTAATCATTCCCAAAAAGCATCTCGCCAGTACCAATGAACTGGAAGAGGAGGATGCCCTTTTGACCGGGAAGATGATTATGGTCGCCAGGGACATTGCCCGAAAAGAGGGGATAGAAGAATCCGGATACAGAATTTTGACCAATTGCGGCCCTGATTCGAGGCAGGAAGTGATGCATTTGCATTTTCATCTTATCGGAGGGAAAAAGCTGGGAGGGAACATCGGCTGAGAATGAAGAACCCGGCAGATCCGTTCTTGCTTGACGTGTCCTATTTCTTCTATTATAATTATTTTCGTATTACTTTGAGATGCCAGTGGAGGGAGGGATAATAGAATGAGTGAAGTCAGAGTAGGTAAAAACGAATCCCTGGATGCTGCACTCCGCCGGTTTAAGCGTAATTGCCAACGTTCTGGAGTTTTATCGGAGGCTCGTAAACATGAGCATTACGAAAAACCCAGTGTCAAGAAGAAGAAAAAATCGGAGGCTGCGCGCAAACGCAAATTTAGGTAAGGAAGTGGCTCACTGTTGTCCCTGAAAGATCGATTGATTGAAGATATGAAGGCCGCCATGAAGGCCAAAGAGGAGGGGAAGGTAAGACTTTCTGTCATCCGAATGGTTCGGGCAGCCATAAAAAACGCTGAAATAGATAAGAAACAGGAATTTAGCGATGAGCAGGTTATTGAAGTGCTTGCTCGCGAAGTTAAAATGAGGCGTGACGCGATGATTGAGTTTCAAAAGGTAGCGCGCCCGGATAAAGTTCAGGAGTTGGAAGAGGAAGTCGCCATCCTCATGCAATATCTTCCTCGGCAACTTTCTGAAGGGGAGATTCGCCAGCTGGCGACGGACATCATTTCCGAAGTGGGTGCCCAAGGTTCCAGAGATCTGGGTAAAGTAATGAGTGCAATCACTCCAAAAACCAGAGGCAAGGCTGACGGCAAACTGGTCAATCAGATTGTCCGTGAACTTCTTGGTTAAACAATTACATGGAACTTTAGGACGGATGATAATATCCGCATCTCAGATTTTGAGGTGCGGATATTTACATATTAAGGACGATTTAAAAGGTGAATAGACTATTTAAGACAGGCCCGGCATAAGAATCTATAAGACAGGCTTGGCATATGCTGAGGAAGGGAGAATAGTCTATGTTGAAAAAACTGACAAAAGCGGCGGGAGAAGTTTTGGAATTTCCTGCTGACATTGCAGGGAAAGGGCCGAAGATTACTGTCCTTGGCCGCCATGAAATTATTGTTGAGTATTACCGGGAAGTCATAGAGTTTTCAGAACAAAAGATTGAACTTGATACGACGGACGGAAAACTTTCCATAAGGGGAAGCGGATTTGTTCTGACTGCGGTTTTGCCTACGGAAATTCATATTAAGGGCATTTTTCATCATCTGAGCCTTGAGGAGCGTGAGGAATAAATGATCAGTAAGCTTTCACGCTATGGCAAAGGGATAGTGTACATTCAGATCAGTGGAGACAAGTTCACAGATTTTATCAATAAAGCCCGGCAGGATCAGATTGTCTTTTATAACACCAGAATAACCAATGAAAAAATTTTCGCCGAGGTTGGAATTAATGATTTTTATCGTTTGCGCCGAAGTGCCCGCAATACGGGAATAAAAATCAGAATAAGGACAAGGTACGGTTTTCCTTTCGTAGCCGCTCGTTGGCTCAGGCGAAAAGGTCTTATTGCGGGTATCTTTGTTTTCCTGCTTTCTTTGATCGTTACTTCCCAGTTTGTCCTGACGGTTTCCATCGAGGGCAACAACAATATATCTTCTCAGCAGATTGCGGTGAAAGCCGGAGAGCTGGGTATAAAAAAGTGGGCGTACAAGAATAGTCTCGATCTCAATGGACTGAATGAAAAAATGCTGGAAAGCATTCCTGAGCTTTCCTGGGTAAGCATAGAGGAAAAAGGTACTGAGGTAAAAATCAGGGTAGCGGAAAAAACTCTGCCTGAAAAAATATTGCTTGGGGGGGATTTGATCGCGGGAAAAACCGGGATTGTCCAGGATTTGATGGTGATTCATGGTCAGCCCGCGGTGAAGGAAGGGGACTTGGTCAAGACAGGACAGCTTTTAATTCAAGGGACCTTAAGCAATGTCAATGAATATCGATTTGATCTGGGAGGGGGAGAAAATAAAACCAAAGAAATACCGATTGCGGAAGGATTTGTCAGAGGTCGGGTATGGTACAGCAAAGACGTACAAATTAAGCAGGAGGAAGATATCTTGCTTGAAACAGGTGAAAAGGCCAGTGGATGGGGTATAAAAAAAGGGGATAGAGTAATAATGATAACAAATGAACATAGCCCGTTTATGACTTCAAAACAAGAAAACCGCACATATCGTCTGCCGGCTTGGAGGAATTGGCGTTTTCCTGTCGAAATAATTTGTACGAATTATATTGAAACAGGCGTGCTTCATCTTCAGCGTACGGAAGATGAAGCCAGGAAGCTTGCGGAGACGACTGCTTTGGAGGAAATCAAAAAAACAATTCCCACCGGAGCTAAAATTCTCAGCGAAAAAATTATCGTCATGCCTGCTGAAAAAGGAGCCCAGAGAGTAAGGGCAGAAGTGGAGTCATATGAAGAACTGGCGGTCTATGCAAAACAGAAGTAAAACGGATAACGGAGGTACTGATTTGCAAATTGAAGTTAAAATACCTTTACAGGACGGAGAGGAAGCCTTGAATCTCTTGGGTTTTGAGGATGTCCATTTGCGTTTCCTGGAAGAGAGACTTAACTGCCAGATTATTGTACGCGGTGAAGAAATGACTGTTTTAGGTGAAGAAGCGAATGCCAGGAATGCGGAGTCAATCCTCAAAGAGCTGCTCGCTATGATCAGAAAAGGTAATCAATTGACGATAGCCGATATCTCTTACGTCGCTTCCAGGATCGAAGAGGGTTCAGAACAAGGGATAGCCCAGTCTTTATCCCGGGTTATCGCCACAACCCAGCGCGGGAGGCCGATTAAGGCAAAAACACTGGGACAGGCCAGCTATGTCAAATCTATTGAGAAGGAATCGATCGTGTTTGGGATTGGGCCGGCCGGAACGGGAAAGACGTATCTTGCTGTTGTTATGGCAGTGAAAGCATTGCGGGCCAAGGAGGTCAACCGGATTGTGCTCACCCGCCCCGTTGTGGAAGCAGGGGAAAAACTCGGTTTTCTGCCGGGGGACTTGCAGGAAAAAGTCAATCCGTATTTGCGGCCTCTTTATGATGCTCTGTTTGATCTTCTCGGACCGGAAACAACCGGGCGTTACATTGAAAAGGGAACGATTGAGATTGCTCCTCTGGCTTATATGAGAGGAAGGACTCTGGATGATTCTTTCATCATCCTGGATGAAGCGCAGAATACCTCCCCGGAGCAGATGAAAATGTTTTTGACCAGGCTGGGATTTGGCTCGAAGGCGGTTGTGACCGGAGATGTTACCCAGGTGGATTTGCCCAAGGGCCATTATTCGGGATTGATTGAAGTACAAAGGATATTGAAGGATATCCCGGAAATTTCCTTTCATTACTTTTCCGCGGGTGATATCGTCCGCAACACTCTTGTTCAGAGTATTATTCAGGCTTACGAAAATACGGATAAAGCTTCGGCGACAAAAAATAATCTTCAATGAAGAATGAGAACAAGCACTCTCAGGTCAAGGATTGAATCATTTTGAAAATAAACACTCTCCTTTCCAACAAGTTAAGAAATGACTTGAAAGACAGAACCAAGATCTTGAAAAGCAAGGTCTTGGTTTTCATTGTCTTTTTTGTTTTTTTTACAGCGATTATCTCTTCGGGGCTCTTCGGAAATAAGCTCAATGTTGTCCTGGAGGAACCAAGTCCACAGTCGTTTTCCGCTCCATATACCAGAGAAATTGAGGATTTAACCAAATATATGAAAGAACAGGAGGCAGCAGCGAAAGCGGTCAATCCTGTTTATGAAGTCAATCGGACCTATACTGCCTCTGTGGAAGCGGATCTGATTGCGATGTTTTCCAGTCTGAAGGAAGAAGCCTCCTCTCAAAGGGACGCTTCAGAAAAAGCAGCGAAATTGAAAAAGAACGTTCCCTTTTCCGCACTGCAGGAAGGGACAATTTTAAGTATTCTCGCGTTGTCCCCCGCAGAAGTAGAGAATGCGCAACAAATCGCCAAAGATGTGATTATCGGTTTTTCAGAGGATCTGAACACCGGGGCTAAAGTTCAGAACGAAGTGCCCGATCTCAGGGGCTACATTAAGACGGAGATCAATAAAAAGGATATCTCCAGAGAAATGAAGACTCTTTTACAGACATTTACAGATGTCAAAATCATCAGCCCTACGCTGGCGATTGATGAAACGGAAACGAAAGAGCTCAGGGAAGAGGCCAGGGCAAGCGTTAAACCAGAGGTGCGCACCTACAGGGCAAATGAGAAGATCGTCGGAGCCGGAGAGATTGTTGATGAAAGAATTTTTGAGGTCCTGCGTACATATGAACTGATTCAGGTCAAGTCGCCATGGAAGCCTGCCTTGGGAATTGCGGTGCAGGTTTTACTGGGCATGCTGGTGCTTATCCTGTTTGGGATGCATTTTAAACGGGAATTTTTTGATCAATGGAAGAGATTTATGCTGATCGGCATATCGATGCTTTTAGTTCTCATTTTGGGTAAAGCTTTTCTGGCCATCAATCTTGGCAACGCCGATCTCAATACGTTGACAGCAACGTTGATTCCTGCCGCATGGGTGACAATGACCCTAACGATTTTGATCGGTACTGAGGTCGCTGTAGTGGTCAGTATTATCCTGGGGATCTTCGTAGGAATCATGGCTGATCCCTCTTCTTATGCTTCTGCGGGGACTTTGGCCGGGCTGATCGCTCTGGTCGGCGGTCTCATTGGTTCCCTGAGTGTAGCGCATTTGGGGCAGCGCTCCGATCTGGCAAAAGCGGGAATCTTTGTCATGCTGGCCAATGCTGCTTTGATCAGCGGAGTATCGCTGGTCTTGGGATTAAGCTGGCAGTATTGGCTTATCGGCTGCATTTTAAGTTTTTGTAATGGTTTGCTTTCTATGGTCTTGACCATCGGGACCCTTCCCTGGTTTGAATCGGGGTTTAATATTACTTCTGCGGTGCGCCTCCTGGAGTTATCCAATCCAAATGCGCCCCTTCTCAAACAGCTGCTGATTGAGGCTCCGGGGACTTATCATCATAGTGTTCTTGTCGGTAATCTGGCGGAAACCGCTGCGGAAGACATCAATGCCGATCCGGTTATTGTCAGGGTGGGGGCTTTGTATCAT
This sequence comes from Syntrophobotulus glycolicus DSM 8271, assembly GCF_000190635.1. Classification (NCBI taxonomy): domain Bacteria; kingdom Bacillati; phylum Bacillota; class Clostridia; order Eubacteriales; family Desulfitobacteriaceae; genus Syntrophobotulus; species Syntrophobotulus glycolicus. The sequence continues at coordinate 2,465,764 of NC_015172.1, read as the reverse complement.
GATATCGGCAAGCTCAAACGGCCTTACTTTTTTATTGAGAATCAATTTGCCAAAGATAATCCCCATGATAAAATTGCCCCCACGCTCAGTGCCCTGATCGTGATTGCCCATGTCAAGGACGGCTTGGAAATGGCGCGTGAACATAAACTTCCCCAGTCTATCCAGGATATTATTGCCCAGCATCATGGCGACAGCTATACTCAATTTTTTTATCATAAGGCTCTGGAAGAGAATCCGGATGTGCCTGAAGAAGCTTTTCGTTATGACGGAGTCAGACCGCAGTCCAAAGAGGCAGCCCTTGTTCTCCTGGCTGATAATGTGGAAGCTGCGGTGCGTTCTCATAAAAATAATACCCCCGGACGGATCGAAGGGCTTGTCCGCAAAATCATCAAGGAAAAACTCGATGAAGGACTTTTGGACCTGTGCGATTTGACCTTTAAAGACCTTGATAAAATCGCGATAGCTTTTGTGAAAGTGTTAAGCGGAATCTTTCATTCCAGAGTGGAATACCCTGAGCTGTCTCCAAGCAAAGCAAGGTTGATTGAGGGGAACAGGGATAAAGGGAAAGAAGCAGATAAAGAAAAAACAGAAACCGAAACAGAGGTAAAAGCTGAAGCAAGGGCAGAAACAGACCCGCAGAAGGAGCGGGAAGATACGGACCGCAAAACGGAGAAAGCAAACGCTGTGGAAGAAAAACCGGAGAACGAGAAAGCCGGTGAGGAGGGCAAGCATGGAGCTTGATATTACCTGGGAAGAACCTTCAATATCCCCCCAAGAAAAAGCCGGGTGGGAAGTCCTTATCGCTCAGGGGATCACCCGGGCCCTTCAAGAAGCGGAAGGTCCTGAAAATGGTGAAATCGGAGTATTGTTTACGGATAATGAAACGATCCGGGGGCTGAATCGAGATTATCGAGGGATAGACAACCCAACTGATGTCTTATCTTTTGCTCTTCAGGAAAAAACGGAAGAGGAACCGGACATTTATTTTCATCATGATGAAGATCAGGATGACGGTTTTCCGGACTTAGGAGCAATGCTCGGCGATATTGTGATTTCTGTGCAGAGAGCCAGGGAGCAGGCGGCAGAATACGGTCATTCACTGGAAAGAGAAATTGTCTTTCTGGCAGTACATGGTACTTTGCATTTGTTAGGGTATGATCATCAGACTGAAGAGCAGAGATCCGGCATGAGAGAGCTGGAAGAGAGGATTATGGAAAAGATAGGACTGGCAAGATGACGGTGATTCTATGAGGAAGAAAAAGCAAACGGGAGCTTTCACGGATAGCTTCAGGTACGCTTTGAATGGAATTGTCTATGCCTTGAAAACCGAAAGGAATCTGAGATTTCATGTCTTTTTTGCTTTCCTGGTTGTAGAGGTAAGCTTTTTCTTTGGTTTGAATAAGGTGGAATGGGCGGTTGTGCTTTTCGCTATAGCAGCGGTAATCTCCGCAGAGCTTTTCAATACGGCCATTGAAAATCTGGTTGATATGGTTTCCCCTGAATACAGGGAGCCAGCGGGAAAAGTGAAGGATATCGCTTCCGGGGCGGTTCTTTTTGTGGTTTTTATCGCCGTTGTCATTGGGCTGGTTATTTTTCTGCCGTATTTCATTGCCATGGGCAATGAAGGAATTTTGAAGAAGAGGTGATGGCATGGAAGATCGGTATCTTAACCTGCTGGCTGAAGCTAAGGCTGCCGGGGCCAATTCGTATTCTCCTTATTCCCGGTACCCGGTCGGGGCTGCAATCCTCTGGGAAACCGGAAGAATCACCACCGGATGTAATGTGGAGAATTCATCCTATGGACTGACGGTGTGCGCTGAGCGCAATGCGATTTACAAAGGGATTTGTGAAGGAGAAAGAAAAATTTCGGCCTTGGCGGTCAGTGTTCAGGACAGCAAAATGCCGTCGCCCTGTGGAGCCTGCAGGCAGGTGATCAGAGAATTTGCGGAGGAATGTCCCATCATCCTTCAGAATGGTGAGGGAAAGATCGCCATAAGCAGCCTGCGGGAACTGCTGCCAAACTCCTTTGGCCCGGAATTTCTTGAAAAAAATGAAAGAAGGTAAACTTATTGCCGGATAAAACAGAGAAAACTAAAGATTTCCGTTCGGGCTTTGTGGCTGTGGTCGGGCGTCCCAATGCCGGAAAATCCACCCTGCTGAATACTTTGGTCGGGCAAAAAGTATTGATTATCTCCGAAAAGCCGCAAACTACCCGGAACAGGATTCAATGCATATTGACGGAAGAACGGGGGCAAATTGTTTTTATCGATACGCCGGGAATTCATAAGCCCAAACACCAGTTGGGCCAATATATGGTCAATACGGCCAAAGGCTCTTTGAGGGGAACAGATTTGATCATCTATGTTGTGGATGCTTCCGTGCCGTTTGGGACAGGTGACGAATATGTTTTGAATATGGTTAAAGAAAGCGGGATTCCGTCTATCCTGGCCTTAAACAAAATTGACCTGTTAAGCAAAGAGGAAATATTGAGCAAAATTATTGAATTCAGCCAACAGGCTGATTTTAAAGAAGTTGTTCCTATTTCTGCCCTGCAGGGAGAAAACACCAAGAAATTGACTGATCTGATTTTCCCGAATTTACTGCCCGGACCGATGTATTATCCGGAAGACCATATCATAGACCAGCCGGAAAGGTTTGTCGTGGCCGAGCTGATCAGGGAGAAGCTTTTGAAGTTAACCAGAGAGGAAGTGCCGCATTCGGCTGCCGTTATTGTGGAAAAAATGGAAGAGCAAAAGGCACTCCTGAAAATCAGCGCAGTGATTCTTGTGGAGAGAGAATCCCAGAAAGGCATTGTGATCGGTAAAAACGGCGCTATGCTGAAGGAGGTTGGCCGCCAGGCCAGGGAAGAGATAGAGGCTTTACTGGACAATAAGGTATTTTTGGAACTGTGGGTTAAAGTTCGCAAGGATTGGCGAAACCAGCAAAACATTCTCAGAGAATTTGGATATGATTCGACAAAAAGCTAGATAGGATTCAATGATTGGATAGTGTGACAAACCATGATCAAGTGTGGAAAGGATGAAGCAGTAATGAACTTGGGCGGAAAAATAGACCATACCCTCCTGAAACCGGATGCTTCGGAAAAAGATATTGTCAGTCTTTGTCATGAGGCAGTCAAACACCATTTCGTCGGGGTCTGTGTCAATCCTTCATATATCTGTACGGCGGCCCGTTTGCTCCACGGAACAAACATCATCCCTGTGACTGTGGTGGGGTTTCCCCTGGGGGCGGTGCTGACGGAAACCAAAGTTCAGGAAATCCTGGTTGCCAAGGCCTTTGGCGCCCGGGAAGTAGATGTGGTGATGAATATCGGTATGGCCAAATCCCGGCAGTGGGATGAGCTAAGTCGTGACATCAATAGAACGGTCGAAGCTGCCCATGCCTGCGGGCTGGGGATTAAGATCATTATTGAGACGGGCCTGTTAAACCAGGAGGAAAAGAAAAAAGCCGCTGAAATTGTCCGGGACAGCGGGGCGGATTTCATCAAAACATCGACCGGATTTTTTGGCGGAGCAACTGCGGAGGATGTCAGAAGTCTGCGCAAATGGGCGGGGCCTCTGGTGAAGATTAAAGCTTCCGGGGGAATAAAAACAAGAGAAGCTGCCTTGGAACTGTTGGAGGCCGGCGCCGACCGTCTGGGTACAAGCTCAGGTCTGGCCATCGTCACCGTTGACCAATAAGCAGCACGGGAAGGTGGAAAAGTGGCGTTCTATCATGCGGATGCCATCGTGATCCGCACCAGGGAATATGGAGAGGCAGATAAGCTGCTGACCTTGTTTGCAAGGGAAAAAGGAAAATTGGAGGTCATTGCCAAGGGGGCCCGTAAACCGGCCAGTAAGCAAAGAGGAGGAACCCAGCTTTTTACTTATGCCGATTTCCTTATCTATAAAGGGAAAACGTTGGATCTGATCAACCAGGTCCACCCCAAAGAAAGCTTCGGACATATTTGGAAAGATTTTGACCGTAATATTGCTGGGACAGCTATGGCCGAGCTTCTGGATGCGGCAACAATCAGAGAACAGCCGGAACCGCAGGTATTTGTTCTTTTCTTGAGTTTTTTGTTCTTACTGGAGGGGATTGATCCCTATTTGGCCCAGGCGGCCTTTTCCCTCAGGTTGATGAGGCTGCTCGGATATCTGCCGGATATAGGGGCCTGTCTGGACTGCGGGGAAAGCAGTCCGGAGAAACAGTATGTTTTAGATGCGGAAACAGGCGGTATCCTCTGTCTTCCCTGTCTGGGCACCAGGCAGGGGAGCGGGCTGGGAGCGGGAAGCCTGGCCCTTATGCGGCAGCTGTTGAAAACCGATTTGGAAAAACTCGACAGGCTGAGATGGAACAGTAAAATGAAGGAAGAAGTCTTGCAGGGACTGTGCTTTTATTGTGAAGGCCGGTTTGGACGCAGGCTTAAAGCCTGGCGGCAGGGTCGCCAGCTGCGCAATGATTGACAGCGGCAGGTGAAAAGGAATATAATATTTCACAATCAATGGAAATGGCTATGATTTCAAAGTTGTGAAGTGAACCATTTGAAGTGAATCAGGGATTTTGTATTTTGTTCTGTCATGATAGGATAAAACTTGTTTGGTGGCCGATAGAGAATCCGGGATGGTGGAAGCCGGATGGCGGACTGGCAAGGGGGCGGCCTGGAGCAGATGAAGTACCTGTTAAAGAGGGTTTGACAACCAAGCAGGGTGGAACCGCGGGAGTATTTCTCGTCCCTGCAGCATGATTGCTGCACGGGCGGGTTTTTTATTTATTGCTTGAGAGGAGAAATTGCCGTGAAATTTCAGGATATGATTCTGGTCTTAAATCAGTTTTGGGGGGAGCAGGGCTGTATCATTGCTCAACCTTATGATGTGGAAAAAGGAGCGGGAACGATGAATCCGGCCACCTTTTTGAGAGCGCTGGGTCCGGAACCCTGGAATGTAGCTTATGTAGAGCCTTCCAGAAGACCGACTGACGGCAGATACGGAGAAAACCCCAACCGTCTCCAACATTATTTCCAATATCAGGTGATTTTGAAGCCCTCTCCGGACAATGTCCAGGAGCTTTATCTGGAAAGCCTGGAGCGGTTAGGGATCAATTCCGCAGAGCATGATATTCGTTTTGTTGAGGACAATTGGGAATCGCCCACACTGGGAGCATGGGGTCTTGGCTGGGAAGTCTGGCTTGACGGTATGGAGGTCACCCAGTTCACCTATTTCCAGCAGTGCGGGGGGATTGACTGCAAGCCGGTCAGTGCTGAAATAACCTACGGTCTGGAAAGACTGGCAACATTTATTCAAGGCAAAGACAGTGTATTTGAGATCGAATGGGTAGGGGACACGACATACGGAGACATCTACCTGCAAAATGAAAAAGACTATTCCCGCTATAATTTCGAAGTGGCGGATATCGAAGCCCTGAGATTGTGGTTCGATATGTATGAAAGAGAAGCCAAAAGAGTCGTTGAAAACGGTCTGGTTATCCCTGCGTATGACTATGTCCTGAAATGCTCGCATACGTTTAACCTGCTGGAAGCCAGGGGGGCAATCAGTGTGACCGAGAGAACGGGGTATATCGCCAGGGTTCGTACTTTGGCCAGACTCTGTGCCCAGGCTTATGTGGAACAGAGGGAACAATTGGGCTTCCCGATGCTGAAACAGGAAGGGGAGAAATAAAGAAATGGCTAAAAACTTTCTTTTGGAGATCGGTATGGAAGAAATGCCGGCAAAGTTTGCTCCGGGGGTACTTTCTCAGCTGGAGAACAATGCCCGCAAAAAGCTGGACGAACTCCGGATTGTCTGTAAAGAGATCAAGGGATATGGAACACCGCGCCGCCTGGCCCTTCTTCTCTCCGGTCTGGCCGACAGGCAGGAGGACGTCTGTGAGGAAGTCAAAGGCCCTGCTCAGAAAGCGGCCTATGACAGCGAGGGCAGCCCGACTAAAGCTGTTCAGGGATTTGCCAGGGGCCAGGGAGTAAGGCTGGAGGATCTTTTTGTGCAAGAATGGAACGGGGTTCCTTATGTGTATGCACGAAAAACACTCAAAGGTGAAGAAATCATCAACATCCTGCCCCAGTTTTGCCTGGATATGATCACCGGTCTAAGCTTCCCTAAGCCCATGCGTTGGGGAGATCATGAGGTCAGGTTCGCCCGGCCTATCCGCTGGCTGGCTGCCTTATGTGATAAGGAGATTGTTCCTTTTCGTTATGCCGGCCTGCAATCAGGAAGACTTTCCAGAGGACACAGAACCTTGGGAAACTCCATCGTCCTGTCCCAAGCCTCCAATTATTTAGAGGATTTGGAAAACGTCTTTGTCTTAGGAGACCAGGAGAAGCGCAAAAGGGTCATCTGGGAACAGGTGGTTTCTCTGGCGGCCGCTGTAGGAGGATATGTTGAGGAGGATGAAGGTCTTCTCAGTGAAATCACCCACCTCGTGGAATATCCGACGGCTCTGATCGGGGAAGTTGATCTGAACTATATGATGATGCCTGAAGAGGTGATCATTACCCCGATGAAAGAACACCAGCGCTATTTTCCGGTGCGGTCCAAAGAAGGCAAGCTTCTGCCCTACTTTATTACCGTGCGCAACGGAGACAGCACTGCTCTGGACAAGGTCAAAGACGGGAACAAAAAAGTTCTTAAAGCGCGTTTAGAGGATGCCGCTTTTTATTACAGGGAAGATCTGAAGGTTCCGCTGGAGGTTCAGGGCGCCAAGCTGGAGAAGGTGATTTATCATGATAAACTGGGAACAGTGGCACAAAGAGTAGAAAGAATAGTTGAGCTTTCCGGGATTGTGGCTGAAAAAATGGCGCTGAGCACTGAGGAGAAAGAGCTGGTCAAACGTACGGCGCGATTAGCCAAGGCCGACCTTGTTACCCACATGGTTTATGATTTTCCTGAACTGCAGGGAATCATGGGGGCCTATTACGCCAAAAGCAATGGGGAGAGCCCTGAGGTGGTATGCGGGATCAAAGAGCACTACCTGCCCCGCTTTACAGGAGACAGCCTGCCCGTTTCCTATACCGGCAGAGCAGTCAGTATCGCAGATAAGCTGGACGCAATTGTCGGTGCTTTTGGCTGCGGAATCCAGCCGACAGGTTCACAGGACCCCTATGCCCTGAGGAGACAGGCTCTGGGTGTTGTCAGCATGTTGAAAGAGGACCGGCATAATCTTTCTTTAAGAGATCTGATCAAGGCTTCCGATGAAATCTTTGCCGGACAAGGGCTGGCGCTCGAATCTTTCACCAAAATACAGCCCCTGCTTGAGGATTTTTTTGCGCAGAGGCTGCGCTTTATCTTCCAGGAGGAAGGTCTCCGCTATGATACGGTTGAGGCTGTTATGGCCCAGGGCTGCGCTTTTCCCTACAGCGTGGAGAAAAAGGCCAGAGTTCTTTCCAGGAAAAGGGAGGAAGAAGGTTTTACTTCCTATGTCAATGCTTATGTACGCTGTGTCAATTTAAGCAAAAAAACGGATGGGGGAGAATGGAGTATTGATGATCTTGCCGACCGTTTTGAGCTGGAATTAGCCAGCCAGTTGTTTGAAACAGTCCCGCAGGTGGCTCAGGCCGTACAGGAAAATGATTTTGAACTGGCTTATCAGAAAGCGGCGAAAATTGTGCCTCATATTGAAAAGCTCTTTGATTCAGTAATGATCATGGTTGAAGAAGAAAACCTCCGCCGGGCCCGCCTTGGTCTTTTGGGCCAATGCGTGGAAGTCCTGAGCTGCCTGGGAGAGCTGAGCGTACTGGTCTAGAGAAGGCATGGATCAGAGCGGCCAAACTAGGGATTGTAGTTTGGCCGTTTTTTTATTGTTTGCTTGAGAAGGGCTGTTCACAGCAGAGGTCTTTTCTTGTTTTCTTGTTTTTCAGGGATTGATAGCTGTACTTTGTCCAAATAATATGTTATAAATATGATAAATGTGACATATTATATGTGATTATTAGGAATAATTTGATAACACAATTCAGTGGTCCGTCATATAATTGTCAAAGGAAGATCATGATCTTCGGGAAAGAGAGGATAATGGGATGAAGCTGACGGAACGTCAGGAGAAGATTGTCAATCTGGTCAAGGAATCAAGCCCCATGACGAGTGAGCAGATTGCCGGCCAGCTTAATCTGACCAGGGCGACGTTGAGGCCCGATCTGGCAATTTTGACCATGACGGGTGTCCTGGATGCCCGGCCGAGAGTAGGATATTTTTATAAAGATGACAGTATGCGTTCCTCAATCAGAGAACGGATGCGTTATTTGCGTGTGGGCGATTTTAAATCTGTTGCTTCCTCTGTCAAAGAGAGCATTACAATTTACGATGCTGTCGTCGCGATGTTTACAAATAATGTCGGCAGTTTGATTGTTGTCGGTCAAGAGAGGGAACTTAGAGGGATGGTTTCGCGCAAAGATATTCTCAAAGCTTCTCTCGGTAAAACAGAATTGCAGCAAGTACCGATCAGTGTGATCATGACCCGTATGCCCAATATCATTATGGCTTATTCGGACGAATCGGTAATGGAGGCGGCGCACAAGCTTGTGCGGCACCAGATTGATTCTTTGCCGGTCGTAGACATTCTCATTGATGAGACAGGGAATGAACGGTGCGATGTGGTGGGCAGGTTTACCAAAACAAATGTGGCGAATCTGTTCGTTGAATTGGGCTATTGAGCGGCAAATCTTAAAAAGAGTGATGATGGAAGAGAGGTAGAAATCTGTGTCTAACCAGACCCCGGTGATTTTTGTGATTTCCGATGCTTTGGGTGAAACCGCTGAATTTGTGAGCAGAGCGGCTGTCGCCCAGTTTAACGGAATTAAAGCGCGAATCAGACGTATCTCCTATGTTCAGGATGAGATGCATATTGATGAGGTTATCGCGGAAGCAATGGAGGAGAGGTCTATTCTCGTCTATACTTTAGTCCTGAATAACCTCAGGGTATACATAGATAAATGCGCCCGTGAAAAAGGACTGGTGGCGATAGATATTCTCAGTCCTCTTATTAATGCCCTTGCGGAGCAAACGGGTCTGCTGCCCAAAAATGTTCCCAACATTATTCACCGTTTGGATGAGCAATACTTTAAAAAGATTGAAGCGGTTGAATTTGCCGTCAAATACGATGACGGGAAGGACCCCAGGGGAGTCCTTTTTGCCGATGTCGTCCTGATCGGAGTGTCACGGACATCAAAGACCCCTTTAAGCATGTATTTGGCCCATAAAGGAATGAAGACAGCCAATATCCCCATGGTGCCGGAAGTGAATCCGCCCAGAGAATTGTTCCTGGCTCAGCCTAAAAAGGTCTTTGGTCTTGTTTTGAGCCCTGAAAAGCTTAATCACATCCGCAGTGAAAGACTGAAGGCTATGGGATTAGGGCCTACGGCCGACTATGCTAATGTTGACAGGATCATTGAGGAACTGAAATATGCCGAGCAAATCATGAAGAAAATCGGATGCACGGTTATCGATACAACCAATAAAGCTGTTGAGGAAACAGCCAGTATTATCATGCAGAAGGTGTACAAAGGAGAATAGAGATGACGGGGATAAAGTATGTTTATCTGTTTAAAGAAGGCAAAGCAGAGATGAGGGACCTTTTGGGAGGCAAAGGGGCCAATCTGGCTGAAATGACCAATATCGGACTTCATGTTCCCCAGGGATTCACCATCACAACCGAGGCTTGCCGTGAATATTACCGGACCGGCGAAAAACTCCCTGACGGATTATGGGAGGAAATTCAGCCGGCCATTGCCGAAGTGGAAAAACAAAGCGGCAAAAAGTTTGGGGACAGTACGGCTCCTCTTTTGGTTTCGGTGCGTTCCGGAGCCAAAATTTCCATGCCGGGAATGATGGACACTATTCTTAATCTTGGTTTGAATGACGAAACGGTTCAGGGGTTGGCAAAAGCAACCGGCAATGAAAGATTCGCTTATGACTGCTACCGCCGTTTTGTTCAGATGTTTGGCGATGTTGTCCTGGGCGTGGAAGGCTACAAATTCGAGCAGATGATTCATCAAGCCAAAGAGGATCAGGCCCGGGAAAAAGGGGGAAGTGTTTATTTTGATTCTGATTTATCCGCAGCAAGCCTGAAAAAGCTTGTCAGTCAATTTAAAAAACTGATTGAGGCAGAGACCGGCAAGGCTTTTCCCGATGATCCGCGTCAACAGCTTCAGGAGGCGATTATTGCGGTATTTCGTTCCTGGAATACCAACAGAGCCATATTTTATCGCAGAACCAATCATATCCCTGATCATATCGGAACGGCTGTCAATGTGCAATCCATGGTTTTCGGCAATATGGGTGAAGATTCCGGAACGGGGGTTGCCTTTACCCGCAATCCATCAACCGGAGAAAAAAAATTGTATGGTGAATATTTAATGAATGCTCAGGGCGAGGATGTCGTAGCCGGGATTCGTACTCCGTTGCCCATCAGCAGCCTTGCTGGTGAACATCCGGAACTCTATGGCCAGTTTGAAGAAATCGCCGTCAATTTGGAAAAGCATTACCGCGATATGCAGGATATCGAGTTCACCATCGAAAAAGGCGAGCTCTATATTCTTCAAACCAGAAACGGCAAATGTACGGCAGCGGCCTCGATTAAAATCGCTGTTGATCTTGTCTCTGAGGGATTGATCACCAAAGAAGAGGCTGTGCGGAAAATTGACCCGCACCAGCTGGACAAATTGCTGCACCGCAGGATTGATGAGGGAGCCAAGCTGAAGATTATCGCAAAGGGGCTTCCGGCATCACCTGGAGCTGCTTCCGGAAAGATTGTTTTTGAAGCGGATATCGCCGAAAAGCTGGGCAATGCCGGGGAAAAGGTCATCTTGGTCCGGACGGAAACGACCCCTGACGATATTCACGGGGTACTTGCCGCCCAGGGAATCCTGACCAGCAGAGGCGGGATGACCAGCCATGCCGCCGTAGTGGCCAGGCATATGGGCAAACCGGCCGTATGCGGCTGTGAGGCTTTAAGAATAGATTACAACAGTAGAAAAATCACGATTGAGAATCAGGAATATACGGAGAATGATGTCATTTCTATCGACGGAGGGACAGGCCATGTGATTCAGGGCCTGGTTCCAATGCGGGATCCCGAGTTGAGCGGAGAATTTCAGACTATCCTGAAATGGGCTGATGAGCTGCGGACAATGCAGGTCATGGCCAATGCCGATAATCCAGTCGACGCGGCCAAAGCAAGAGAATATGGGGCTGAGGGTATCGGACTCTGCCGTACTGAGCATATGTTTATGGACCCGGTCAGGATACCGATCGTTCAAAGAATGATCCTGGCCCAGACAGTTGAGGAAAGAGAGGAAGAATTAGCTCATCTTCAACCAATGCAGGAAGAAGATTTCTACGGCATCCTCAAAGCCATGCATGGTTTGCCGGTGACGATCCGCCTCCTCGATCCTCCTCTTCATGAATTTTTACCCAACAGCGAAGATCTGATCACAGAGATAGCTGAATTGCGCTTATCTGATCAGGAGGACAGGGAGGCCCGGCAAAAGCTTTATGACAAAGAATCCTTGCTCAAAAAGGTCAGAGCGCTTCATGAAATGAACCCTATGCTCGGGCACAGGGGCTGCCGACTCGGCATCACCTATCCGGAGATATACGCTATGCAGTGCAGGGCGATCTTTCAGGCTGCGGCACGTCTTGTGAAGGAAGGCTATATAATTTATCCCCAGATCAAGATCCCTCTGGTGATTCATTATAAGGAGCTGGAGATTCTCCGTCAGATGATCAATAAAATAGCAACTGAAATATGTTTGGAACAGGGCGTTCTTATCGCATACAAGGTCGGAACCATGATCGAGATGCCGCGCGCCGCCCTGACTGCTGATAAAATAGCGCAATTCGCCGATTTCTTTTCCTTTGGCACCAATGACCTTACCCAGACGGTTTTCGGATTTTCCCGTGATGATGCGGAAGGGAAGTTTCTGCCTCACTATATGAGCAGCGGAATACTGGAAAATAATCCTTTTGCGGTGCTTGACCGTGACGGGGTGGGTAAGATCATGAGAATTTGTGCTGAACTGGCTAAAAGCACAAATCCTGAATTGAAAATCGGTATCTGCGGCGAGCATGGCGGAGATCCTTCATCGATAGATTTCTGTCAGGAAATCAACCTCAACTATGTATCCTGTTCCCCGTTCAGAGTACCGATTGCTAGGCTGAGCGCGGCCCAAGCAGCGCTGAAGGGTTAGTAAGCGTTGGGGCAATTGTAGATGCATGGCGTAAACGCCTTGCGGCGTAACGAATTGAGCGAATTTTAATATCACATAAACAGGGTGCTCGCAGATGGGAATTTGATTGTTGGCACCCTGTTTTTTGATAAAAACCGTCCTTTTGAATGGTTCGGAATCAGAAAAACATGCATTATGGAACACTTTTCAGGTTTGAATTATGGAACACAATTTTTACATGGGAAAATGGGAATTGGCCTATTTGTAGGCATTGCTACAGTTTAATCGTGAATTCTTTTTCCGGAAAAAATAAGATTGCTCTGCTTGCAGCCATTATTTTATAATTTGTTTGGTTCTATGCTATATTGTTAACAGAAAACGCATTAAATATGTATATAAAACGTGATACAATGCATATGATGATACAGGAGGTGAGCAATATGGCTAAATCGGAAACACTGCACATTCGGGTTGAAGCTGCCGTTAAAGCTGGTGTTGAAGCTACGCTTAAAACATTAGGTCTTTCGACTACTGAAGCTATAAATATATTTCTTCATCAGGTTATTCTTGCGGGTGGGCTGCCCTTTGAGGTTAAGAATCCTCAGTACAACGCTGAAACACTTGCCGCTATGCAGGAAGCGCGGGATATTATAGCTGGAAAAGTCCCGACAAAAAGTTATGGCACAGTAGCAGAACTGATGGAGGACTTGAACAGCGATGATGAAGATTAACAGAACATCTCGCTTCAAGAAGGAATACAGGCAAATGATGAAGCGGGGCTATGATTCCAAGCTGTTTGAGTATGTGGTTGGAGAACTAGCAAATGGTAGGCCATTGGCAGAAAAATATAATGACCACGCCTTGAAAGGCAGCTTTGAAGGATTTCGAGAGTGTCATATTCAACCGGATTGGCTACTGATTTATATTGTCGAAAATGATGTTTTGATGCTCACTCTTACCAGGACATATACCATAGAGCGTACACGTGAGGAATCTTTAGATTTAATGCTTGCCGATATTGAAAAATATTGTTCATTCGTTATTTCTGCCGTAATCGGAGATTTTGGTGAAGAGATTTCGTCGACATATACCTTTGCCGTATTTATATCAGCGCCGCTTGAAACGCGTATTGAACGCATAAAACAACGAGCTTATGGGCAGCATGGAGAACGCATCCGTGAAGGAGGTGATATGTACGAGCAACACTTGAAGTTTGTTGATTTTGTAGCATCACGTTCTCTATTAAGAATTGAAGAATGGGCAGAGACTCTCGTATGTCCTGTAATACATGTAGATGGCACAAAATCCATTTCTGAAAACACTAAAATGGTTGTCGAGAAATATTTACATATTTTATCCGTTGATAATGAATAGTTCTTCATCTTTAGTCTCGGCAATGTTCTGAATTTCCGTTATGGCATAAGGTGCTCCATAATGTGAAAAATGAGATTGTTGGTATTTGATAGCAGCGGTCCAAGCAGCGATTAGCAAGTAAGACCTATCTGTTGGACAGAAAGCTATATAAGGGTATTATCGCTTGCCAGTTTAAGGGATAATACCCTTTATTAACGTGTCAAAACATTTTATTGAATTGTAACGACAAAAGCGTTACAATATTATCAGGAGATGATTAACATGGAAAAAACGACGACTTTAAATTTAAGAGTCAACCCTGACGTGAAAAGAAGTGCGGAGGAAGTCCTTTCCCAGCTTGGCATACCTATGTCTACAGCGATAGATATTTATCTGAAGCAGATTTCCATGACCGGAGGCATACCTTTTGCTGTGACGCTACCGAAAGTTCCGGCTTCTGTCAACACCGATTTGATGACAACGGATGAAATTCATGCGAAGTTAAAGGAAGGATATAACGATATCGAAAAAGGTAAAGTACAGGATGCGACTGCTGCCTTTATGAAATTTCGCAAGACGCACGCATGAAGCAATATAAGGTTCAGATAACTGACAGCGCGCTTACCGATATGGAGGAAATTTATAATTACATCGCAGAACAGCTACAGGCACCGGAAACGGCTATTGGCCAGTATAACAGAATAGCTGACGCAATTGAAGCGCTTGATACCTTTCCGGAACGTGTAAAGTTAATGGAGTCAGAAGAAGAATATGCGCTGAAAATCAGGTAAATGCCAGTTGATAACTTTTCGGTATTCTTTCATATCAGAGAAGAACGAGTAATCGTTACAAATTTTTTATACAGCGCCAGTGACATAACCAAGCGGTTATGTGACTTATAAAGAAAGTAAAATGAGACACAAAAAATGTCCCATAATGGGATAGGTCGTTTTTGTAAGCTGCTGCCCAGGCGGCGCTGAAAGCAAAGTAAGCATAATAATCCTTCTTGGGGCGAAAAAATTTCCACCAAATAGGAAAAAATATTATCAAAGTGTTCCATAATGTGTAAAAAAACGCGATTGGTCTATTTTGATAGCATTATACCCAGGTGGGCGTTAAAAGGTTAGTAAGCGTTGGGTTGAGTGTAGGATATGTGACCTAAAAGGCTTGTACTGCAACGGTTTGAGAAAAAATTAATATCACAAGTTTAGGGTGCTGGCAGTTGGAGTTTTGGCTGCCAGCATTCTGTTTTTTGATAATAAACGTCCTTTTGAATGATTTGGAAGCAGAAAAACATGCATTATGGCACACTTTTTATGGTTGAATTATGGAACTTGATTTTTCCATAAAGCAGCATATACTATTAATGTAAGGAAATCATTGAATTCTTGGAAGGCGGTTTATATTATGGAGTTAGCGAAAATCACATCAAAGGGACAAATAACGATACCTATCCAAATCAGGAAAATGCTGAATCTTAAAGACGGAGATAAAGTTGTTTTTATGACTGAAGGCGGCAGGGTTATCATGGAGAACCCAACAAGGCTTGCAGTAAAAGAAGCACAGGAGGCTTTTGAGGGATTAGCAGAAGAATTGGGGCTGAAATCTGAAGATGATGTGATTAATCTTGTCAAAGAGGTAAGAAAAGAGTTGTGGGAGAAGAAACATGCGGATAATGATTGACACAAATGTTCTCTTGTCGGCTCTCGTGTTTAGAAGTACAAAAATAGCAGGTTTGATTGAGGATATCGCAGACAAGCATACATTGGTCCTGTGTTCGTATGTAATTGAAGAAGCCAATGCCGTTATTACAAGAAAATCGTCAACGTATAAAGCAGTGTTAGATGCTTTTTTATTAAAATGTCATTTGAAATGGCGTATACTCCTACGGATATGTCAACGGCGCCAGAAATAAGAGATGAAAAGGATAGGCCTGTGCTTCTTTCAGCGATCACTGCCGATGTGGATGTCCTGATAACAGGAGATAAGGACTTTACCGGGATAGGTATAGACCGTCCTGAAATACTTACGCCGACGGAGTTCTTGGATAAATATCATACTTGTTGAAGCAATACATCCGCGTGGAGAATTTTATAAGCATATATAGGATAAGGAGGTCGTGAACATGATAAAGAGTGAATTTGAAAAAAAGCTGAAAACCATTCCTGAGGTCGAACCGGATGCTGAAGATTTAGAACTTTTGAAGATAGCTGGACAAACAGAATACAACGGAAAAATATCCTTGCGTGTTCCGAAATCTCTTCATAAAGAGCTTGTCGAGGACGCTAAAAAAGAGGGCATTTCACTGAACCAGTTTATTCTTTACAAGCTGGCAAAATAAAAGTGTCCCATAATGCGATAGGTCTATTTTGTTCGTTGCCGCCCAGGCGGCGTTGAAAGGTTAAGCTTAATAATTAAACGGGGTAATACATTTGTATTGCCCTGTTTTTTTATTTTGTTCGATCGAATTACCGTAAATTGTAATCCCAAATAAGAATTTTGCAATTTTAAAAAACAAGTTGTAATCCATTTTAAAGCATTATATGCCTGAAGTCAGGCATCGATGTACTCTATAAAGAGAAGGTAAGTTATGGAGATTAATATTGAAATGACATCATCCTGCAAAATTGCTTATATAAGAAAAACCGGTCCTTACGGTTCAGATAATGTGCAGATAATGGAGCAATTAAAAAGTTGGGCCAGCGAAAAAAATTTACTTAATGAAAGTTCAATTATATTGGGAATAGTCCAGGATAACCCTCAATTCACAGAACCTAAGGATTGTCGATATGATACGTGTTTAGTCGTCTCGGATGAATTTGAGGTTAATAAGTATGTTGATTTTGGAAAAATTGCTGGTGGAAAATATTGCGTATTTAAAATAAGCCATACGGTAGATGCTATGCAAAAAGCATGGATGGAGATATTTTCGGAGTTATCAAAAAGAAATTATGAATTTGATGATAAGAGACCTATTCTAGAGCGCTACACAATGCAAATGATAAATAAACATTGCTGTGAAATCTGCGTGCCAATATTAGATAGAAGCCTTTGGCGTACCTCTTGATTTTACTTACGACTGACAGCCTTGAAAAAAGAATGATGACCAAATATTTGTTTATAGATCATAGTTCCCGCTTGCCTCAGGCTGATAAAGGATTTTTTCTACCCTTAATTGGACGGTTCCCGCGGGAACTTTCCAGTCAATCACATCACCTTCTCGAAACCCAAGTATGGCCGTTCCGATAGGAGCGAGTACGGAAATTTTATTCTCACTCAATTTGGCATCTTCAGGATAGACCAGGGTATAAATGGTTTCTTCTCCCAAGGCCAAATCCTTTAAAAGAACCTTTGAGTTCATTGTTATGGATTCATGTGGTATTTCTTCTGAGGATACGATATTTGCCCGGTTCAGCTCCTGTTCAAGATCTCTCAGAGGTTCTTTGTTTCTTCCGGTTCCGAATTCTTTCTCTCTTTCAATCAGTTTAAGAATGCGTTCGCGGTCTTTAAAAGTAATCTCAATTGTCCTAGCCATTTTTACGTCCTTTCTTTCATATAAATATAGAGCGACTATCGTACTTCACATAGCCGCTGTGTGTAAACTGTTTAATTCATGATAGGTTTCTCAGGGAAACCTTTCTTTTTCACTGATTATAGATTATTCCTGTATACAAGTAAATCCCTAACGAGATCAAATAGGATCAATAAAAAAGGGAATAAGCTTGAATTGGGTTACACATTATGATACGATTTCAAGAGAAAATCTTATATTTTAAAGTTTTATAGGGTTCCGCAGTTCCAAGGAGAAGAACTGGCCTGGACCAAGATAAAACGCATAGCTGGATCTATGTACACGGAAGGATAAAAGCCTGGGAGATATTGTAAAGTATCTTCCGGGCTACTTATTTTTAGTGGATTTAAAAGGAGTGGATCAGATGAAATGGGTACTATTAATCACAGCGGGGCTTTTGGAAGTAGCTTGGGCTATAGGCTTGAAATATTCTCAAGGCTTTACAAAGCTCCTGCCGAGTATCTTTACCGTAATGGGGATGATCGCAAGCATTTATTTCTTATCATTAGCACTAAGGGACCTTCCATTAGGAACAGCTTATGCGATCTGGACAGGAATCGGTGCGGTTGGCACTGTAATATTGGGGATAATTTTATTCAAAGAACCGGCTGAACTCATCAGGTTAATTTGTATTGGATTTATACTGATCGGAATTATAGGATTGAAAATATCATCTGCTCATTAATTCATTTGCCTTTTTAAAAGTGTTCCATAATGGGTAAGGATTGGTCTGCTTCGAATTATCGTTTGACGTTCTTATTTTTTAAATGATTAAAGGAAAAAAACAATATGTATGGAATACTTTCAGGGAAAATAATATCAGAAATAATGTGAAAATTAATCATAAAAATCAGGAGCAGGAAAAAGGCAGCAACAGCTGAGGAATAAAAGGATTGCAAGAAAAAGGCAGAGGATGTCCAATGAAAATGAATCTGAAGATCAGACAACGTACGGAGGCCGAGGAATATGAAAGATTATCCGCGTTTGCGGCTAAAAGTGACCGGGCAAGGCGCGAACGTGAGGAGCAGGAATGCGAGATCAGAACCAAATTTCAGCGTGACAGGGACAGAATTCTGCATAGCAAGCCCTTTCGTCGTCTAAAACATAAGACACAGGTCTACATTGCTCCCCGGGGAGACCATTATAGAACCAGGATGACCCACAGCTTAGAGGTGTCCCAGATTTGCCGGACGATTGGAAGAGGGCTAAGGCTCAATGAAGATTTAATAGAGGCAATCGCCATTGGCCATGATGTCGGACATACCCCCTTCGGTCATGTCGGGGAAGAGGTTCTGGCGAGAATAATCGGACATTTTGAACATAATGAACAGTCGATAAGAGTATTTAAAGTGCTTACAGGCCAGGGACAAGGCTTGAACCTGACGAATGAAGTGCTGGATGGTATTCTGCATCACACAGGCAAAGGAACACCGGCAACTCTGGAAGGTCAAATTGTACGGATCGGAGATCGCATCGCATATCTCTGCCATGATTTTGATGATGCGTTGAGGGCCGGGATAATCTACCCGGGAGATATGCCGGAGGAAGTACGGGAAATCCTGGGCGGTCATACCAGTGAGATGATTACAACAATGGTCACTGATATGATTGCGTTTTCAGAAGGCCAAAACCAAATTTGCCAGTCGAAAGAAGTTCAGTCCGCCATGCAAAGATTTCGCACCTTTATGTTTGAGAAAGTTTATTTAGCTGATCATCTGAGTGAAGAACGCAGTAAAGGCAGCCTTATCGTAGAAATTCTTTATGATTATTATTTAAAGCATCCGCAAATACTGCCGAATAATTATCTGCAATGGGCCAACGGAGACTTGCAGACGGCTGTGGTTGATTATATTTCCGGTCTGACTGATAATTATGCGATCAGTACATTTAAGCAAATATTTATCCCCAAAGGATAATTGTAAACACGAATCATACAAATTTTTAACATTAGAAGCAGGATTTTTAAATAATTTATCGAAAATGATAAAGCACTGTCAAATATCTAATGAAATTTAAGATTAATTTAAGAGACTCCACCTAAAAAGGGCGAATTACTGTGGACAACAGAATTTCCGAAGATTTTATTGAGGAAGTGCGCCAACGGGCGGACATTGTAGAGGTTATTTCAGAATATGTGGTCTTGAAACGTGCGGGCAAGAACTACCAAGGACTTTGTCCGTTTCATTCTGAAAAGACACCGAGTTTTAATGTCAATCCCGAGCGCCAAATGTTTTATTGTTTCGGTTGTCATACAGGCGGCAATGTATTTTCTTTTCTCATGAAGAAAAATAATCTGCCCTTTCTTGAAGCTTTGCAGGAGGTCGCAAGAAGGGTTGGAATGGAGCTTCCGGAGAGAGAACTTTCCCCGGAAGAACGGAAAAAAGAAAGCATGCGCCTCCGTTGGCAGGAGATTCACGAGCTTAGTGCCGGATATTTTCAGAAAATGCTTGAGGAAAGACCGGAGGGGGAACGGGGCAGGAGATATTTTGACGGCCGGAACATCGACCGGGACACAATGAGGAAATTTCGTCTTGGCTACACTGCCGACAGCTGGGATGGCTTGATCAATGAGATGGCTAAACACGGGATTACTCCCGGTGAACTTTCAGAAGCTGGACTGTCTGTGAAAAAAGATAATGGTGATGGCAGGATCAGCTTTTATGATCGTTTTAGAGGACGGGTCATCTTTCCCATTCTGGATGTGCACGGAAAACCCATTGGTTTTGGGGGCAGGGTTTTAGATGATTCACTCCCTAAATATCTGAACTCGCCTGAGACTCAGTTTTTTCACAAAGGTCGTAATTTGTATGGAATCCAAACCGCTTCCAGAGGGATAAGGGAGGCAGGGTATTCTGTACTGCTTGAAGGATACATGGATGTGATTGCGGTCCAGAAAGTAGGACTATTCAATGCTGTGGCTTCTTTAGGAACGGCATTGACCAGGGACCAAGCCAGAATTCTGAAAAGATATTCTTCAAGGGTAATCCTTTGTTATGATTCTGACGAAGCAGGTGTTCAGGCAGCATTCAGAGCGGGTGAGATCTTAATTAATGAAGGGCTGAATGTGCAGGTTCTTAAGCTTAAGGGGGCCAAAGATCCGGATGAGTATCTCCAGGGACACAGCAAGGAAGAATTTTTGCAGGAGCTGCAAAAGAGCCTTTCTTATATTGAATTTAAATATGAGATGCTTGTCGCAGATGCTGTTCCGGAGACGATTACGGCAAAGGCGGAATTGATCAGAAGAATGGCTCCCGATATCCTCCGTATAAAAAGCGCAGCAGAAAGAGAGGGATATGCCAGATTTCTCAGTTTAGAGCTTGGTCTTACTTTAGAGGCAGTAAAAGAAGAAATCGGCGGGATTGACCAGAAAAGATTAGAAAATAAAGGATACCAAGAAATTTTTTCTCAAAAACAGGATATTTCTCCTCATATCAGTAATACTATATCTGTGGCGACAAATCAATTCATTGAAAATACGATTGCCAACGGTGCTTACAGGGCCGAACAAATCTTGTTAAGACTGGTGCTTAATGACCCCGATGTTAAGAATAAAGTGCAGGAAGAACTGGGAAATGAATTTTGGTGCTTGGAAGAACATAAATATATTTTTGAAGCGGTCCCAGCCAATCTAAATGTACCTGCAGCAAACGAAGACTTATACGCACTGGTACAAAAGCGTTTGGCCGAACTATATGAGCTGAATATTGATATAGAGAAAGCAGAGTTCTTATTAAAGGACTGCATTAATGCAATTTGTGAATCTCAAAATAAAAAACAGATCCAGGATTTACAGGTAAAGATGATTCATCTGGAGAATTACGGTGATGCCGCCGGTGCGCTGGCAGTTCTCCGGGAAATACAGGAGCGGTTAAAAAGTGGCGAAAAATAACGTCAAGAAACAAGATATTCGTTCGAATTACCCGACGGAAGGGGGGAATTCGTTGCACGCTGAAGATCATAAAAGAGAATGTGTTGCACATCTCATTGAATTAGGGAAAACCAAGGGAAACCTTACCTATGACGAGATCGCTAATGCCCTTCAAAAGATTGATTTATCCGAGGAACAAATTGAAGAAGTGTATGATCAAATCAGTACACTTGGTATTGATGTTATCGATGAACATTCTGAAGGTGAGACAGACATTGTCATAGACAAGGAAACAGAAAAACTGGCTGAAGAAATTTCGGAAGAAACAGATATTGATCTTTCTATTCCTGAAGGAGTGGGGATTGACGATCCTGTCCGTATGTATCTGAAAGAGATAGGAAGAGTCCCCCTGCTCACGGCAGAAGAAGAAATTGAACTTGCCAAAAGCATGGAAGCAGGGGATGAGATGGCTAAGCGTCGCCTTGCGGAAGCCAACCTGCGCCTGGTTGTCAGCATAGCCAAACGTTATGTAGGCAGAGGGATGTTATTTTTGGATTTAATTCAGGAGGGGAATTTAGGTCTGATTAAAGCTGTGGAAAAATTTGACTTTCGCAAAGGATTCAAATTCAGCACATATGCTACATGGTGGATCAGACAGGCGATCACCCGGGCAATCGCCGATCAGGCGAGGACCATTCGCATTCCCGTTCATATGGTAGAAACGATCAATAAGCTGATCAGGGTGAACAGACAGCTTTTACAAGAGCTGGGCCGGGACCCTACCCCGGAAGAAACAGCCAAAGTTATGGATATACCGGAAGAAAGGGTTCGCGAAATCATGAAGATTGCCCAGGAACCGGTATCTCTTGAAACACCGATTGGTGAAGAAGAGGACTCCCATCTCGGCGATTTTATCCCGGATGAAGATGCTCCGGCACCTTCGGAAGCAGCATCCTTCCTCCTGTTAAAGGAACAATTGGAAGAGGTTCTCGAAACACTGACTTCCAGAGAAGAAAAAGTGTTGCGTTTAAGATTTGGATTGGATGACGGGAGAACCAGAACCTTGGAGGAAGTAGGTCAGGAATTCGGAGTAACCCGGGAAAGAATAAGACAGATTGAGGCCAAAGCGCTGCGCAAACTTCGTCATCCCAGCCGCAGTAAAAAGCTCAAGGATTATCTGGATTAAGGTCAGGAAAATCTTATAAAAATCTTATATAAAACAGGAAAACCTTTTTAAAATCAAACCAGTTTCAGTATTTATTATTTTCTTATCTTTTCTCAAGGCCTAGTGATGATTTGTCCTGCAAATTAAAGATAGATTGCTAAAAAAGAGTTGCACCGGGCTGAAAAGTTCCCGGTGCAATGTGTTATACACCAGGGCAGAGAAACCCGATGATATCTACAGAGCTTCAGACTGGCGTTAGAAGAACTCAAGGCTGCTGGATTACAATAAACGTAATTTCAGTAAAGGCGGGGAGCATAATGAGCGAAGCCATACTGCGGACAAATGAGCTGCCAAAAGCGATGGCAATACGGTTGCGCTGGAAAATGGTGATCATGAGATTGTTTTTCTAATATGCGGAATTATCCGGATTAAAGGAGAAAAATTAGAGGGGAAAAAGCTTGACCTCACTGGGATAATTGAGTATAATAAACGACGCAGGCGTTCCTCGATAGCTCAATGGTGGAGCAACCGGCTGTTAACCGGTAGGTTGCTGGTTCGAGTCCAGCTCGGGGAGCCATATATTTTGGGCCTATAGCTCAGCGGTAGAGCGGCCGGCTCATAACCGGTTGGTCCCTGGTTCGATCCCAGGTGGGCCCACCATCTTCCCAAAATGAATTGACTGATCATAACTCTGGCTGGCCTGCCAGGGTTTATTTTATAGGAAAAAATAAAGCTTCGAAGGGTAAGGGGCATAAAAAAACAGAAATCAGAAGCGATGGAGATCAGGAGCAAGAAGAGTGGAAATCAGAGATCAGGATACGATAATGGCATGAACAATAACATAAACAGCAGGGTGAACAATACCATGAAGAAGATGCATGAATGAGGATGAGCAGTGATATGAATGAGAAGACGGATCAGGAAGGGATCAGGGCTTGCGCACCCGATCAGATGAAACTTGGCAGCCGTTTGAACATCATAGCAGACTTTATCCCTTCGGGAAGCCTGCTTGGGGATATTGGAACGGATCACGCTTATCTTCCGGTTTATCTGCTTCAAAAAGGAAGGATAGAAAAAGCCATCGGGGTAGATATCCACAAAGGTCCTTTCCTGTCCGCGAAAAAGACGGTGAGCCAATATCAATTGGACGATAGGATTGAGATCAGATTCGGTGACGGCTTAAAGCCGTTGATCCCCGGAGAAGTCAATACCCTGTCGATAGCCGGAATGGGAGGAGCCACAGTTCTGAAGATCCTTCAAAGCAAACCGGAGGTCCTGGCCAAAGTGAAGGATTTGATCCTTCAGCCTCAGGGAATGGAAGCAAACGTCAGAAGGGAATTGATCGCTCAAGGCTGGAGGATCGTTGAGGAGGCCCTCGTTGAGGAGGAGGATCAAATCTATAGGATTATCCATTTTAACAGACTTAAGGGGATAGGGTTTGAAGAAGTACGGGAAATAATCAAGACCTGGGAGGACAGGCTGAAGCACAGTTTGGATGATCAACAAGATAAAAAGATTTTATCCGGATTTGTCTGGATGTATGGTCCATTAATTATGGAAAAGAGAGAAGCTCTGCTCAAGGGTCTAATCGCGGATGATCTGAACAATATTCTGCGGATTGCCGGTCAGATGCAGAAAACCGGGAGAGAAGAGGCCAGACAGAAAATGGACAGGTTGCTCAAGGAGAGAAAAATACTGGAGGTTATGCAAGCATGGCTGTTTCAGTCGGATTAATTGAACAGATCATTGAAAAAGCCGCGCCGAGATCATGGGCGGAAGAATGGGACAATTCAGGACTATTGGTCGGCAGCAGTTCTCACCGGGTAGATAAATTATTGCTGGCGCTTGACGGGACGACGAAGGTGGTCGAAGAAGCGATCAGAGAAAAAGCAGGGATCATCATTGCTCATCATCCATTAATGTTTAAACCTCTGAAAAACCTGAACGCAGATAATCCTTCAGCCCAAATCCCCCTTTCCTTATTGAGAAGCGGGATATCCTATTATGCGGCCCATACAAATCTGGATCAATCTGTTCTGTCTTCCAGCAGGACATTGGCAGTGATGATTGGTCTGCAAAAAACAGAGTATTTAGCAGTGACCGCAAATGAAAAACTGTTCAAGATAGTAACCTTTGTACCCCGGGATGCGGTGGAAAAGGTTCGTTTGTCTTTGTCCGCGGAAGGGGTAGGAGCGGGGATAACAGATGGAGAGCATAGTGACAGCTATGCCGAGTGCTTCTACCAGACCGAAGGAATGGGGACCTTCAAGGCTTTGGAAGGAGCCGATCCGGCGATAGGCGAGGTTGGAGAGGTGAACAGAGTCGAGGAAGTTCGTTTGGAGAGCATAGTTCAGGAACGGGATCTATCCAGAGCAGTCCGGGCCTTACATAAGACACATCCTTATGAAGAGCCTGCTTATGACCTCATACCACTAAAGAACACGGGGAAACCAAGAGGGTATGGAGCGATCGGCGTCTTACCGGAAACAGTCAGGCTTGATGAGTTTTGGGAAAGGTTTTTGTCCAAGCTTCCTCAAGTGCTGCCCCGGGAATATGAGCTTTCTTCAATCAGGCTGGCAGGGGATCCCAAGAAAAAGATCAAAAAAGTCGCGATTGCGAATGGCAGCGGAAGCAGCTTTATCCATAAAGGGATATTTCAAGGGGCAGATTTATATATTACAGGAGATATCGACCACCATGGCGTATTGGATGCTCTGGAAGCGGATATGGCGGTTGGCGTTCTTGGTCATTTTCTTAGTGAAATACCAATGATCAGGTCGCTTTACGAGTATCTTAAAGCGGAAAAAGCACTAAATGGTGTGGAGATGATTATTAGTAATGAGAATAAAACGATCTGGAGCAAATGAGAAGTATTTGGGGGGGAAAGTTATCCACATAAAAATGACTGGAATATCCTGAAAAAGAAAACCGGTTTTGTCTCAGAAGGAAAACTTACACACAGTTTATCCACAGTTTGTGGATAAACTTAGAATGATAATAAAATTGAATAAAGTAGATATTTGCGATAAAGGAGATTTTTTTCCGACAATTGAGTGAAGATGAGAATTTTTGATAGAACAATATTGTGGAATTTATTGGCTGTTATTTTCTTGTTTTATCCGAATTTCCAAAATTATAATTTGACGGATATCCTGATATCTAGTATGATATTGTGGCAAAGTCAACCGGATAGTCGCGGAGGAGACCGCAAGGCCAACTCTGAGGAAAGTCCGAACTCCATAGGGCAGGGTGCCGGGTAACGCCCGGGAGGAGAAATCCTTAGGAAAGTGCAACAGAGATATACCGCCGTCCTTGGGACGGTAAGGGTGGAAAGGCGAGGTAAGAGCTCACCGGCAGCCAGGTAACTGGTTTGTCCTGCAAACCCCACCTGGAGCAAGACCAAATAGGGGAACATTGGAGCGGCCCGCTCCGTTCCCGGGTAAGGTCGCTTGAGGCTGCTGGTAACAGCAGTCCCAGATAGATGATTATCACCCGCAAGGGGACAGAATTCGGCTTACAGGTTGACTTCCGCTTTATTTATGGGAAGCAGGGATGTGTCTTTATGCATTTCTGCTTCCCACCAATTTATCGAGGTGGTATAGCCGGTGATGGGGAAACCAGCCGGTTTTTTTATGGAATGAATCATATCAATAAGGCTGATGATGTGATATACTAATCAATAGTGTAGTATTTTAGAAAAAATGAAAATAAATGGATTGTCATAAAGCGAACCGGCTAATAAAATAAAGGACGAGAACGGATGAAATTAAAGCATATCAGGCAAAATCATCTTTATTTAATCTTAATCATTTTCGTTTACGCATTATTACAATTTACCGCGATATATCTATATGGCGACAGCTGGTATTTGGGTAATTTTGAGACCATGAATAATGATGACGTCAAATATATTCGCAGTGCTTGGACATTACTCCAAGATCACCGCTTGGTTTATCATGATGTGAATGAGCCGACAGTATTTATTATGCCGGGATACCCCTTTGTGTTAGCCTTTTTTATGAAGATATTCGGGTACACGGCCGGATTGACGGCAGTCAGGGTATTTCAGGGAATATTACAAATCGTATCTCTTTGCATCATTTATTGCATTTGTCAGGAGCTGTTCAATAAAAAAACCGCGCAGACAGCAATTACCCTCTATTTATTATATTTCCCGAATATTGTCGGCGCGGTACTGATTCTGACAGAAACCGTGTTTACTTTTCTGCTTATTTTATTGGTGTATATCAGTATGAAAGCACTTCAAAGCAAAGAGAAAAAATACTATCTGCTGGGAGGGACGATTTTAGGGCTGGCTGTTCTTGTCAGACCGACTATTCTTCTATTTCCAATAGTGATTTTGGTCATGTGGATTTATTTGAACTATTCAATCAAAGAGATGCTTGCGCGTTCTCTTTTGGTCGCATGTCTATTAATCATGGTATTATCCCCCTGGTGGATTCGCAATTATCTGGAATTCTCCCGTTTCATCCCCTTAACGGCCTCTTCCGGGAATCCTTTTTTACAGGGGACCTTTGTTCACTATGACCAGAGTGAGGGATTCATCTATGATTGCCCCGATGATGCCATAGAACGTGATAAGAGCGAATTGGAAGCGGGAAAACAAAGGCTGAGGGAAAATTTCAGGAAAAATCCGGTTCTATACATTTATTGGTATACCTTGGGCAAGACAGTTTTTCTGTGGGCGATGCCGTTTTATCCTTTTGATCTGTTCGGCATTCCGCTGGCAATCATGGTTATTTGCCATGTCATTCTCTTGATTCTGGCAGTCCGCAGTATGGTCAGAATGTTGAAGTCCAACGATAAAAATAAACTTCTGTTGCTGTTATTCGGAGTAATCGCATATGTTAATCTGGTCCATCTCCCGTATTTTACTTATTCTCGTTATGCATATCCCGTAATGTCCTTGATCATCATATTCGCCGCGAACACACTGACGCGTGTCAGGATCAATCGGGGAACAGGGACAGCAGAGCTAACCCGAAATTGATGATGCCGCCGTATTGAACAAGAGCTGATGTCATGTTATAGTCATTAATAATGTTTTACATATCCAGCAAGGTGAAATAAGGAGATTGAGAAGAATGGCATTAATCAATGAAAACTATCTTAAATTGCCTGGAAACTATCTTTTTTCGGAGATTGCCCGCAGAGTCGAACAGTTCAAAGCTGAGCATCCAAAGGCTGATATGATTCGGTTAGGCATTGGCGATGTGACCAGGCCGCTCCCCGGGGCTGTGATTGAGGCAATGAAAAAGGCTGTAGACGAGATGGGGCGCCCGGAAACATTCAGGGGCTACGGTCCTGAGCAGGGTTACGATTTTCTGGCAAAAAAGATTATTGAAAATGATTTGACTCCCCGTGGAATAGAGGCGGCTGTTGATGAGGTTTTCGTCAGTGACGGGGCCAAGAGCGATACGGCTAATTTTCAGGAGCTTTTTGGTCTAAACAATATTTTTGCGGTGACTGACCCGGTTTATCCTGTTTATGTTGACAGCAATGTGATGGCCGGCCGTACAGGGGTCCATAAAGACGGTAAATTTGACAGAGTGGTTTATCTCCCCTGTACTGAGGAAAACGGGATGAAACCCGCTCTCCCTTCAGCCAGGGTAGATATGATTTATTTGTGCTTTCCGAACAATCCCACCGGAATGACACTTTCCAGGGAAGAACTGAAAAAGTGGGTAGACCATGCCAGAGAAAACAGATCGATCATCCTCTTTGATGCGGCCTATGAAGCTTTTATCAGGGAAGACGGGGTCCCGCACAGTATTTTTGAAATTGAAGGGGCCCGGGAAGTCGCTGTGGAATTCAGGAGTTTTTCTAAAACCGCCGGCTTTACGGGGACAAGATGTGCTTATACCATAGTACCTAAAGAGGTCAAGGTTTATGACGCCAAAGGAGAAGGGTACAGCCTGAACTCTCTTTGGCTGAGAAGGCAAACCACAAAATTCAATGGAGTGTCTTATCCGGTACAGGCTGCTGCTGCTGCTGTCTATTCCGAAGAAGGCAAAAAACAAGTAAAAGAATTAATCGATTACTACATGGAGAATGCCAGGATCATCAGGGAAGGTTTGAGAAAGGCCGGTTATAAGGTTTTTGGCGGGGTCAATGCGCCATATATCTGGATGAAGACTCCTGATCAGCTCAGTTCCTGGGACTTCTTTGACCGGCTTATGCGAACGGCCAATGTGGTAGGGACTCCCGGAGCGGGCTTTGGAGCCAACGGTGAAGGGTATTTCAGGCTGACGGCTTTTGGCACCAGGGAAAATACAATCGAGGCCCTGGAAAGAATAGCAACAAAAATGTAAGGGATTCTCCTCATAAAGGGAAATTTGATTTTCGTATTGAATACGACCGGTGATGGCAGTCACTGATGTATGGCGCACCTCAAATGTTGGACAAAAATGAGCGGACATTTGGAGGTGCGCTTTTTTTATTTCCTCCTAAAATAAAAGCAAGGAGACAATGCGAAACCAAAGTTTCGTCCGTCCCCTTTAGTTGAATATTATTTGTGAATGGCTTAAAAAATAACAGCCAGAGCAATAAGAATTAAGACAGCAATCGCAATAATTGCAGCACCTGTAGTTCCGCCGGAAAGAAAGCTTTGATGAGACATGTGTTTCACCTTCCTCTTAAAAACTATTGAATCATTAGAAAACGATACCCAAGGCAATTAAGAGAAGAATAATAATCGTTACAATGGCAACTCCGCAGAAGCTGCAAGGACAGCATGTTTCTCCACCAAAAGCACCAGACATGACAAAAGCCCCCTTTTATTTTGGAAATAATAACCGATGAACAATATAAAATATGTTATATTATGGAAAATAGTTCCAGACAATAAAAGATAAAAATGTTTAATGTATAAAATTCCTTTCTGAAATGAAAAATAATAGAGATTATCCCGTTTTTCAGGGGGACAGTGCTTTGTTCAAAACAATAAGAAAAATGATCAGAAAAATAAACCAGTATTCACCGGATAAGAATAAAAGAATACAGGGGAGGACAAACAATACGTTTAGCCGTATTCCCTCAACGATTAATAAAAGCAAGGAAGCTTTTCAAAAGGAATTTAAAAACAGCGGGGACCTGATCCTGGCTGAATTTCAAACGACAGGAAATATCCGCGGTCTAAGCGTCTATCTCGACGGGATGATCAACAAAGATATCATCAACCGGGATATCCTCGGTCCATTAATCAGAAACTATAAAGTGGAAAAGGAAGACCCTCGAAAATATATCACAGCGGCAAATATCAAATATACGGAGAACATCAAACAGGCTGTACAAGAGATCCTCAAAGGGAATACGGTTATCCTGCTTGAAGGGTTGGACGCGGTTTACATCGTAGATTCAAAGGGCTGGGATAAAAGGGCTGTCGAGCAGCCGGATGTGGAATCTGTGATCAGGGGTCCGAGAGAGGGTTTTGTCGAGAGCATCAGGGTGAATACTTCTCTGATCAGACGGAAAATCAAAAATAATCATCTTATTTTTGAGAATATTGTTCTGGGGAAAGAAACAAAAACTGATCTGTGTATCGGATATATTGAAGGAATTGTCAATAAAGAGGTTCTAGGAGAGGTGAAGAGAAGAATCGGTCAAATCGATACGGATGCAATCCTGGAAACCGGATATATTGAACAATACATAGAAGACGAACCATTTTCCATTTTCCCTACCGTCGGCAATACCCAAAAACCTGATGTGGCGGCGGCAAAATTACTTGAGGGAAGAGTGATCATCCTTTGTGACGGAACACCGCATGCTTTGACCATTCCTTATACCTTTATTGAAGGCATTCAAACCAGCGAGGATTATTTTTTGCGGCCGTACCAGGCTTCTTTCTTAAGAATAATCAGGTTTCTTTCATTCTCGATCAGTGTCATGCTCCCCTCATTATATGTGGCGTTAACAACCTTCCATCATGAAATGATTCCAACTGTGCTTCTCGTAAGCATGGCCGGAGCCAGGGAAGGAATCCCGCTGCCTTCTCTGGTCGAATGCTTTGTGATGATTTTTATGTTTGAGATCTTAAGAGAATCCGGAACCAGGCTCCCCCGGCCAATCGGTTCGGCGATCAGTATTGTCGGAGCGTTGATCATTGGGGAATCGGCAGTAAAAGCAGGGCTGGTCAGCACGCCGATGGTCATCATCACTGCCCTTACGGCCGTCACCAGCTTTGCCTTGCCAACGCTGACGGAATCGATCACCTTCTACCGGTTTATCTTTTTGTTTTTAGGCGGTTTTATGGGCTTGTATGGAATTGTGAGCGGGTTATTTATCGGAATTGCCCATGCGGTTTCCTTGCGTTCATTCGGAGTTCCTTATACGACTTCTTTTGCGCCGATCAATAAAGGGGAACTGAAGGATTCCATTATCCGTTATCCCCTGTGGATGTTGAAAAAAAGACCAGAATCGGTGGTTAAAGAAAATATCCGAAGGCAGGATAATACTCGCAAGAAATGATCAGCAGAAATTCAGTGGAGAAAAATTGGCTAATCAGACAAAAAAGATGAGAGAGATAAAAAAATGAAAAAAGCAAAAACTGCAGAAAAGAAGAAAGTACTGATCCTCTTGCTGGCCGCTCTGATTCTGATACCGGTCTCAGGCTGCTGGAACCGGCGTGAGCTGAATAATATCGGTATACTGGGGGCCGTAGGAATTGATATTCAAGGAGAAAAGATAATTGTAACGACAGAAATCATCAGGCCAAAAGCTTACGGGGGAGAAGCCCGCTCAAATCAAGAATCGTTTGTGATGGACCAGACAACAGGGGATTCAGTTCTGGAAGCGTTGAGAAATGCAACGGAGAAATTTGACAGAAAAATCTTTCTGGCCGATTGCAAGGTCTTTATTCTCAGTGAAGAAGCAGCCAAGAAAGGTTTTATGGACTATATGGATTTCTGGATGAGAGATCATGAATCAAGGTTATATGCTTATGTTTTTGTTGTAAAGGGAGCAAAGCCCTCCGATGTGATGGGTAAATCTGAAGGGATCGAGGATATTCCCTCCATATACCTGCAAAGCCTGGCCAAGGCTCAGAGAGCGAATTCCAAAAGCGTTTCCATTGAATTGCTTGACTTTATCAAGGAATACTATTCTATCGGAAAACAACCGGTCTGCGGAGTTTTGCAACTGGTGGAGATGAAAACGGAGGAAAGCCAAGGTCAAAAGAAGTCCACAGAAAAAGCAGGAAGTGACCAGGCCAATAGTTCTGAATCCAGAGGAGAGGCAGATATGACGATTGAGGAGTCCGGCAAGAATGGAGATTTACCGCAGAATGACCCCGACAAAGAAAAGGAAATACTGGATGAAGGCGCTGCGGTTTTTCTTAAAGATAGGCTGGTGGGATTCTTAGGCGGGGAAGAGACGAAGGCTGTGAACTTTGTCAATAATAAAGTTTCAAGCGGAACAATCGTGGCCAAGAAGCCGGACAGAGTCCAGACTGTGGAAATCCTGGAATCTAAGTGCAAGAGAGAGGTCTTGCTGCAAGAAGACGGGAGCATCATCATCAACTTGAATTTAAAAATATCCGGTTCCATTGGGGAATTAACAGGTCAGGGAAAGACAATGGTGGAGGACTCTACCGAGATTGATCTCCAGAAGATCCAGGATGCCAATTCGGAGGTTACCAAAAAACAAATCGAAGAGGTCATCACCAAAACACAAAGAGAATTTCAAAGCGATGTTTTTGGTTTTGGTTTGGAATTTCACAAAAAATATCCGCAGGAATGGGAAAGAATAAAATACGATTGGAATCAAAAATTTTCAACAGCTCAGGTTAATGTTCAAGTTGAAACAACGATTTTAGAAACGGGATTGTTGCGTCTGCCGACGCATACCCTTACAGGCGAGGAGATCATGGAATATGATTAAAATAGAAAGAATTTCCACCCTGCAAATGATTTTACTGCTCTTTGCCTGCCGGATGACTACCGGATTTCTTTACCTGCAATTAACAGCCCCCCCGGGCAATCAGGATTTATGGATTGCCTTGGTGTTTTCTGCCTTTCTCTACCTTATTTTCGCGGCGCCCCTGGTATTTTTGGCCTGCAGGTTTCCGGATGAGAATCTCATTCAATATTGTCAAAGAATCATGGGGAAGTTGATCGGAAGTATCATGGGAATGCTGTTTATGGGAATATTATTATTTCTCCTGATCGTCATCCTGGCTGATATGGTCAACTTCATTCATACGACGATTTTACCGGAGACTCCGGTATACGCCATCATGATCACCATGTTGATTCCCTGTATTTACACGACATATAAAGGAGTAGAAACAATGGGCAGGATGGCGGAGTTTCTTATTCCTTATTTTTTTGTGGTCACAGTATTGTTTACAACGTTAAATATTCCCCGCATGGATTTCAGTCTGTTTTTACCGGTATTAAAAGACAGCAAGCTTGTGGACATTGCTCAGGGAGGCTTTATCGTGGCTTCCCGATATTATGATTTGCTGGTTTTCGCCATGCTGGTTCCGAATCTGCAGAAAAAAGAGGATATCAAAAAAATAGCGCTCTATTTCATCGGCATATCGATTATATTCTTAATTGTTTTTGTGGTTACGGCTCAGGCTGTTTTGGGAATTGAATTTGGGAAACACGCTTCTTTTCCCTACTATAAATATGTTCGGACAATTGAAGTCTTTGAATTTGTAGAAAGAATTGAATCCCTCTCTGTCGTAGCATGGGTAATTATTGAATTTATCAAGTTTTCTCTCTATATGTATTGTGTAACGATGGGTTTGGGACAAATATTCAAAATTAAAGACAGCAAAAAGCTGATTATCCCTTTATGTATCGTCGCCTTTATCACCGTATCCTTCTTCAAAATAATGACGTCCGTTACAATCAACAAAATTTTTACCTTATTGCCCTATATCGGCAATGTCGGGATCTTTATTCTGCCTCTGATCGTGCTGATCGTATATTTTTTCAGGAGGAAAGCCTTGGAATGAACCGTGGTTCCCTGAGGACTCACATCCAGGCATCGTGCTGGATGGAAAATTTCTTGCTGTAATATTTCTGAATCATGTCTTGATATTGGAGCAATTGCTTAGAATCAAACTCAGAAATGCCGTCCAGCTTGTATGGCAAATCCAGGTCTTGATATTTTGCTTTAGCCAGGGCATGGTAAGGGAGAACTTCAAAATTTTGGACATTTTGAAGCTTTTGAACATAGGCGCATAAATCTGAGATATGCTTTTCCGTATCGGTAAAACCCGGAAGGAGCACATTTCTGATCCATACGGCTTGATGAAGATTTTCCAGATGACCTAATAAAGCCAAGACTTTTTCATTGGACCGGCCGGTAAGTTCCCGGCATTTTTCCGGGTCCATATGCTTGATATCGACGATAAATAGATCTGTATCATCAATAATCCGGTCAATATCATCCAAATCGACATAGCCGGAGGTGTCTACAGCCGTATGGAGCCCAGCCTCTTTAAATCCCTTGAGAAGTTCAGCCAGGAAGTCAATTTGGGCCGTCGGTTCCCCTCCCGAGATGGTGACCCCGCCGTTTCGGGCAATATAGTTCTTGTTTTTTAAAACTCTGGCAATAACCTCGGCAGAATCCACCAAGTTGCCTTCATTCATTTGCCAGGTGTCCGGATTATGACAATACTGGCATCGTAAAGGACAGCCCTGAAGAAAAACTACACTTCTGATTCCGGGGCCATCCAGGGTCGAGAATGACTCAACGGAATGAACATATCCCTTCATATTGACCTCCCGGCAAACGAATGTGCTTTGGCTCTGAAAACTAAATATGCTCGTGGAATGTCCGGCTCACCACATCAAGCTGCTGTTCTCGGGTTAAGGAATTGAACTTGACGGCATAGCCTGAGACCCGGATAGTCAGATTGGGGTATTTCTCCGGGTGCTCCATAGCTTCTAACAGATCCGAACGATTGAGGATGTTAATATTTACGTGATGACCGCCGGACAGGAAATAGCCATCCAGTAAATCAGCCAGGATTTTTTTTCTGGCCGTCTTCTCCTTGCCCAATAAGCCCGGAGTCAGGGTCAGAGTGTAGGAGATACCGTCCCGGCAATGTTCATAAGGGATTTTACAAACAGAATTAAGGGAGGCTATGGCCCCGGAGATGTCTTTGCCATTAGAGGGATTGGCGCCGGGAGCAAAGGGAGTCCCTGCTCTGCGGCCATCCGGGGTGTTGCCGGTGTTCTGCCCGTATACAACATTGGAGGTGATGGTCAGGACAGATAAGGTGTGAACGGCATCCCGGTAAGTTTTGTATTTCTTCAAAGCGTTTAAGGCCAGTTCCACGATTTCTTTGGCGATATTGTCCGCTTCATCAAGATCATTGCCATAGGCGGGGTATTCTCCTTCAATCAGAAAATCTTTAATCAGGCCTTTCTCCCAAACGGGGGTGACCCGGGCATGCTTGATGGCACTGAGGGAATCAACGAGAACGGACAATCCGGCCAGACCAAAAGCCATATTCCTGGATACTTCAGAATCGTGAAGGGACATTTCCAGCCGCTCATAAGCGTACTTGTCGTGCATATAGTGGATAATATTCATGGTGTTCACATAGTAGGAGCACAAAAGATCAAGGTAGGATTGAAACCTGGACAGCACTTCTTGATAATCGAGGATTTCCCCCCGGTAGGGTTCAGTCGGAGGAAGGATCTGAACACCGCTAAGTTCATCCCTGCCGCCATTTAAAGCGACAAGCAGTAGTTTGGCAATATTGCATCTTGCTCCGAAAAACTGCATTTCCTTACCGACGCGCATGGGGGAAACACAGCAGGCAATCGCATAGTCGTCACCGTAATACGGCCGCATAAGCTCATCATTTTCATATTGGATTGCACTGGTTTCGATGGAAAGAGCGCAGCAGAATTCTTTGAATGGTGCGGGAAGTTTTTCCGACCAAAGTATGGTCATGTTTGGCTCAGGCGCGGCTCCCAGATTCCTGAGGGAGTTGAGGAAGCGATAGGCTGTTTTGGTCACCATGTGCCGCCCATCCAGGCCTATCCCACCGAGGCTTTCCGTAATCCACAGAGGGTCTCCGGCAAAAAGCTGGTGATATTCCGGGGTGCGCAGCTGTCTGACCATGCGCAGTTTGATCAGGAATTGATCAATCAATTCCTGGACATCTTGTTCTGACAAGGCTTTATTTTGCAGGTCTTTTTCAATGTAAATGTCCAGAAAAGCAGTGTTGCGGCCGATACTCATCGCAGCACCGTTCTGCTCCTTAACTGCCGCCAGATAGGCAAAATACAACCATTGCACCGCTTCTTTGGTATTGGCAGCCGGTTCTGAGATATCAATACCATAGCTTAAGGCCATGCTTTTGAGATCTTGAAGGGCACAGAGCTGTTCAGAGATTTCTTCTCTTAAACGGATGTTTCCCTCAGTCATTTCAAAGGGCAATTTTTTTAAATCCTTCTTTTTTTCTTTCAGGAGACGGTCCACTCCATAGAGAGGGACCCGCCGGTAATCACCGATGATTCTGCCGCGCCCATAGCCGTCGGGCAATCCGGTAAGGAGCTTATATTTGCGTAAAAGCTTGATTTCTTCAGGATATACGCTGAAAACACCGTCATTATGGGTTTTGCGGTTTTCCGCAAAGAACTGGTCCAGCTGAGGATTAAGGGTCATATCGTAAGCACGGCATGCTTCACGGGCCATTTTAAGGCCACCGACAATATTCACCCCTCTTTTTAAAGGAGCGTCTGTTTGCAAGCCGACGATCATTTCGTTTTCCCGATCAATGTAACCGGGAAGATGAGAATTGATTTTGGCGGGGCGTTCGGTATCAATATTCAGCACGCCATGATTTGCCGCTTCTTTCTGAAGGAGCTTTTCACATGTTTGCCAAAGCTCCGTGGTGCGCCGGGATGGTCCGCTCAGAAAGTTCTCGTTCCCATCATAAGGTAAATAATTTGCGGCGATGAAATTTTGGACATCAATATTATCTATCCAGTTACCCGGTTTGAATCCGGCCCATTGCGTAAGCATTAGACATTCCTCCTGTATCCCGGGCAATAAAAAAACCCGGGTAGTTTATAAAACTGCCCAGGCGGTCGGCTAATCGATACGCTTCACACTCCCTGTGGTTTTCCCACTTCCGCCAGTTATGTGAAGGTTTGCTGACAAGAACGATGTCTTGCTGTTGTAGAATCATTGTATTACGACCGGTTCAGGTTGTCAAGAATTAAGATTATTTTCACATTCGTGTCTCATTTGTCTGCTCGATTCGACATTTTCTCATCGGCATGATATGGATTTCACTGGACAGTCCCTCTTTAATCAGAGGTTGCTTTGAATGATTGACCGGACTTGCTCCGGCAACAGGGCTTCCTGCTCCTTGGTCAGATTCTTGGTTTCAATAGGCTTGGAGATAACAATTTCAACCTCGGCCGGCTTGATGATAAACTTCTGAGCTTCCATGATCTGATATGACCCGCGTATGGTAACCGGCACAATCAGGGCCTTGGCTTTTACGGCCAGTTTAAAGCTTCCCGGCTTAAATTCGCCCAATGCCATGCCTTTGCTTCTTGTACCCTCCGGAAAAATCACCATGGAATAACCATTTTGAAGATAAGATGCGGCTTCGGCGATTGTGCGCAGGGACTGTCGGATATCGGAACGGTCCATAAAGACACATTTCATGTGGCGCATCCAGGTGCTGACCATAGGCATCTTGGCCAATTCCACCTTGGCAATAAATGCTTTGGGTTTTTGAATATACCCGAGTAAGATGGGGATATCAAAATTGCCCTGATGGTTGCTGACGAACACAACAGGTCTTTCGGCAGGGACATTTTCTTCACCGGTTACTTTGATTTTTGATCCGCTTAAAGAAACCAAAGACTGAGCCCATCTCTTGACAGTCCGGTCAACAAGCTGATCATGTGAAGCCGTATTGTTTTCCTTCGCTAAACGCTCAATTTTAAATTGCGCGGGAAGAACCGAAATCAAGTATAGCCAAAAATAAATAAACCAAAAGAATGTTCTCAGCATATCAGCCCTCGCAAGGATTTATTTCGTTTATCCTGTTATTCTTGCTTTGATTTCCGCAGAAGCCTTCCTGGGATCTTTCCTGGCCAGAATAGCTGAAACCACAGAAAGACCGTCAATTCCGGTATGGAAAACATCACAGGCATTGGTCTCATTAATTCCGCCGATGGCCACGACCGGGATTTTTACTGCTTTTTTGATCAGGCTTAATTCCGGTAAAGAAACGAGCTTGGCGTCTGTTTTGGTCCCGGTTGGAAAGACAGCGCCCGCCCCGAGATAATCGGCGCCGCTTTTTTCAGCGAGGAGTGCTTCTTCAACCGTACTTACCGAGATGCCGATCACTTTTTCCCGGCCAAAATATCTGCGCGCGATCTCAATGGGCAGATCATCCTGACCGAGATGGAGACCGTCGGCATCAATGGCCAGGGCAATATCCAAACGGTCATTAATCATCAAAGGA
Source organism: Syntrophobotulus glycolicus DSM 8271 (assembly GCF_000190635.1). Classification (NCBI taxonomy): domain Bacteria; kingdom Bacillati; phylum Bacillota; class Clostridia; order Eubacteriales; family Desulfitobacteriaceae; genus Syntrophobotulus; species Syntrophobotulus glycolicus. Next base: position 2,428,154 of record NC_015172.1, on the reverse strand, counting down.
ACCTGGTATTTTCTTGTAACCCCTTTGATTTTAACAGCCAGGTGATAAAAATCAAGGGATGACGCAGTTTTTTCCCGCAGCTGGACCATGGTTGCACCGCCGAGGATCGCTTCTTCAACACAATCCTCCAGATTTCTGTCGCCAATATAGCTCCTGTCGGTGACCAGGTATAAGGTATAGTCCCATTTAAGCAAGGGTTATCTTTCCTTCCTTCATGATTGTCTCTTCATTAAGCCGGGAGATCTGGTCAAAGAGTTTGACGCGGAAGGTTCCAATTCCTTCTGTTTCAGATAATGTTTTTTCGGCCAGTTCACCGGACAGGCCCATACACATCACCCCGGCCGTTGCCGCAATCAAATAATCCGGGACAGCACCGCAAAAAGTCCCCACTAAAGCGGAGGCCATACAGCCCGTTCCCGTCACACCGGAGAGCAGGGAATGGCCATTATTGATCAGGCATACTCGGCCGCCATCAGAGATCACATCTGTTTTTCCCGTGATTGCGGCCACGATGCCCGTATTCCGGGCAAATGCTCTGGCAACGGTTGCGCCGTCAGTCTCATCGGCAACAGAATCCACTCCCTTGGATTGGACAGCCATTCCGCTTAAAGATTTGATTTCCGACATGTTTCCGCGAACAACAGCAAGCTTGACTTCGTCCATAATCTTTTTCGCTGTGGCATTGCGGTAGGGGGTAGCCCCTACACCAACAGGGTCAAAAATAACGGGAATACCGAGTTCATTGGCTCTTTTGCCGGCAGCAATCATGGACTCCACAGTGCGGGTGTTCAGAGTCCCCATGTTGATGACCAAAGCGGAAGAAATAGAAACCATGTCCTCAACTTCATGAAGATCATCGGCCATAACGGGAGACCCGCCGATAGCCAGGATGATATTGGCACAATCATGAACAGTGACATAGTTGGTGATATTATGGACAAGAGGTTTTTTATTTTGCAGCTCGGACAAAGCGTTGGCGCATAATCTGGTTATTTCCATTTTTCCTCGCTCCTTCTTCTTTTTTAGGATGAATTTAAGACCTCAATTTATTGAACAAAGTCAACAGCCATTCCTTTACGACGCATAAGAGGGAAATGATCAGCATCACAGGGATTGTGCTGCCAAAGGGCAAATCATACTTGACAAACTGATAATAAAGGCCTACCCCGATCAGCCAAAGAATCACGTTGGCAGAAAAGAGGTTATGCCCCTCCCGGATTCCAGTCTTACGGAAAACAAAGTATTCTGTCAGCAGGATAGCAAAAAGAGGCGCAAAAACCGAGCCGATATAATAGAGAAAATCAATATACTGTTCTATAGAAGTATAAATGGCAATCAATGTTCCGATTGCGCACATCAGCAGAGCGATCACTTTTTCGTTGGCATTTCGGTGGATATTGAGATAAGAGACACCTGCGGAATAAGCATCGAGGTAGGTTGTGGTTACTGTAGCCAAAACGACAATCCCTAAAGCAGCGATCCCCATATTCGCGGCTAAAAGCATGGCCGATGGCTCATAGTTCGCGGTAAGGAGTGTGCCGCCCAGGCCGATGATATACATCCAGCAGCTTCCCAGGAAATAACCGGAGACACTCCCCCAAAAGCTGCCTTTGCTGCTGCGGCCGAACCGTGTGTAATCGGCAATCAGGGGAAGCCAGGACAAAGGCATGATTACGGAAAGTTCTACGGCAGCACCAAAAGACATTGTACCGTCGGATGTCCTGCTGAAAATACTGGTATCCTTAAATACTACAGTGCTCAAAATAACGGTTAAGATGAATAAAAGGGAGATTGCCGCATAATTCAACTTTGCCGAGTTTTTGATACCGGTTGCAATCCAAATACAGATCAAGGCTCCGATAACGATACACCAGGCACTGGTACTGTTAAAACCCCAGAGGGCATTGCTGATATCATTAGCCGAGCGTGCGGCCATAATAATCATCACGGCAGTCCAGCCGACAAGCTGCAGGATATTTAGAACCGAGAAACCGTAGGAGCCGAACTTTCCGAAGGAAATCCTGGTCGACTCAATAGCGGGGATTTTATTGCGAAAACCAATGATCCCGCAAAGGCCTAACAATAACACGCCTATGACATGGCCAATGACGATAGCAGCCAGCCCTTGAGCAAAACCGAGCGGGGCAATCAGGCCGCCGGTTAATATTTCAGAGATGGAGACCGCCGCGCCAAACCAGATTAAAAAGAAATGAAAAGAAGGAATACTTTGAGAATTACTGTTCATCTGTCATGCCCGCCTTTTGATATAATTCATAAAAATGATGTGTGGGGCCAACCCCTTTGCCGATAGCCAGAGAATGCTCAATCGCTGTGGTAATATATCTCTTGCTTTGTTCAACGGCTCTCTCCACGGGTATTCCCCGGGCAATATTGGCCGTAATGGAAGAAGATAAGGTACAGCCTGTACCGTGGGTATGTTTTGTATCAATCCGCCGCCCGGGATATTCGAGATATTTTTCACCGTCAAAAAGGATATCAGTGGCATCATCTTCCATATGACCGCCCTTGATCAGGACATTGGCCGCTCCTAAATCGTGGATTGCTTTAGCCGCTTTTTTCATGTCAGCCAGTGTTTCAATATGCAGTCCGGTAATGACTTCAGCTTCGGGAATATTGGGGGTCACAACCATAGCCAGGGGGAGCAGGTATTTGATCAAGGCTTCACCGGCTTCAGGCTGCAATAAAGAATAGCCGCTTTTGGAAATCATCACGGGGTCAAGCACGATTTGAGAAAAATGATATTCCTGAAGCTTTTCGGCAATCACTTTAATGGTATCAGTGACGGAAACCATACCGATTTTCAGGGCATCGACATCAATATCGTCGAAGATGGCGTCAATTTGCCTGCCGATCATCTCAGGCGAAATATCCTGAACCGCAAAAACTCCCTGGGTATTCTGGGCCGTAATTGCCGTAATGACACTCATCCCAAAGACGCCATGGGCGGAAAAGGTTTTAAGATCAGCCTGAATTCCGGCACCCCCGCTGGAATCGCTGCCTGCAATAGTCAAAGCTTTTTTCATGGAATCCCTCCCAAGATCAATAAAATATGTTAAAAAAACATCACCACAAATCCGTTGCGGCACTTGTGGTGATCAAAGCAAATTGAGCATAATCACTCAAAGCATTCCTACGCCTTTCCAGTTCCCCTGAAAAATAGGATATTCATAATAAATATACTCTATTTCAGGTGATTTGCAATGATTTTCTCGTATCTGGACTCCAGTTCATGCCGTACTGGTGTTTGATCTCCCGCTTGAGCTTTGCTCAGAAAAATCCTAAGATATTGTTGAAGAAAAAACAATCATATTTTGAGGAAGATGTCCCAATACTATTGAATAGGCCTGTCGCTTGCAATGATGATATAAAAATGATATCATATTAGTATCAATATTTGACGGGAGGATATCAGATGATCGAGGAAAAAGCATGGAAGATTAACGGTTTTCTGGCACTGATCATGATGTTTGTTTTAACGGTTTTAGGTGTCTTCAGTTTTTTGAATTTAAGCATAGTTTCTGTAGTGGCGGGATGTGTGATTTTTATTATTGTGACAGTTTGTCTCAGCGGTTTTCATATTGTTTCACCGAATGAGGCTAAAGTGCTCACTTTTTTCGGAAAATATATGGGCAGTATCCGGGAACCGGGGTTTTGGATGACCGTCCCTCTTTCTCAAAACAAAAAGGTTTCTTTAAAAGTGCGTAATTTTAACAGTGAAAAGCTCAAGGTCAATGATATTGAGGGAAACCCGGTTGAAATCGCAGCGGTAGTCGTCCTGAAGGTGGTTGATTCCGCCAAGGCTGTCTATGATGTTGACAACTATGAACATTTTGTTGAAATCCAGAGTGAAACGGCCCTCAGACATATTGCCAGCAGGTACCCTTATGATCATTTTGAAGAAGAGGGATGCTCCCTGAGAGGAAATGCCGAAGAAATCGCCGGGGAAATCGCCGGGGAGCTGCAGGCCCGCTTGGCCATAGCCGGGGTAGAAGTCATTGAAGCCAGGCTGACTCATCTGGCATACGCAACGGAAATTGCCAGTGCCATGCTCCAGCGTCAGCAAGCCAACGCCATCCTGGCCGCCAGGCAGAAAATCGTGGAAGGGGCTGTAAGTATGGCCCAAATGGCAATTGAACGTCTGGAAAAAGATGGGACGATCGAACTGGATGATGAACGCAGGATGGCGATGATTAATAATCTGCTTGTCGCAATCGTATCCGATCGTTCCGCCCAGCCTGTAATTAATACAGGAACAATTTATTAGGGTTGAAGATTGAGATGGCAAATAAAAGAGGTTTTCCACTCAGAATTGATCCCGAACTGTATGAAGCGATTGAACGCTGGGCGGCTGACGAATTTCGCAGTGTGAATGCCCATATTGAATACCTGTTGCGTGAAAGTATACGCAAGGCCGGACGCATGAAGCTGAAAGCGGACAAAAAGGCAGGTCACGATCAAAAGGCAGAATAACAAACAGCGTAAAAAATGAAGTTTATTTGGGGGAAGATCAAGAAAAAGGGATCTAATTGAAGAAAACGTCAAGAAACAAGCCTTAAAGACAAGTATGGTCGAGGTTTGGGAGATGGTTTCTATTGCTTAACAGCAGGCAGAAACATTATAATTTGACTATATGGAAAATTAAGGGGAATAGAGAACGATGAGGAAAAAATTTAGATATCTCCTTTTTCTTATAGTCTTATTTTTTATTTCTGCTTCAATCGGCTCATTGAATAAGGGTGAAAGCATTGAAGAGCAGCCGGAGTACGGCGGCGGACAAGAAGAGCAGTCTTTATCCATACCGCAGGGAGAAGTGGATATCGGAACAAAAATTGACGCCTATAAGGGAGTGGTGGTTTTTTCCAATGGCAAGGATTATACGGCCAGCCATGGATTGAATTACAGTGACGACGGCTATTATTATGGTCTGAAATGGCAGTGCACGGAGTATGTCAAACGCTTTTATTATACGGTTTATCAGCATAAAATGCCTGATGGAGCGGGAAACGCCAAATATTATTTTAATCCGATGCTTGAGCAGGGGGAGTACAATAATCAACGGGGCCTTTTCCAATATAAGAACGGCGGGGATGTCAAGCCCAGAGAAGACGACCTGATCGTATTTACCGATGGAAAATACGGCCATGTCGCGATCATTTCCGCAACAGGGGAGGACTGGATTGAGGTTGTCCAGCAGAACTCGGAAGTCCCGCGCAAACGATACAAGCTGGTCAAAACAGATGGCGGCTACGATGTTGACGGAGACAGGAAGCCGGCAGGCTGGCTCCGGCTCGGCGACAGGACGAAATGACGGCGGAGCTCCCGGGGAATCAAACAGACAGACATCCAAATCACATCGATGGCAAGGCTGAAAACAAAATATTAACAAAAGAAAGAAAATTCCCTATTATTCGACTTGAGAAAAGATTATAAAATGTGTATAATGCAGTAACCTACAAAATTCAGAAGGAGTGATTTCAATGAATGATTTGGATGTACTGAGACAGGCCATACTTAACGAAGCCGAAGGTGCGGCATTTTACGCTATGGCTGCCGAAAAAACAGCGGATACTTCTTCAAAAGAGGCGTTTGGTTACTTGAAGGACCAGGAAGTCCAGCATGAGGAATGGCTCAGGTCGCTTTATGACAGGCTGGTTCTTCAGGTGGCTTCATCTTCGGCAAATCTCGAATGGGAAACCCTGGCCGAAATTGAATTTATCAGAGAGGCTGAACTCCGGAAAAAAGGCAAGTCCCCGGAGCTTTTCTCACAAGCGGGCGGAAAATTTAAACTGGCCCTTTCCGATATGGCGGTTTTCTCAGCCGGGGCCCTGATGGAACAGGCGTCTATTGATTTTTATACAAAGGCGGCGGCGAGTACGCAGAATGAAGAGGCCAAGAAAATCTATACCATACTTGTAGAATGGGAAGGAGATCACCTGAACCAGCTCAATGAAATTCACGAGAACCTGACCGAGCTATGGATACAAGAACAGGATTTTTCGAGCTCTCCCAAGCTGTGAGGAAAAGGGTTATCCCGGGAGAATGTTTAAAATTGATGCGAAGAGGCTGCCGGAGTTTTCCGGCAGCACTTTTGTGTGAGAAAACAAATCCATGACAGGCTTGTCGCTATTGTATTGGCCTTTTGTAAATTATATAATAGACTGAATTGAATATCTCTCGGTAGGTGAGGTTACTCCAAGGATATGGATTGCTGCCGTGAAAGGATGGAGACACCCTGAACTGGTTAGCAGGTTTTGCCGAAAAAACAAGGCATAACCTAACGCAATTTCACGCCTTGAAGTGCCAAAACTTGAACGGGCATCAGTGAAGCCATCTCTCTTTACCTGTTCAAACAGGTAAAGTTTTTTTATGTTTGATGATTCCGCATCGGAGAGGGGGGTTGGATAATGGCCAAATTTTTAACGTTTTATTTAAGCAGGATTTTGGGGAACAGGGTGATAACCCAAGACAACCAGGTGCTGGGGCAAATTAAGGATTTAATTGCCGACCTTGATGAGGTGAGACCAAAGATTGTGGCGGCAAAGCTCGGCAATGGAAGAATCCTTGATTTTTCTTTCTTGGAGATTGACAAGAACAAAGGCCAGTATGCGTTCAGATGCAGACAGGTCAGGGATTACACCGAAGCCGGAACCAATCAGCTTTTTCTCAATAAAAACATTATGGATAAACAAATTGTGGATATTGACGGCAGAAAGATCGTCCGTGTGAATGACTTGAGACTGGCCGTATTATCCAACGGAACCTATCTTATCGCCGTTGATGTGGGTCTGGAAGGGCTTCTGCGCAGGCTGGGCGTAGCCAAGCCGATAAAGAAAGGACTGCGATCATTAGGAATATCGTTGTCCGGCCGCTATATTCTGTGGGAGGATGTTGAAGCCGTTCCTTCCGGAAACACAGGCATCAAGCTGTCCAAACCATATACAAAATTATCAACCCTTCATCCTTCGGACTTTGCGGATATCATTGAAGACCTTGACCGCTATACTCAGGTTGAAGTATTTTCTTCCCTGGATGAGGACCGGGCTGCTGAGGTTTTGGAGGAACTGGAAAGTGAAGCCCAGGTCAATGTTTTAGAAGGCCTGTCCATTTCCAGGGCGGCGGATGTCCTGGAAAAAATGCCTGCGGACGAGGCTGCGGATATTCTGGAGAAAATTGACGACCATAAAGCGGAAGAAATTCTCAATGAAATGGAGAAGGAAACCTCCGAAGAAATCCGTGAACTGATGGAATATCCCGAAAACTCTGTCGGCGCTCTGATGACGACGGATTACATTTCTTTCAAGAAAGAAATGTCGGTCAACGAGGTTTTAAAGGAGCTTCGCAGCATTAAGCCGGAGATTGACACCATCTATTCCCTCTATATTGTCGACGAGGCCGGCAAGCTTACAGGGGCGGTCTCTCTGAGGGATATCGTCGTATCCGAGCCGGAGACAATACTTCAGGATATCATGGATGCCAAGGTCCTGTTTGTTTACGATCTGGATGAGATAGACCTGTTGAACGAAATTGTGTCTAAGTACAGCTTGTTGGCGGTACCGGTTGTAGACAAGGAGAAGGAGACCTTGCTCGGAATGGTGATTATTGATGATATTATGACGAATCTGCTTAAAGTCAGAAGAAAGAAATACAGCAGGCGGTGAGACAGATGTTTAAGATGAGAAAGATGAATATGATCAGAAATATTTCTATATTTTTGGCCATTCTCGGACCGGGAATCATAACCGGAAGTGTGGATAATGATGCCGGTGGAATCACCACTTATTCCGTTGCCGGAGCAATGTACGGCTATGATCTCCTTTGGACACTTATTCCCGCTTTTATTGCCCTGATTGTTGTCCAGGAAATGAATGCCAGGATGGGAATTGTGACAGGTAAGGGACTGGCTGATCTGATCCGGGAATCAGCAGGGGTAAAGATTACTTTTTTTATCCTCCTGGGTCTTCTGATTGCGGATATTGGCAATACGACAACAGAATTTGCCGGCATAGCGGGCAGTATGCAGGTTTTTCATGTCAGCAAGTATATCGCGGTTCCTTTAGCGGCTGTCGCTGTTTGGCTGATGGTGGTTAAAGGCACCTATCGGATTACGGAGAAGATTTTTTTAATCTTCAGTGTATTTTTATTTTCTTATGTCATTTCCGCTTTAATGGGCAAACCGGATTGGGGGACCATCGGAACAGCCATTCTTCACCCGCGGATAGACTATTCTCCGAATTATCTTTTCATGGTGATTGGCCTGATCGGAACAACAATCGCTCCCTGGATGCAATTTTACATGCAGTCGGCGGTGATTGAAAAAGGTCTGAAGATTGAGGATTATAAGTTTACCTTGATCGATATCATCATCGGCAGTATTGCGACCATTGTCGTGGCCTTTTTTATTGTGGTATCCTGTGCTTCAACTCTGTATTCCCATGGTATTGTGATTGAAGAGGCTAAAGATGCGGCGATGGCCCTTGAGCCGTTTGCCGGGGCTTTGGCCTCGCAGGTTTTTGCCCTGGGCTTGTTTGTAGCTTCGGTCTTTTCAGCAACAATACTGCCTTTGGCGGCTTCTTTTTACATTTGTGAGGCCTTTGGCTTTGAAGCCGGAATAGATAAAAAGTTTAGTGAAGCCAAAGAGTTTTATACGTTGTTCACCTCTATTTTGGTCATATCGGTGGCGATCATTCTTATCCCGGACGCCCCTTTGATTTCAATCACACTCTGGTCACAGGTTCTGAACGGAATTTTTCTGCCTGTGGTGCTGATCTGCATGATGCTGATCGTCAATAACAAAGAACTCATGGGCAAATATGTGAATAAGCCTTTAAACAATCTGATTGGTTTTAGCACTGTGGCCGTTTTGATCATTCTTACCCTGGCACTCCTGGTCGGGCGGTTTTTCTAGGCGTAACCGCGACATTAGGCCCTCCATGGCCTTGTCACTCCATGGCCGTCACTGGGTGTATTCGCCGCGGGGGGTGCGCAGGATACGCATGATTTTTTCTTCCCGGCCATTTTGGGTATTAATATAGATCAGGTACTCCTCATCATTTAGGACGCCTTTGAATTCATAGCAAAAGACTTCTTTGTTGCCCTGCTGGGCAATGACGGCCAAATGGGACTCTTTAACCTTGATATCGGACCGGAGGACTGCCTGGGCTTGCTGAACCGTAAGGGCAGGGACCAGCTCCCGGTCGTGGCGATAAGCCCAATATGCCGTAGAATCCAGGCTGATGATTTGGCCGGTGTCTGTGGCAACGGTCAGTTTCACTTTGTCCGGATAGAGCAGAATATCTTTTTGGTGGTTAACCGCAGAAAGCTGTAAATAACTGCCGAAATCTTCGGTAGAAGTGATTGTCAGGTCATAGCCCAGCTCTTTTAGTGTTTGGAGAGCTTTGCTGCGGGCAGTGTCGGTATCCAATTGACGGACACCCAAAGCGCGTTCATTTCTGAATATGGTGACTGCACCGCCCTTTTTGCAGACATCGATAGTGGAATCACTGTCATTCCAGATAAAACCGGCAAAGGGCCCGCTGGACGTCCCTGTGTTCTTGATCTTGTCAGATGAGCAGCCCACAATCTTAAAAAAGCGGACGGCAGTTTCTTTGCTCTGATCCAAGGTAATGGTTTTGTCTCCAAGCCCCAGAGGCGTAGTGACATAATGAGAATCCGTCTGCCCTTCATAAGAAAAAGGAGGGAGTTTCTGCAAGCTGCTGTCGAGGTTCTTTAGACTCCCCTGAACAGAACTGGCAGCAACAGGGGCCTCATCTTCATTGGTTTCCGCCACAGTCGGGATCGCTTGTGAACTGCTCGAGGCAGTTTTTTGAGCGGTTTTTTCATCATCAATCCAGGCAAGGTTTTCACTTGTGATGCGGGAAGCGATATCCTGAATCTTACTGTTGACCGCCAGCAAGCGTTCATGCATTTCGTCAAGGGTTTTCAGCTGAGCGGAGGTTATTTTTGTTCCTTTGGCTGCTTCCTGGGTCAAGACTTGGGTATATTCACTGATCTGGTTAATAAAGTCATGGGTATAGCCAATGCCAAATTGTTCTGAAGGAAGTGAAGAGAGGTCTTTGACCGCAGTCTGACTTTGCTGCCAGGACTGGCTGAGGTAGAGTACCTGCTGAGTAGGAGTGCTGGCTGCTGAACTTTTGGACAGATTTGTTTCCAGATTATCCAGAGTAGCGGCGAAGTCCGAGAATGAACGGTGGTATTCGTTTTCAGAAGCAAGCTTGAGCTGGGCGTTATTGCGTTGTTCAACCAAGCCCCAAATCAGGCTAAGTCCCAAAAGGACACCAAGAACAGTGATCAGATAATTCTTATTTCTCATATGGCATTCTCCTAGCGGGCAAAAATATGGTTTCCTATCTGAAGGATTTGCGATCTTGACCAGATAAATCGGTTTGAGGTCTTAGAGGGATTAAAGAAATAGATTGCTCCATAAGATGGATCAGTTCCGGCCAAGGCTTCGTAAACAGCGCGATAAGAGGAAGAAGTAGGGTTTCTGTAGAGTTGTCCGTCATCCACACAGGAAAAAGCGCCGGGCTGATAAACAATATCAGAGACACTATTGGGGAAGGAACGGCTGTCTATTCGGTTGAGGACAACGGCAGCCACCGCTATCTGTCCCCGGTAGGGTTCCCCTCTGGCTTCGCCGCTCACCAGGTGGGCGAGGAGATCAATATCTGAATTTTTCAGGCCTACAGATGTGCCCCCGCTGGACGTGGTTGTTCCAGTCAGCCTTTTTAATTCACGGATCGTGTTTGTCCCGGCCATCCCGTCAACAGTCAGACCGTGTTCTTTTTGAAAGAGCCGGACAGCGGCGTTTGTCTTACGACCGAAGATACCATCCTGCGGTCCGGTTACATATCCCAGCATAGACAGTCTTTTTTGCAAATCGACGACCTCAGGTCCCCTGGAACCTCTGGAAAGTGTCCTGTCGCCCAGAGCGGAGTAGCCTACTGCTGAGATGAGGAGGATCAAGGCTAAAGCAATCAATAAGCTCCATTTTTTTCGATGAAAGAACATAAGCTCACCTCGCTTGTTTTTTCATAGTTTTCGTTAAGATGCAGAAAATTATCCAGTATATTGGACAGGATTCCAAAAACATGACTGAGGGCTGTAGAAGCGCCGGAGGAAAAACGGTATAATGAAAGTTAATTTGGATTGATTCTGATCAACTGTGATCTTTTTGAATTTTTGGATGGGATATTCCGGCCTGTTATTTCGGTTTGATGAAAGGGCGGTAAGTTGACATTGCAGTATGATGATCTTCTGGCGGCATTGGTTTGCGGGATTTTGACTGGCTGGCTGCTCGGCCGGCTGGCGGCCAGGGTCTCTTATTCCCGAAAAATTAATAAAATTGAAGCGGGGCTTGCCGCGGAGACCAGGCAAAGGATTGCGGCCGAAGCCAGGCTTGATGAAAAGACAAGAGTATGGGAAGAAACAAGCAGGACGCTCAGAGAATCATTTGATTCGGCGGCGACTGCCGCATTGAAAGACAATAACCGGCTTTTTCTTGATTTGGCCGGACAGACCATGGAAAATTACCTCAATCAGGCCAAGGGGGATTTCGGGAAAAGACAGGAGGCGATCGAGCAGCTCTTAAAGCCTTTTAAAGAAAGTCTGGACAAGCATGAACAAATCTCCAGAAATCTTGAAAACTCGACGAAAGAGACCTTCGGCGGGTTACGTACCTACCTTGATCACCTGAGAATCAGCCAGGAAATGTTGACAAAGGAAACAAATGCACTGGTGACAGCGCTCAAATCACCGCGGGTACGCGGCAGATGGGGTGAAATCGGCTTAAAAAGAATTGTGGAATTTTCCGGAATGTCGGCTTATTGTGATTTCACAGAGCAAAAAAGTATAGAAAGTGAAGACGGGCGGCTCAGGCCTGATCTGGTCGTCACACTTCCCGAAGGAAGAAGTGTGATTATCGATTCCAAGGCGCCATTGAATGCCTATCTGGATGCAATTGAACAGGAGGACGAGACTGTGCGCAGCAGCCTCTTGCTCAAGTATGCCAAGGATGTTCGCGGACACATGAACAGCCTGGCATCCAAGGCTTATTGGGCTCAGTTTAAGGATTCCGTAGATTTTGTGGTGATGTATATAGAGGTCGAATCAGCTTTTGGAGCGGCACTTATGCAGGACAGGGATCTGATTCTGGACGGCATCAATTCCAGAGTTATCCTTGCCACACCTACGACCTTGATTACCTTGCTGCGTACGGTCGCTTACAGCTGGAAACAGCAGGAGATTACGGAAAATGCTAATCGGATTTGGGAAACAGGTCAGGAACTCTTTGAACGTATCTGTGTTTTTGCCGAGCATTTTTCTGATGTCGGAAAAGGTCTGGAAAGTGCTGTGAAAAATTTTAATTCGGCGGTTGGTTCCTGGGAAAGCAGAGTATCCCCCAGTTCACGAAGGCTTAAGGAGCTTGGGGCTTCATCCGGGAAAAAAGAGCTTCCCGTTCTGGAAGAAATTGAAACCGGGACCAGGAAAATGAAAGAGCGTTCCATTGACACATTGAATGGTTTATAATATAATTACACCCAATTATCAGGATCATCTTATGCGGTTTTGCCGTGAGCAGAATACGAGGTTTTGATGGACACGATGAGAAAAGATTTTGCACGACAACTCAATGGGTTTAGCTTTTATTCTTTTAGCCAGTGCTTTTTTGGTGATTACTTTCGCACTGGCTTTTGGCGTGCTGCGAAAAAATGTTTTCCTTTGGTGAGTCAGGACCGGGGTTCGGATCTTAAGCCTGTTTTGCGGGCCGGGGTGTAAAACGAACTGATATTCCCAAGCAAATTCGGGAAGGCTCATCAAAAGATGGGCCTTCCTTTTTCTTTGGGGAAGAACACCAGAACGACCTCCCATTTAGGATAAACAGTTTTTGGAAACCGAGCTGAAAGGAGTGAAATACGATGATCAGTCCTAAGGAGGACCAAACGGAACAATGCGGCATTGATCGACCGTTCAGGAAGGCAAACAGATTTTTCCATCCTGAGGATTCAGTGATTACAGTTAAAAATGAATCCTTCGGGGGAGATCACTTTACAGTGATTGCCGGTCCCTGCTCAGTGGAAGGTCCGCAGCAAATTGAGCAGATCGCGATGGATGTCAAGAAAGCGGGAGCGGCTATGCTCAGGGGCGGAGCGTTTAAACCCCGGTCCTCTCCATACAGTTTTCAGGGCTTGCGGGAAGATGGATTGGAGCTCCTGAAAGAGGCCGGCAGAAAATCCGGATTGCCGATAGTGACCGAACTAATGTCGGTTCAGCATTTGGAAGCCTTTATGGAAGAGGTTGATGTGATCCAGATAGGGGCCAGAAATATGCAGAATTATGAACTGTTAAAAGAAGTGGGCAAAACAGGCAAGCCGATTATCCTGAAAAGAGGGTTAGCGGCGACGATTGAGGAATTTATTCTGGCGGCGGAGTATATTTTAGATGAAGGAAATGGGAATGTCATTCTTTGTGAACGGGGCATCAGGACTTTTGAACAGTATACCCGCAATACCCTTGATTTAAGTGCTGTTCCTATCTTGAAAAAACTTACTCATCTTCCGGTGATCGTTGATCCCAGTCATGCTTCAGGCATATGGTGGCTGGTTGAACCCCTGGCTAAAGCTTCAATGGTGGCCGGAGCAGACGGTATTATGATTGAAGTCCATAATGACCCGGCCCATGCCAAATGTGATGGCGAGCAATCATTAAAACCGGAGAAATTCAAACATCTAATGGATTCTTTACGCGAGCTTGGCACGGTGATTCATAAAAAGATATCGCGGAACGAATAAAAAATGAATGGTATCATTGACTTGACAAATTAAATGAACAAATCACAAAATGAAGTGGAGAATGATCGTCTTAATCAGATGATCAGAACCGCAAGTAAAGGCGAGAAGATCACAAGTAAAAGAGGTATGGTATGATCAGGGAGGAATCGCAGTTAAAAGGTATCAGTGAGCTGAATGTGACCATAATAGGACTCGGACTGATCGGCGGGTCAATGGCCCTGGCAATCAGACAGCTTGAGCCCCGCAGCTTATGGGTGGTTGATCAGAACAGTAAGGTTAGGGAAATGGCCTCTGCGGCCGCGGTTGCGGATGAAGTTTTTGCTGATCCGACACTTCCCCTGGGCAAATCCGATTTGGTTATTCTTTGTCTATATCCCCAGGCAGTGGCTGATTTTTTGGAAAAGTACAGGGAATGTTTCAGGACAGGGGCTTTAATTACCGATGTCTCAGGAATAAAGACCAGTCTGCTTGCTCAGATCAATCACTTTTTGCGTCCGGATTTGGATTTTGTAGGCGGGCATCCTATGGCCGGCAAGGAGTCCTGGGGATTTGCCAATGCTTCAGCGAGTATTTTTGCCGGGGCGAACTATATTTTAACGCCCACAGTAAGGAACAAGACACAGAACATCAGATTTTTAGCACAGCTGTTTCTGGATATTGGTTTTGCCAAAGTGACCTCAGCGACACCGGAGTACCATGATGAAATGATAGCGCTGACCAGTCAGCTGCCCCATGTCATATCGATTTCTCTGGCGAACTGTATAGCCTCGGATGATATCAGTGATTTTGTCGGGGGCAGTTTTAAAGATTACACAAGAGTGGCTGCGATCAACACTGAGCTTTGGGCGGAGCTCTTTTTGACCAACAAGGAAAATTTGCTGAACCAGATTGAACGATTTCAGAAGAACATAGAACAGTTGAAAAAAGCCTTAACAGACCATGATCAGCAGAGTCTGCAGGAAATTATGGCACAAGGTGCCCGGAAAAGAGAGGTGTTGTTCTAAAATGGCAGTATTGGATGTAAATGCAGCCTCCAAAAAATATTCCATTCAAGTCGAAAAAGGACTGCTTGACAGGCTTGGTGCCTTGTTGGCGGCCAAATTCAGGCCGGGCTCTACTGTTGTTGTCACAGACTCCAATGTTGAGGAGCTGTACGGGGAGCGGATAAGAAACAGCTTGGAAAGCGGCGGCTGGCAGGTCAGTCTGATTGCGGTGCGCCCCGGTGAAAAAAGCAAATCGGCGGAGACTTTGCTGAGATTATATGAAGCTTTGATCGAAGCCGGGATGACCAGGAGCAATTTGCTGATTGCTTTTGGGGGAGGAGTAGTCGGAGATCTGGCCGGTTTTGCCGCTTCCACCCTTTACCGGGGAATTCCCTATATCCAGGTCCCTACTACTCTGCTTGCCCAGATCGACAGCAGTATCGGAGGAAAAACGGCGATCGATCTGCCTCAGGGCAAGAATCTGGTAGGCAGCTTCTATCACCCTGAGGCGGTCTATATTGATCCCGAGCTTTTGAAAACCTTACAACCAAAATTTTTCCGTGACGGCCTCAGTGAGGCGATCAAAAGCGCTTGTATCAGGAATGAGGAGCTTTTTGAACTGATTGCAGAAGTTCAGGGGCAGGAGGACTTTGCTGTCCTTAGTGAAAAGATTATTCTGGCTTGTTTAACAATTAAAAGAGATATTGTGGAACGGGATGAGAGAGATACCGGGGACAGGCTCCTTCTGAATTTTGGACATACGCTGGGTCATGCCGTGGAAAAATACTTTGGTTTTGAGTCCTTTTCCCACGGGGAAGCGGTAGCAATCGGGATGTACAACATCACGTTGAAAAGTGAACAATGGGGATTAACCGCAAAGGGAACCGCCGAGAGAATCAAAAGCCTGCTGGTTAAACATCAGCTTCCGTATGAAATGCCTTTGATGGATAAAGAAATCGTCCTAAAGGCGATCGGGGTAGACAAAAAAAATACGGATAAAAAGCTGCGCTTATGCCTTATAAGGTCCATAGGAGAAGGTTTTATCCGGGATTGCGATAAAGAACGGATCGGCGATCTGTTGTAGACATTGCTTGAAATGAACCGAAGCTGCAAATAACCTGAATTGAATAAAAAAGACAAATGAGGTTTTAATATGGCGAGTATGACAATTTTGCCCGGAATTCTCAAAGGAAGTGTGATTGTTCCTCCATCGAAAAGCATCAGTCATAGGGCTTTGATTTGCGCGGCCCTGGCAGAGGGGACCAGCAATATCGGCAATTTTATGATATCTGATGATATGATGGCCACCATGAATGGATTGAGGGCTTTGGGCGCCGGGATCGAAGCTGAAGAGCAGGGCGCGGAGGGGATTCATCTTCTGCGTATCACAGGAATCGGAGCGAATCTTTTTCAAGAGGGGGGAGAAAAGAACCATCTTGAGGAAGACCGGTTGATTGACTGTCAGGAATCAGGCTCTACTTTGAGATTTTTGCTTCCTCTGGCCGGGCTGAAAAATTCCTGGGTGACCTTTACCGGCAGGGGGAGATTGGTTTCCCGCCCGTTGGATGTTTATTTCAGGCTGTTTGATGAACATGGGGTTTCATTTGAAAAACAGGGAAATTCATCCCTCCCGCTCAAGGTTAACGGGCTTTTACAGCCGGGTGAATACCGGGTAGAAGGGGATATCAGTTCACAGTTTATTTCGGGACTGATGTTTTTGCTTCCGCTTTTGGCCTCCGATTCCAGAATAGTCATTACCTCAAAGCTGGAGTCCAAAGGATATCTTGATTTGACAATGGATATGCTTTCCCGTTTTTCTATAAAAATAGAAAACAATCATGATAAAGAATTTATCATTAAGGGTAACCAGCGCTATCAAAAGCAGGATACCGATATCGAGGGGGATTATTCCCAGGTCGCCTTTTGGTTGGCGGCCGGACTTCTGGGAGGAGAAATTGACTGTCTGAACATGAACAGCCAATCTCTTCAGGGAGATAGGGAAATCGTGAATATCCTGCAAGGAATGGGAGGAAGGATAACGGCAGGGCAAAAGAGTATCCGGGCCCGGGCTTCTCTGACAAAAGGCACTGTTATCGACGGTTCCCAGTGTCCGGACATCATTCCGGTACTGGCCGCTTTGGCCGCTGTCAGTGAAGGAGAAACCAGGATCATTAATGCAGAGAGACTGAGGATCAAAGAGTCCGACAGGCTGAAGGCAATCTCAACAGAACTGAATAAATTAGGGGCAAAGGTGGAGGAAACTGCGGACGGGCTGGATATCCTTGGCTGTAAGAATTTACACGGGGGGCCTGTCAGCAGCTGGAACGATCACCGGATTGCGATGGCTTTGGCAGTGGCTGCTTGCCGCTGTACGGAGCCGGTGCTGATCGAGGGAAGCGACGCAGTGAGTAAATCTTATCCGCATTTTTGGGAAGATTATCGGAAGTTGGGAGGCCGGATTGATGGGTAATGTATGGGGAAAAAATCTGCAGGTCTCTATTTTCGGGGAGTCCCATGGTCCGGGGATCGGAGCGGTGCTGGGCGGGTTCCCGGCCGGAATAAAACTTGACCTGGAATATCTGGAATTTGAAATGGGGCGCCGGGCGCCCGGGCAGGATGATTTCTCGACACCGCGCTCTGAAAAGGATGAATTTGAAGTCCTGAGCGGTCTATTCAACGGGGCGACTACCGGTGCGCCCCTGACAGTACTGATCAGAAACAGAAATACCAAATCCGGGGACTATGCTAAAGTGAAAGATATGCCCAGGCCAAGTCATGCCGACTATGCCGCGGAGATCAAATACAAGGGCTTTCAGGATTACCGCGGGGGAGGGCACTTTTCAGGCAGGCTGACAGCCCCTCTTGTCTGGGCGGGCGCCGCGGCCAAACAAGTTCTGCAGAGCAGAGGGATTATGGTTGGCAGCCATATTCAGAGTATTGGAGGAATAGAAGAACCGGGTTTTGATCTTATGAAGATTGAGGAAGGGGCTTTGGACGGGCTTCGCAAAAAACGCTTTCCTGTTCTTGACGAGGAAAAAGCTGAGGAGATGAAAGCGATCGTCAAAAAAGCCAAGGCGGAGGGGGATTCAGTCGGCGGAATTGTGGAATGTGTGATACTCGGTCTGCCGGCAGGTTTAGGGTCGCCGTTTTTTGACTCTGTGGAAAGCCTTCTGGCGCATATGCTGTTTTCTATTCCCGCGGTCAAAGGGGTGGAATTCGGAGCAGGATTTCAGCTTGCCAAGATGCGTGGATCTGAGGCAAATGATCAGTATGGGATGACCGAGGCTAACGGCATAGAAGAAATCCGGACTTTATCCAATCACAGCGGAGGGGTTCAAGGCGGAATAACAAACGGGATGCCTGTAGTATTCAGAGCGGCATTTAAACCTGTGCCGTCTATTGCCGTCCCGCAAAAAACGGTGAATCTCCGGACCAAAACCAATGAAATCATCGAGATTAAAGGACGCCATGATCCCTGTATTGTTCCCAGAGCAGTGCCTGTGGTGGAAGCGGTGGCCGCATTTGCCGTGCTTGATCTTTTGCTGGCAGAGGGGGAAAGCTGAAATGACAAAAGCTGAAATCACAGAACGGAATAAGATGGGAGATAAGCCTTCAGTCGGTTTTCTGGGAGTACCCGGTTCCTATAGTGAACAGGCCTTGATCGAATACTTTGGCACCGATAAAGAGGCTGTGAGCTTTCGCGACTTTGAAGGGATTTTTGAAGCCCTGAAGGAAAATAAAATCAATTATGGTATTGTTCCTATTGAGAATTCCTCAACCGGGGGAATTTCCGAGGTATATGACCTGCTTGGCCGTTACCCTGCGGAGATAATAGGAGAAAGAATTATTCAAGTTGTGCACTTTTTAATCGGCTTGCCGGGAACTAAGCTGGAGGATATTGAAGAGGTCTATTCCATGCCGCAGGTGTTTACCCAGTGCCGAATATTTATCAGGAACAATCCTTCCTGGAATCAGGTAGCCTGTGCCAGCACAGCCGGGAGCGCAGAAAAAGTGCTGGAGATGGGTTCTCTGAAAAAAGCGGCAATAGCCGGTAAAAGGGCGGCTGAGATTTACGGCCTGGATATTCTGGCTGAAGCCATAAATGACCATCCGAATAATTATACGAGGTTTGTGGTCATAAAAAACCGTAAAATAGAGGATCCGAAATTTTCCGGAATCATTAGAGAAAAAGAAATTCCGGATAAAATCAGCGTCACGTTATCTTTGCCTCATGAGCCCGGCTCATTGTTTAGGGTCCTGAAACATTTTGAAACAGCGCGGATTAATCTTCTGAAGATAGAATCCAGACCTGCCCTTCATAAACCATGGGAATATGTTTTTTATATCGATTTTGAGGGCAGCTTAACTGATGAAAGAGTAAGCAGGGCGCTTAAGGTCATCGGTGAGGAAAGTTTAAATTTCCGACTGCTCGGAAACTACCGCGCCCACAGATCTTTTTAAGGCAACCATCCGGAGGAAATACGCCGGCACTTTCAGGTAAAAAACAGGGATGCGTTCTTTTCGTTGTTGTCGTAACATAAGTTACAGCATGATTTCCTGGTCTGTCCTATAGTTAACCTGTGAATTCGCTTAAATTTCATTTTAAATAAAGCAGGTGAAAATTATGCTGAGAAAAGTTGTGGAGATTGACCAGGAAAAATGTGTCGGCTGTGGGCTGTGTATTGATGCCTGCCACGAGGGTGCGCTTGAATTGGTGGAGGGAAAGGCAAAACTTGTGCGGGAGGATCACTGTGATGGGTTGGGAAACTGTCTGCCTGAATGTCCGACAGGAGCAATTTCCGTTATTGAGAAAGAAATAAACGCCGGAGCGGAAAAACCGGCGGAAAAGGATTCCCTGGCCTGCGGTTGCCCTGGAACTCTGGCAAAAAGCCTGAAACCGAAAAGAGAGTCAATTTCCGAGGAAAACAAAAAACAGGCAGATACAAGTTCGAATGATATTCTTCAGTCTGAGTTAAGGCAGTGGCCGGTGCAGTTAAAGCTGATCAATCCCGATGCGTCTTATCTGGCCGGAGGAGAGCTGCTCTTTGCGGCTGATTGTACCGCATATGCCTATGCCCGGTTCCATCAGGATTTCATGAAGAACAAAATCACGATCATCGCTTGTCCAAAACTGGATGACAATCAATATCATATTGAAAAGATGACCGAAATTCTTAAAAAAGGGCCGAAAAGCATCACCCTGGTACGGATGAATGTTCCTTGCTGCTCAGGACTGCAGAAAGCTGTTAAAGAAGCAATGCTGAATGCAAAAGTGATTGTTCCATACAAGGAGATTGTCATTACACCCGAAGGGGAGATGATTTGAGAGCCAGGGGGAGGGTTGAAGAGACCAAAGACAGGAGTCAGGCCAAAACTCTTGGACAACGGTCTCTTTTTTTGATGACTTTAAAGTCCAGTAAATATATAATCTAAGTATGAAACTGAATCCGAACCAAAAATGTGGGGGTATCATATTAATGAATTCTTTAGAAAAGCTGGAGAGACTAAAAGCCATTCTAATAAATCTCGATGGGCTTGCCATTGCTTTTTCGGGAGGAGTAGATTCTTCCTTTTTATTAAAAGTTGCCCATGAAGTCCTTGGTGAAAAGGTCATTGCGGTAACGGCCCGATCTTGTTCTTTCCCGGAGAGGGAGTTGAATGAAGCGGTAGGATTTGCCAGGAAATACGGGATAAAACATCTGATCGTCGATTCTGAGGAACTTGATATCGAAGGATTTGCCGAAAATCCCCGTAACCGGTGCTACATGTGTAAAAAAGAGCTGTTTTCCAAAATCATCACAATAGCGGACGAATATCAGCTGATGAATATTGCTGAAGGTTCTAATCTTGATGATCTTGGCGATTACAGGCCCGGAATGCAAGCAATAGAGGAGCTTGGAGTATTAAGTCCGCTTAGAGAAGCAAGCCTGACCAAAGAAGAAATCAGGGAACTGTCCCTGAGGCTTGGCTTGAAGACATGGGATAAACCGTCCTTTGCCTGTCTGGCTTCAAGATTCCCCTACGGAGAGAAAATCACGTTAGAGAAACTGGTCATGGTTGACCGGGCTGAGCAATATCTGCTTGACAAGGGAATCAGGCAGGTGAGAGTCAGACATCACGGAGATGTTGCCCGGATAGAGACAGGGGAAGATGGATGGGAAAAGCTGATGAAGCCTGACTTGAGAACAGAGGTCTATGCTGAGTTCAGAACAATTGGTTTCGTTTATGTCGCACTTGATTTAATCGGATACAGAACAGGGAGCATGAATGAAAGTATGGCATCCGAGAGCCGATAAATGATCATTGATAAGAAAAAAGGAAGGGTATGAAAAATGATGCGTCAAGAAGTTAAAACCATTCAGGCACCGGCAGCGATCGGTCCTTATTCTCAGGGGATTATTGCGGGGAATCTTGTATTTGCTTCAGGACAGGTCCCGTTAAACCCCAAAACAGGTGTCATTGAATCAAATGAGATCAAGGACCAAACATACCAGGTGCTGGATAATCTCAAAAATGTCCTTGAAGCAGCGGGGAGCGGTCTCAGGCATGCGGTCAAAACAACGATATTTATGAAAAACCTCAGCCATTTTGCCGTGGTTAATGAAATTTACGCCGAATTTTTTACGGAACCTTTTCCGGCCAGGTCTTGTGTGGAAGTGGCGGATCTGCCCAAGGGGGCCCTTGTGGAAATAGAAGCGATCGCTTTAAAAGTGGAGGATTGACCGCAAGGCAGGATGATTCCGGACAAAATCTTCTTTTGTAAAAAAATTGATATTATATTAAAATAGCACTAAGACATTTGTTTCTAGGGAGATGAAATGTTGTCCTCAGAGAGTTTAAAGATGAAGGAGTGATATCTTGACGGACAATCATAGTGAGATGCAGGAACTCCAGCCTTTTATTGAGCAATTATACCCCAATTTAAATGAAATTCCTGTAAACGCCATCGCATCTTCAATTTCCGGCAGTGGTGAAGATTTAAGTGTAAATTTTCTGATCACTGCTGATGATAAGTTGCTGCAGCCTTTTCTTGCGGAATCAAGTGAAACGGTAAAGTTCAAAACGGTGACAAGCATTGAAAAAGGACGAGGCAAGGCTGATTATGATTTGTACATAGAATTCACCTTTATGTTTCATAAAGCTAAAATGGTTTTTCAGATAAAATTTGGGGCCGATGATCTGGAAATTCAGAAAAGGTATTTTGAGGCACTGAAAATTGTGGATGGGTTTAAATTTTTTGTTATGAACAAGGATAAAAAGATCCAAAAGGCTTTTGAAATGGAATGGTATTTCTATAAGAACAAAAAAGTGCTGACAAAGCTAGGGAAGGTAAATTTCGGTGATCAATGAATAAAAGGATGAAATTGGAGGAAAATAATCATTTTTTCTCTCCGAAATATTCCGCAAATATGCTATACTATAAAAAGTCTTTATTTTCACTTGTTTCATGATAAGCGAACGAGAGTCAGGAGGAAGAAAAGGTGAAACCATTAAGGTATATCATTGGTCTTTGTATCATTCTGTTTGCCTTGGTCGTAGGCTTGCATAGTGTTTCCCAAAATGATGCGGCAGCAAAGAATGATGTCATCGTCAGCGCTTCAAATGTTGCGGATGCGTTCGGTGAAGAAGGGATTACGCTCTATCCCGGCCATGACTTTTTAGCTGAAGAATACACAATAAATCAGACAAGACCCGCCACCTACAATTTTGAAGGAACCGGGGAGAAATTGTTTGTTTATGCTTTTCCATCTATAGACAAAAGAGATGAGGCAATTGCGGCAATTTATAATGGTCAGGGGTTAGGTGAAGGCTTTATTCGGCTTCAGGAAGCGGGAAAATATGTTTTTACGCCACTTCAGGCAAAAAACCTGCTGATGTTTTATATTGTTGAATACGATCCTTCCGCGGCGAAAGATATTGCAACGACGGCTGAAGTAAGGAAATTTCAACAAACATATGCCCCGAATTCCGAGAAAAGCAGGGAGGCAGTGTATAAGATCAATCAGGGGGTATCTGAGTATTATTACGGAAAAGGCACCAACTGGTCAGGGAAGGTTATCTTAAAGCATTATCAATATTCCTGGATAGATGAAAATGGAGTAGAACAGTCAGAAGGATGGCACGAAGAGAATATCAGAGTGAAATATCTTGGCGCCAATCCCGATTCTGTAAAAAGCTTGGAGTGCATGTATACAGGTCCGGGCGGAGCCGGTCGGGGAGAATTTGAGTTTGACGGCTCTTTTGTCGATCCGGAAGGGTATGTAGAACTGGGCTCAAACAGTGGGGAAGGAACACTGGAAGAGGATGGGAGCTACACGATGACTCTTAGTTGGAATGGCTTGCAAGAGACGTTTAATATTGTAAAATAGCTGATTCATCACAAGAACTCAACACCTGGCAGGGCAGCCTAAACCAAAAGGCTGCCCTGTTTTTACCAAAAAGAAGAAAAGGGGTCTGTTTCAGGGGATAATTTGATCTATTCTTGAAGTCTCAAGAAATTGATTAGCTTTATGAAAAAAGTATATTGTTTTAAAATAAAATGCTATTTTTAAAAAAAGTTAAAAAAAATCTTCGATAAAGAAAAAAGGTTATCATATTTGAAATTTGCTGTTTGGCAGGTTAAAATGATATTGGTGTGTTGGAGAAGGGGTTCAGCATAGAGAAATATTTCATTCAAAATCCCAAAATCTCTTAAAGATAGGACTTTGTACGGATATATTAATGCATCACATAATGATAAAATGAATTTGTCTATTTAATGTGAAAAATGTCATAACGACAAGATGAAGAGACATCATAACATTTTGCGGAGATTTAAAGGATGAGGCTTGTAAATATCAATTATGTGCAAGAAGGAGATGCACTGGCACGACCAGTCAGGGATGCAGCTGGGAGGGTTTTGCTGGGAGAAGGAATGATGCTTTCTTCTCTTTATTTAAATAAATTACGATATCTTGGTTTTGACATGCTTTTTATTAAAGATGAGAAATTTAAAGATATTGAAATTTTTTTCCCTGTTTCGGATAAAACAAAACAACTGGCCTATTCAGCAGTAAGCAGGGTTACTTCAAGTATTGGCGCAGACAAAACCGCATCTAATGATGAAGCGAAAGATGTTCGGAAAGCGGTGCTGGAGATTGTCGATGATCTTCTCCACAGTAGAGATATTCTTAATAATCTTATAGAAATTATCAGTTATGATGAATATACCTATCATCATTCTGTCAATACAACAATTTTAGCTCTTGTGATCGCCATAGGAATGGGGTTTACCACGAACAAGCTTTTGGAGCTTGGAATGGGCGTTCTTATGCATGATGTAGGGAAGACCAAAGTTCCCAATTCTATTATCAATAGCAGCGGTACTCTTAATCATGAAGAATATGAGGAAATAAAAAAGCACACTTATTATGGGTATGAGGCAATAAAGCAGAACCAGGATTTCAGTCTTTTATCGGCCCATGTCGCCCTCCAGCACCATGAGAGATGGCAGGGAGGAGGCTACCCGCGCGGGATTAAAGGGAAGGAAATTCATGAATACAGCAGAATAGCCGCGATTGCGGATGTTTACGACGCCTTGATCAGTAAAAGGCCTTATCGGGAAGCGATTCAGCCTTATCAGGCTTATGAATATGTGGTAGCTCAATCCGGGCATCAATTTGACCCGGAGATCGTAAAGGTTTTTATGAGAAATGTTGCTGTTTACCCGACAGGAACAGGAGTGCTGCTCAGCAATGGACACAGGGGAAATGTCATCAGGCAGAATCACTATTTTCCCTCGCGGCCGGTAGTACGGGCAATATATTTTAGAAATGAACCAATTGAAAAGCCGATTGATTTTGATTTATCTGTACACCTGTCGCTCATGATCGACAAAGTGGAAAACCGTTAGATCCGGGATCAAGAAAAAATGAAAAAAAAAGAAGCCTGTCCGCTGTTCAAGGACAGGCTTAATTATTACCGAACATTTGGAGCAATAATTGAATAAATGTTCGGAAGATTTATTGACCCTTGGAGAATTGTCGGGTAAAATTAGGGTGAAGCATAGATACTAAGAAAAATGCCGAAAATGGCTTGTAAGGAGGACGTGTTTGATGATTCCTGTCGGTATTGTTATGGGAAGCGATTCGGATTACAGTGTAATGGAGGATGCGGTCAAAACACTTAAACAGTTCGGAATCCCCATTGAAGTTAAAGTTTCTTCGGCTCACCGCACTTTGGAAAGGACGATAGAGTGGGTGAGAAACTTTGAAGAACAGGGCGGTAAAGTCATCATTGCCGGAGCAGGCCTGGCCGCTCATTTGCCGGGAGTTGTTGCAGGGGCTTCATCCCTGCCTGTGATTGGTATTCCTATTCGCAGCGGGGCCCTGGAAGGGGTTGACGCTCTTTATGCGATCGTCCAGATGCCTCCGGGCATACCGGTAGCTACTGTTGGGATCAATAATGCGCGGAATGCCGCCCTTCTGGCTATTGAGATCCTTGCGGTCGCTGACGAATCATTAAAAGAAGCTGTGAAAGTTTTTCGCAGGAAGATGGCCGCTGATGTTGAGGCCAAAGATGCCGCTCTGCAGGAAAAGCTTGCGCAGCTGGGCAAGTGAGGGGTAAATAAAGGTGATTGAACGATATACACTTCCCGAGATGGGGAGAATCTGGACGGACGAATACAGGCTTTCTCTCTGGCTGAAAATTGAGATTGCCGCTTGTGAGGGCTGGGCACAGCTTGGGAAGATCCCTTCGGAAGCGGTTCAGGCAATCAGAGAAAAAGCAGCGTTTACCTGGGACAGGGTTAAGGAAATTGAAGAGACAACGAACCACGATGTGCTGGCTTTCCTGACCAATCTCGCTGAAAATGTCGGCGATGAAGCCAAGTACATTCATCTGGGGCTGACTTCTTCCGATGTTCTGGATACGGCGCTTTCCATGCAGCTGGTTGAAGCCGCCGATCTGATTTTAGAAAAAACGGATATCTTGATCGATCTTTTGGGAAAAAAAGCCGTTGAGTATAAAGATACCATGCAAATGGGACGTTCACATGGGATACATGCTGAACCAATTACATTCGGCTTAAAGTTTGCTCTCTGGTATGAAGAGATGAAAAGGCAAAAAGAAAGATTGATTTTTGCCCGGGAAGAAGTGCGGGTCGGCCAGATATCCGGAGCGGTTGGAACTTTTGCTAATGTCGAGCCGCAGGTCGAAGAATGGGTGTGCAAAAGTCTGAATCTGAAACCGGCTACGGTATCGACGCAGATTATCCAGAGAGACAGGCATGCTTTCTATGTGGCTGTATTGGCCGGTGTCGCCTCCACTCTGGATAAAATAGGGACGGAACTTCGCAATCTGCAGCGAACGGATGTCCATGAAGTGGAAGAGGCCTTTGCCAAGGGGCAAAAAGGTTCTTCCGCCATGCCCCATAAGAAGAACCCAATCACGGCGGAAAGGATATGCGGTATGGCGAGGCTGATCAGGGGCAATGCCCAGGTGGCCTTAGAAAACGTCGCCTTGTGGCATGAAAGGGATATTTCCCATTCTTCCGCAGAACGGGTCATTCTTCCGGACAGCACGATTGCCCTTCATTATATGCTGCATAAAATGGTCCAGCTCATCGAAGGTTTGAGAGTCTTCCCTGAGCATATGCAAAACAATATTGACAAAGTATATGGACTGATCTTTTCCCAACGCGTCATGCTGGCCTTGATTGAACATGGTGTAAGCAGGGAGGAAGCCTATGCCGTGGTGCAGAGGAATGCCATGAAGGCCTGGGAGACGAAGGTTCATTTTAAGGATTATGTTTTGGCGGACAAAGAGATCATGGCTGTTTTGACCGCTGAAGAAGTAGAAGAGTTGTTTGATTATTCCTATCATACCAAGAATATCAACTATGTTTTCCGCAGGATAGGGTTAATTGATGAGTAAACATAGGATCAGGGGAAAATGGTCATTAATATTGAACATGGATCAATGGTCCGGAGATATTGAATGTGAAGAAAAAGGAGACTGAACATGCAAAAATCAGCTATGCTTTACGAAGGTAAGGCCAAAAAGATTTATGACACGGATGACCAGAACTGTTTTTGGGTGGAATACAAGGATGATGCGACAGCTTTTAACGGCGTCAAAAAAGGCACGATTGTGGACAAGGGGATCATCAACAATAAGATGTCGGCCATGATGTTCAAGTATTTGGAAGGCAAGGGGATTGAAACCCATTTTGTCGAATTGCTCAATGACCGGGAACAGATTGTCAGAAGGTTGGACATGATGCCGCTGGAGGTCGTTGTCCGTAATATTGTTGCCGGGAGCCTGTCCAAACGTGTCGGGAAAGATGAGGGCTATGTACTGGCTTCCACAGTTCTCGAGCTCTATTATAAGGATGACAGTCTTGGTGATCCCATGGTGAACGAAACACATGCCCAGGCGATGGGCTGGGCTTCTATTGAAGAGGTCGAAACAATGAAGAAGATCGCCTTAAGGGTCAATGAAGAAATGGCTAAGCTTACAGCTAAAGCGGGAATTACACTTGTTGACTATAAACTGGAGTTTGGTAAAGCAAACGGTAAAATATTCCTGGGTGATGAAATTTCCCCTGATACCTGCCGTTTCTGGGATACGGAAACCAAGGAAAAGCTGGATAAGGACCGTTTCCGCAGAGACCTGGGTAAAGTTGAAGAAGCTTATGTAGAAGTCTACAGCCGTCTGAAGGAGGCCGTTGAAAATGCTTAAAGCCAAGGTAAACGTAACCTTGAAAAAAAGCATCCTTGACCCGCAGGGCAGTGCGGTAGAAAAAGCTTTGCGCAGTATGGACTATCCGGTCCATTCTGTGCGTATCGGCAAATTTATGGAAGTTACCCTTAATGAAGAGTCCAAAGAAAAGGCGACACAGGTTATGGATGAAATCTGCCGTAAATTGCTCTCCAATCCCGTTATAGAAGACTACACGTTTGAGTTGGAGGACTAAAATGAAAATCGGAATAGTGCGTTTTCCAGGATCAAACTGTGAGGTTGACTGTTTGGAAGCGTGGCGTGTCCTCGGTGAAGAACCGGTGATGCTCTGGCATCAGGAGACATCAGTTCAGGGATTTGACCTGATTGTGCTGCCGGGAGGATTTTCCTACGGTGATTATCTCAGAACCGGAGCGATAGCCCGGTTTTCTCCCATTATGGAAGATGTGATCAGATTCGCCCGCGAAGGCGGTTTGGTCTGGGGAATCTGCAATGGATTTCAGATTTTAACGGAGTGCGGGCTGCTTCCGGGAGCCCTCTTGCGCAATGCCGGCCTGCACTTTATTTGTGACAGGCAATATTTGCGGGTGGAGCGTAATGACCTGGCATTTACAAACGAGTA